>CAVOEV010000197.1:0-9302 GCA_963694825.1 Planctomycetota bacterium
ACACCGCCAGTCGTCACTTGGTCTGTGGGGGCAGTTGGAGTCGAATCGTCCGCGAGTGTCGAGCGAGCGTCAGCCGGAGTCTCCGATCCGGGTCGGTTTTGTGTCTCCGGACTTCGGTCAACATCCGGTGGGGCGATTCCTGCTGGGTGCATTCGAGGCGTTGGATCCGGATCGGTTACAGGCGGTCTGTTTCAGTGACCGGATCCAGGTCGACGCCTTCACCGACCGGTTCCGTTCGGTGTCGTTCGAGTGGTTTGACATTCGAGGTCGCAGTGACGAGTTGGTGGCCGAGTGGGTCGAGGCGGCTGGGGTCGACGTGTTGATCGACCTGGCGGGCCACACCGGCCGCCATCGCCTGGGCGTGTTCGCTCGCCGTCCGGCCCCATTGCAGATGACCTGGATCGGGTATCCGTCGACGACCGGTCTGCCGGCGATCGACGTGTTGCTGGCTGACGAGGTGCTGGTGCCGGTGGGATCCGAGCGGTATTTCAGCGAGCGGATCGAGCGGTTGGAGGGGGGTCACATCAGTTACCTGCCGCCGACGGATTGTCCGGATGTGGTCGGTCGTCCCGAGTCCGAAGCGATTGTCTTTGGCAGCTTCAACAAGCTGGACAAGACGAACCACGGGGTGCTGTCGACCTGGGCGGAGATCCTGTCGAGGATACCGGGGTCACGGCTGGTACTTCGGAGCCGGGGCCTGGACGACAGCCGGGTTGCCGATCGGGTTGTTGGGATGTTGTCCGAGGCGGGCGTCGAGAGGGAGCGGGTCGAGTGTCGGGGTTGGGTGAGTCATCGTGAGTTATTGGCGGGTTATGGTGAAATCGATATTGGGTTGGATCCATTTCCGTTCAGTGGCGGGTTGACCACTTGCGAGGCCTTGTGGATGGGTGTGCCGGTGGTGACGTGGGCTGGTGACCGGATGTGTGGTCGCCAGAGTGCTTCGTTTTTGTCACGAGTCGGCCTGGGCGATCTTGTCGGGACGTCTCGAGCCGAGTATGTCTCGAAGGCGATCGGATTGGCGGGAGATCCGATTCGTCGTGGTGCGTTGCGAGCCGAGTTGCGAGGCCGGGTGGGTGAGGGTCCATTGGGCGACGCACGTCGATTGGCCAACGAGTTCACGTTGGCGGTCGAGCGGTCTTGGCTGCGAGGCCGCTAGAACAAATCGGTCAGCGGTTCGCCTTCTTCGAGGATCCGGTAGGGTCGGCCCTGGTTGTCTGTCGTTTCGGGGTTCCCCAGGCCCATGGCGTGGTAGACGGTCTTGGCGACATCTTCTGGAGCGACCGGTTTGTCGGCGGGGTAGGCAGCGATCTTGTCCGAGGACCCATAGGCTTGTCCGCCTCGGATGCCTCCGCCAGCCAACAGGATACTCTGGGCATGCGTCCAGTGATCCCGTCCGGCTCCGGCGACACCACCCGAGCGGGGGTCTCCGATTTTCGGCTTACGACCCATCTCGCTGTTGACCATCACGAGTGTCTGATCGAGAAGTCCTCGGGCGTCGAGGTCTTCGAGCAGTGCGGAGAAGGGCCGATCGAATTTTGGCAGCAGGTATTTTTCGAGGCAGACGAAGTTGTTGCCATGAGTGTCCCAGCCGCCGCCGCTTTTGCAGTTGAGTTGATCGGCGGCCTTCTTGTCGCCTTTCCAGAAGACCGACACAAAGGGGACACCGACTTCGACCAATCTTCGGGCCATCAGCATACTCATGGCGTTCAGGTCGTCCCCGTAGCGGTCACGGATCGCCTGGGGTTCGGCGGCGATATCGAAGGCGTTTCGGGTGGCTTGTGAGCCGAGGAAGCTGAAGGCTCGTTGTTGGTGAATCGACCAATCGAGAGTGGAGTGTGAGTTGTCGAGTCGTTGGGTGGCGGTGTCGAGAGTTTCGAGGAGTCCGCGTCGGTGCTTGAGTCGATCGAGGGTGATGTCGCCGTTGAGTGACAGTGCGGGTGCTGTGAACTTGAGCGGGTTGTCGACGTCGCCATCGACGTAGACGGGGTCGTGGATGATGCCGAGGTTGGCGGCGAACTGGCCGGGTCGAGTGTATTGGGGGGCACCGGGTTTGATTGGCAGCGAGACGGCCTGGGGCAGGTAGGGGTGCGGCGGCATTTGCTGACCGACGACGCTGCCGATGAAGGGCCAGTCGGTTTTTCTTGGTGTACGCGAGTTGAGCAGTTGTCGGAAGCTGTTGTCGGGGGCCTTGCCGGTGAGGTTGTAGTAGTAGCCGGCGTGGTGGTCGCCGGTGCCACGGCGGAAGTGTCCGAGCGAGCGGATGATGGCAAAGTTGTGGGCCTGCCGGGCGAGCATCGGCAGGTGCTCGCTGATTTGGACACCTGGGGCTGAGGTATCGATCGGTGCGAACGGTCCGCGGAACTCGCGGGGGGCGTCGGGTTTTAGGTCGAAGGTGTCGATGTGTGACGTGCCGCCGGAGAGCCAGATGAGGATGGTGGAGCGAGCCGGTCGTTGGCCGGACTGGTTGGCGGTGGACTGGTTGGCGGCTGCCGCCTGCAACAGGTTGGCATCGAGTCCATAGAGGCTGGTGGTTCCGGCGACGAGCAGTGTGCGTCGCGAGAGTGCCCGGGCGATCGGCGAGTGAGGTTCGGGTCGATTCATCGTGTTTGGTCAGAACGAGTGGGTTGGGTGTCCATTCAGTGTACCGCGTCGTCGTCATGTCGTTGGAATTCCGCGTCGATTACCGCGGCGTCGACCGGGCGAATTGGGTCGGTGTCACCGGGGTAATGCGGTGAGGCGACGGCATGGATCTGGATTTTTGACATCATCCTGTTGACCAGTCGTGTTCGGACAAGCCGGCGTATTGGCGGCACGAGCAGTGCGAGTCCGATGGCGTCGGTGATCAGTCCGGGAGTGATCAGCACGGCACCGGCCAGCAGGATCAAGACTCCGTCGAGCATCGTATCGGCCGGCAGTGTGCCTCGATTGAATTCGGAATGGAAGTTCTGCCAGGCTGCCAGTCCCTGTCGCCGTGCGAGGTGTGCTCCGATGATGCCCGTCCCGACGACCAGTCCGATGGTGGTGCCAAGGCTGACAATGCCATTGGCCAAGGTGAACAGCAGCCAGAGATCCAGCAACGGGAGAACGATGAACAGGATCAGCAGTTTCAGCAGCATCCTGTTGGATCCTTGATGGCGGTGTGGGCTAGCTGAACAGTTCGTGAACGACTTCGCCGTGGACATCGGTGAGGCGAAAGTCACGTCCCGAGTAGCGATAGGTGAGTTGCAGGTGATCGATTCCGAGTTGATGGAGCAGGGTGGCATGCAGGTCGTGCATGTGGATCTTGTTTTCGATCGCGGCGTGTCCGAACTCATCGGTCCGACCGTAGGCAAACCCCGCCTTCAGTCCGCCTCCGGCCAACCACACGGTGAATCCACCCGGGTTATGGTCTCTGCCGGTCCCGTTGTTCTGTGCGTAGGGTGTCCGTCCGAACTCGGCACCCCACCAGACGATGGTGTCGTCCAGGAGTCCTCGTTGCTGCAGATCTTCGAGCAATCCGGCGATGGGTTTATCGACTCGCCGGGCGTGTTCTTCGTGTTTGGGCAGGTTGGAGTGTTGATCCCAGGCGGGGTTGGGCGAGCCATCGCCGTAGGTAACCTGGATGTAGCGGACTCCGGCTTCGCTGAGTCGTCGGGCCGTCAGGCACTGGCGGCCGAAGTTGTCGGTCGGGTCCTGGTTGATTCCGTAGAGAGCCTGGGTGGCGGCGGTTTCGTTTGCGAGGTCGAGGAGATCGGGGGCATGGCTTTGCATGCGCCAGGCGAGTTCAAAGCTGTTGATGACGGCTTCGAGTTCGGTATCGGTGGTGTGTTTTGGGAGTTGTCCGTTGTTGATGGAACGGAGCAGTTCGAATTGTTGTCGTTGTTGCTGTCGTGGGAGTCGCGAGTTGACGAGGTCTCGGATTTTCGCATCGGCGGCCGGGCCACCGGCGGTGCCCATGGTCGTGGCCTGAAAGACGGGTGGCAGGAAGGCGCTACCGTAGTTGCGTGCTCCGCCGTTGCCCGGAGACGGGCAGATGGAGACAAAGCCGGGCAGATTGTCATTTTCGCTTCCCAACCCGTAGTTGATCCAGGCACCCATTGACGGTCGGACAAAGTTGGTCGATCCGCAGTGCAGGAACAGAGTGGCCGGGCCGTGAGCGACTCCTTCGGTGTGCATCGAGTGCAGCAGGCAGAGTTTATCGGCGTGGCGTGCGGTTTCGGGGAACAGGTCCGAGACAAACCGGCCGGATTCGCCGTACTGCCGGAACTTCCAGAGCGGTTTCTTGAGCCGTTGCTGGCTGCCTCGCTTGCCCGTATTGGCGATCACGCGGGCGTCGTCGAACGGAAGTACCTCGCCGTCGCGTTTGTCGAGTTGAGGCTTGTAGTCGAACGAGTCGACATGGCTTGGTCCTCCCTGCATGAACAGGAAGATGATCCGTTTGGCTCGAGCCGGGAGATTCGGCTGCCTGGCCGCGAGCGGGTTGGGGACATTGGCCGAGGCGGACTGGTTCAACAGGCCGGCGAGTGCCAGCTGGCCAAAACCGCACCCCACGGCTTGAAGGGCCGTGCGTCGTGTGACTGTTGTTTGATGCATAGTTGGGTCGTGTGTTCAGGTTCGTCGGCACGCATTCTGGCAGGGCGGAGCCAGGTCTCGCGAGGGGCGGCATCCGAGCCTGGATGGGAGGGTCAGCGCAGGTATCTGAAGTCGATGGACGCAAACAGGGCTTGGATCAGCTGCGACCATCTTTGTTGCCGCCGCGTGTTCGTGTCGGCTGTGTCTCCGTCTTCAACATCAGTCTTATCGTCGTTTCTGGAGCGGATGAACACCAGCATCGTCTCGGATTCGGAGTGTGTTGGTGGTCGTCCGAGTGTGGCGGCGACGGCGAGTCGGATTCTCTGTTGGTCGTCGAGGTGTTCTGGTGCGAGCAGTTGCTTGGCGGCATGGTCGGCCTGTTGAGCGACCCAGGGGTTGTTCATCAGGAACAGGGCTTGAGGTGTCGTGGCGGAGTGTTCGCGTCGCCCGGTGACCATACTCGGGTTGGCAAAGTCGAAGACCTTGAACAGTTGGGGCAGCGAGTTGCGGAGCACGGGCCAGTAGAGGGCTCGGCGGGTGCTGTCCTGGTTGTAGTTGTAGTCGTTCTTGGTACCGGGCCGAATTTGCGAGCCTCCCAGATGCCGTTGCAGGCGGCCGCTGATGGCCAGCATCGAGTCGAGCAGGCTCTCGGCATCCAAACGTTTGCGGTTCATCCGCCAGAGAAGTCGGTTGCCGGGGTCGCGGTCGAGTTGGATGGGGTTGGAGCGGGAGCTGAGTCGGTAGGTGCGTGAGAGGACGAGTTCCCGCAGCAGACTCTTGGTCGACCAGTTCTGTTCGACCAGCCGGGTGGCGAGGTAGTCGAGCAGTTCGGGGTGTGAAGGCAATTCGCCGGTGGTGCCGAAGTTGTCGGTGGTGCGAACCAGCCCACTGCCGAACAGCCAATGCCAGATGCGGTTGGCGAGCACTCGGGCCGTTAGCGGGTTGTCGCGGCAGGTGATCCAATCGGCCAGCTGGCGACGTCCGCTTTGGGTGTCCGAGAATTCCGGAGGATGCTCGATCGCGATCACCTGCAGGAAGCCTCGCGGCACCTCGTCTCCAAGGTTGTGGACATCGCCTCGAACGTGGACTCGCGTGTCCTGGATCGCCTGTTCTTCCTGGACCGACATCGACTTCGGCTGCAGGGGAGCCTGTTGTTCGAGAGTTTTCAGTTGGTTCTTGAGCAGGACGAGTTGTATGAGTCGGCTGGGTTGGTTGGCGGGTGGCGTTTTGGTGGCAGTGGGTGTCTGGTTGGCGAGAGTTTCGGGGAGGAACTGAACGGCGTCGATAATGACCACGTCCTTGGTGCCGGTGTTTGTGACGACGACTTCGGGAGTTTTGCTTGCGAGGAATCGGTGACGTCCGAGTGAGACGAATCGGCCTCGAATCGCGGGCGTTTGTTTCTGGTTGACGGTGAAGGTCTTGCTGCCGTCGGCACCGGTGACGGTGACCGGGACGGCGGCGCTGCGGTTGCTGCCTGGCGTGTAGGCAAAACGGACTTCGTAGATTCCGTCGCGGGGCAGTTTTGGGCGAAAGCGTGCGGTTTTTGAGCCCTTCTGTTTACCGAGATCGTGCTGGTAGCCGGTACCGATGTAGCTCTTGGACGATTGAGACTTCATCCATTGGCCGGTGGTGACAGCCTCGAGATCATCAACAACGATGCCGTCGAGTTGTGTCAGTGGTAGCGGGGTCAGCCCTTTGCCGGTTCCGGCGGGCTGGAGCGTATCGATACGAGTCCTGAGTTTGGCGACGGCGGCGGAGTAGTTCTTGATTTTGGCGGCCTGTCCGGGGCCCATTGGCAGGGGCAGTTCGATCCATTTCGAGACATTGGAGTGGTTGAGTGTCTTGGTGTTCCGGAGGATTCCGGCCAGGGCGTAGTAGTCGCGGGTGGGGATCGGGTCGAACTTGTGGTCGTGGCATCGAGCACAGCCGATCGTCTGAGCCAGGAAGCCTCGGGAGATGGTTTCGAGTTGTTCGTCGACGACGTCCATCCTGAGTTTGTCCTTGTCCTGGTCTTCGAGGTTGTTGTTTCCCAGGGCCAGGAAGGTGGTGGCGATGATGTGGCGTTGTTGTTGTTCGAGCGATTCGGCCATCAGCAGGTCGCCGGCGAGTTGTTCGCGGACGAACTGGTCGAAGGGTCGATCCGAGTTGAACGTCTCGACCACGTAATCCCGGTACCTCCAGGCCTCGGGAAACAGAAAGCCGCGTAACGTGATCGATTCGGCATACCGAACCACATCCAACCAGTGTCGGCCCCAGCGTTCTCCGAAGTGCGGCGAGGCCATCAGTTGTTCGACCCGTCGCTCGTAGGCGAGCGGCGAATCGTCGTTGACGAAGTGTTCGATTTGATCGGGTGTTGGCGGCAGTCCGATGAGGTCGAAGTGGAGTCGTCGCAGGAGTGTGGCGCGGTCTGCGAGTCCGACCTGTTGGAGTTGAGCGGCATCGAGTCGTTTGATCAGGAAGGCATCAACGGCCGACTTGGCCGAGGCGTGTTCTGGACGCTGTGGGCGAGGCAGCGGCGGTCGGTTCAGTGGTTGGTAGGCCCAGTGTTTGCGTCCGGCCTGGATGTTGATGGTCGAACTGGTGGCGACCGGTCCGCGTCTCGGGTCGCGAGCTCCTTGTGCGATCCATTTGCGGAAGTCGTCGATCACCGATTTGGGCAGTTTCCCCTTGGGGGGCATTTCGAGCGATTCGTATTCGATGGCCTGCAGTAGCAGGCTGTCTTGTGGTTTGCCCGGTACGACGGCGGCACCGGAGTCTCCACCTTTGAGCAGACCATCACGATGATCCAGACTCAGGCCACCTCGTAATTTCTTTGCCAAGCGGGCTTTGGCCGAGTGGCAGGCGTAGCAGTGTTTGACGAGGATGGGGCGAATCTTCTTTTCGAAGAACGCCGTGTTTTGTTCTTGGCGAGACTTGCCGGGTGCTTTTGGGCCTTCGGCATCGAGCGAGTTGCCCAGGAGGGCGACCAGCGGGGCGATCAGCAGGCTCGGGCGAATCGAGTATGTGAGCCATTGGGGCAAGTGAAGGCGCATCGAGGTGCATTGTCGCGGCAAGTGTTGGCCGAGGCAATGATAGGTCGGTTGTGATGCGGGGCCAGTTCAAGCAAGCAGGACCGGTCCACCACGATTGGTGAGCCGGTCCTGTTTGACGTATCGCATCCGGAGTGATCCGGATGAAAGCGAATCGGAGCGTTACTTCCCGCCGTCTTTCGCGTTGATCGGCGCATCGGGGTCGGCTTCGCCACCTGGTCCCTGGATTTGCATGATATCGGCTTCGGAGAGGGTCTTGCCGGTTTCCGGATCAACGTCGGGAGCTGCATCCTTGTCAGTCGTGGTGGACGCGCCGGAGCCGCCGGAGCCGTCGGATTCCGGTGCACTGTCGCAGCCAATCGGTGCGGCCATCAGGGCGGCGACCATCAGGGATGTGATGAGATTCTTCATTCTGGTTCCTCGTTCTTTTCTTCAGGTGATGTCGTTAACAACATTGAGAAAATGGTCTGTGCCGTGTCAGTTGTGTGTCCGATTCGACCGAACGCAACCCGAAGGGCAATCGACTCTGGCGATCCATTGCAACAATCTGGACCCGTCACGGCCAGCGTATATTCCCCTTTTTACAAAAAAAAGCTGAGGAATCGCCGTGAATTGGCTCACCAGATGCCGCTGATTCAGTCTCCGGGGTGTGTTAGAACGGCAGTTCGGCGAGGTCGTTCATCGAGATCGTGGTGATGGTGGTCAGGATCGACTGCTGCATCGTTTCGTTCAGGAACCTGACGCTGCCATCAACGAACAGTGCATGGGCTCCGCCATCGTGTCGACTTCCGGCGCCCCAGGAGTAGGGCACACCCTGGTTTTGGTAGTCGTAGTTGATTCCGTACTGGATGGGCAGAATCGGGTGCGTGTGGACGTAGGCCTGCAGGAATGGACCGTAGGCGGAGCTGGCTTTGCGGAAGGGTGTTTCGATCAGGAGAATGGTGCCGGTGTGTGGATCGAGAATATCCTTGAGTCGTGCGGCTCCGTTTTTTCCAAACGCAGTCTTGTTGTTGGCTCGATCGGCCAGGTAGGTCTTTACCACGGCGTATTCGTGGTCTCGGTGGACGAATCCGTAACTGACTCGGGTGGCATTTTCGATCGCGTACATGTTCGGAGCCGTGCGGCTGTGTGGATCGTCGTATCGAGCATCCGACGGGCAGCGTAACAGGCCAATCTCGATGTCATCCAGCACCGCCTGGTTGCCACCACCTCCGAGGCCTCGCCAATCGGCCGTTCCGGTTGCCTGGTTCCAGTTGATCTTGGCGGCAAGAGGTGCCTGGTCGATGTGAGGTAGGATCAGCAGGTAGCCGGTGAAGTTTCTGATGGAGCCGTTGGAGAGGTAGGTTTGTGAGTGGTATTCGCCACCGTTGATATAGGACGGTGGCAGGACATTGTGTGTCTGGTGGTAATTGAGCAGTGCGAGGCCCAGTTGTTTCAGGTTGCCTCGGCACTGAGTCTTCCGAGCGGCTTCGCGAGCCATTTGGATCGCGGGGAGCAGCAGTGCGATCAGGACCGCGACGATCGCGATCACAACGAGCAACTCGATCAGCGTGAAGCCTTTCGAACGGCGACGGACAGAGATTGGCATCACGAGCGGTCCTTGAGACGCTGGGGGGTAGGGGGGGCAGAGGGGCGACCCCCCAAGGTCATCATCTTCTCAAAATGGCCAAGGTGTCAACTGCCGTTGCTGGCCGGTTTGTCGGGTTTGTCGGCCGGTTGTGT
>CAVOEV010000198.1:0-9290 GCA_963694825.1 Planctomycetota bacterium
AATCGAAATCAATGATGTTCAACCGCCCCTGCGGCAGGATCAGAAACCGATCGTAGGCACCGCGCCAGGTGGGCGCGTCCATGCCGGTTCCAGGCGTGTTGGTGCTCACTTGGAACGGCATGCGATGACAGTTTCCGCAGACATTGGGACGTGGCTTGCCCTGCAGATCACCGTCGATATGGAACAACCGGAATCCGTTTTCCGCCTCGTTGGAAAGCACGTTGGTATAGGCACGCCTCTGGGCAGGTGGATACGGCACGCTGAGCAGAAACGTCGCCATGTCGTCGCGCTCGGCCGCCGACAGGGCGCCGGACTTGCCTTCATCGTTGACCGTCTCGTCTCCGTCCAGCAACATCGTCGCGGCCAGACCACCGTCGATCACGTGTCGCGTGCTGCTGGCCGGGTCGTCGATGCTGCTGTTGGGCGGAACCGAGCGACGGATGTTGGCACTGTTGTTGCCACCATACGGGTCACCGGGGATGCCGTCCCAGTGAAATGGAGCCGTGTCCCGCAGGCCACGAATCGGCATCGTCGAACGAGGCATGATCTGGTTGCCGCCGGTGACGATCGGGGTCTTGATCACCCAGAGCAGTTGGTCCGTGTGACCGTCGGGATGACAACTCGCACAGGAAAACGTGCCGGTCGAGGATGTGTCGGCGTCGTTGAACCACGTGCGGCCAAGCTTGACCCGCTTGTGCGTGGGATCCTTCAGCGGAACGAACCCGACAACCCGGGGACTGGCAGCGTCGGAGACATCGACCACCGAGACAGTATTGGCCACCGCGTTGAGAACCCAGGCCCGAGACGCCTTGCCACTCTCTGCACTCTCCAAAGCAATCCCCCGGGGCACCGCTCCAACAGCCACGCGTCCCAACACCCCGCCGCTGGCGGCATCAATGGTGAAAAGCTTGTCCGAGCCCGCCGAGGAAACCACCAGCGTTCGGTCATCGTCGCTGACCTGGATCGCAAACGGTGTCGCCAGGGCCCTGCCCTGGGCCGGCTGTTTCGGCGGCAGCGGCTCGAGGTCGATGAACTTCGGCTTGCCCGCGACGTCGCCGGTGAACCCGACACTCGTGACCTGGTTCAGAAAGGCACGATTCTCCAACTCTTTCAATCCATGCTTCTTGGTACCCGAGCGACCGTTCGCTTCATTGCGTGCATCGGTCTGGGCAATGAAAACGCGGCCCCTGGAGTCGACCGCAAGTCCATACAGCAAGGTGCCAAGCGTATCGACAGTCTCGACGAGAGTGTCGGTTTTCGTGTCGAAAACGTACAAGTCCCGATCGGGGACCCTGGGATGCTTGATGATGTCCAACACGTGCCCCAGCGACAAAACGTTGTTGTTGGCGATCGAGTGCTTGTGGGCATCGAAAGTCACCAGGTCGCCATCGATCTTGCCGGTGCCTCCGGAGAGCTGTGTCTTGTTGTTCGACTCGAACGGGATGACGTAAAGACGGTCACCGCGAACGGTGATGGCTCGTGGATCCTGAGCCGTGATGGTCAGCCGCTTGCTGACCGCACGCGTGGCCACGTTGACGACGGCAATCTGGTTCTCCGAAGACAGCGCCACGTAGGCCTTGTCATTGCTGGCGAAAGCAATCCCGACGGGTTCATCAAAACGCGTCGCCCTGGTCTTCGGATCGAAGTCCTGGATGGTCGCGATGACCTGCAGGTACGTCGGATTCGCTCGATCGGAATCGATCACGCTCACCGAATCCGAGACATGATTCGAAACCCAGACTTCCTTGCCATCAGGCCGGACAGCGATTCCAACCGGATCGATGCCGACACTGACGCGGGCGATGATCTTTCGAGTTTTTCGGTCAATCACATCGACCGTGTCGGACGGCGTGTTCACGACGAAGACATGGGCACCGTTGATGGCGATCGGCGACGCGTGTGGGCTCACAAACGTCGGGTGTCCGACAGCGGCCGGCTTCCGGGGGATGGCCGTTTCTTCACCACCCGGAGTGAAGCTCGAACCAAGCACCGCCACAGAAACGAAGGCCACGAGCATCCAGCCGTAACCGGTTCTGGTCATGTCGAGTGTCCTTGAGGCCTGTATTTTCTCGATGTGATTATCTTGCGGAATGCATCATGCCATCCGTCGGCAGCCCCCACCGGCCAACGCATCATACTCAATGCAACACCGCCAATGCATCAAACCAGATTTCGCTGGAGACGATAACCGACCCGTTCGGGGGGCATCATGGTCGTCGAAGAACACGGCGGGTCCATACAGACTATCCACCGTTGACAGAGAAACTGGACATGGAAATCCCAGGAAAACACCTCGGCTCGGTGAGCTTGAGAGTTGATCTGGCAACCCACGCTGCGGGATGGGTTGCCGATGCGTCACTCTCCAATGCAATACAAGAGCCGGTCCGTCCGCAGGTACATGCGACGGCCAACGAACAACGGCGTGCTGCTGTGACGTCCGGATAGGTTGATGGCGACTTCGTCGTACTTTCTGCCGGGTCGGAGGACGAGCGTTTTGCCGCTCTTGCCGCCAATGAAAATCAGGCCACCGGCCATTGTCGGGCTGGAAAACAGCTCGCCGATATCCAACCGCTTGCGGTAGGCCATCTTTCCTGTGGTCGCATCAATGACATCGATGACGCCCTTTCGTCCGCCGGCATAAAGCAATCCGTCGTGATACACCGCTGACGCTATCCGCGAGTCGCGTGCTCCGGTCGATTGCCAGAGCAATTCCAGCGTGAATGGGGCGTCCAGTGACTTCGGCAACCGGAACGCTTTCACCTTTCCCGATTCGTGAGCATATAAGACGCCGTCATGCACGATGGGAGAGTTCCTCGCCATCCGAAACTGCTTCTCCGTGAGAACACGTCCGTCGGAAGCCAGCACCAGGGAACCGGCAGGAGTCGCGATGACATCCTCGCCTGCGATCTTCACCACCACCGCAGTGCCGAACGCAGCGGGCACTTCGGCCTGCCAGTGCTGCTTGCCGGTTGCCGGGTCGCGTGCGGTGAGCTGCTCGACGTGCACGATGAGCTTGTTGTCGGCAAGCACCGGGGACGCGCTGTGCCCGTAACCCTGCTGCGGAACACCAACATGTTTCGCCCAGAGCCGTTTGCCCGTCATGTCGAAGGCCGCAACAATTCCCGTACCGAACAAGGCAAAGACCCGTTTGCCGTCGCAGGTGACGGTTGCGGCTGCGTTTCGAGCTCCACCTCGTTTTTCCGAAGGAAACTTGCGATCGAACCCGCGGCGTCGGTCCTCAACTTCTTTTTGCTTCTTCTTGAGTACTGCGAGCTGTGGCGATTCGGGGTCGGCCTTGCGCAGCTCGTTGTACTTCTTGCGGACATCGCGGCGCTCTGCTTCCAGCTTTGCCTGTATCTCGACGATGCGTTTGACCTCCGCCTCGTTCAACACCGCGGCGTAACCGGCCGTCGCCTGCCACAGAAGTTCTCCGTCCGTCGGGTCGACACAGACCACGCTGGACGGCTCGGCAAGAAGAAACAATCGCCCCTTCTCGCCTCGGTTGCCACCCACAAACACGGGCGACGAGTAACCCGGGCCGACATCGACATTCCAGAGAATGTTCTCCGAATCCTCCGACCATTTCGTCGGCGGTTGGGCTCTCTCGAAACGCCCCGAACCATCTCCGCGCCAACCGGTTGTGCCCGCAGTCTGAGCATTGGCTTGCGACGGAACACAGGCAACCAGCACACAAGAAATCGCTGTCAGTCGCAGCCGACTATGAAACATTGCCACTCGCCTGGTAATGAAATCGGAGTTGAAAGCCGGCACCGTCCCGGAGGATGAGGGGCGGTTACTCACTGATGACGGAGACCCGGTTCCAGTAAGCCCACTCGTTGTGCCAGTCGTTGGGACGGTTTTCGATTGAGAGCCTGATCCTGCGTCCGGCGAACCTGGTCAGATCGACGGTGACATCCAGCCACTCGTCGTCGGACACCGACCTGGATCCGATGATCTGGTCGGCCAGGACCTCCCCGGCAGCCACGACTCTAAGCTGCCAGTCCCCGTGAGGGTGATGGCTGACTCGCATGCTCAGTCTTGTCTTCTTGCCACTGGGGATCTTCAATTCGCGGACGAGGCTGCTGGGTGTCCTGCGATCCAGGGGATGTGTCTGAACCGCGGTCGTGTTGCGAAACACCTTGTGATGCACCACTCCACCTTCACCGACATTGCGAACCCTGAACCCGGGAGCCACTTTCTGGATCGTCCACTGCCATTCGGGATTCTGCTTCGACTGACGACGACGATCGACGGAAACCGGGGCGTTTCCAGTGACCATCCGACGAGCGACGAACTCCTGGAGTGCCGGGATCTTTCCTTCGACGGCAAGCCGCAACGACTCACGTGGGAAACCCGGGACCATCGGTTCCAGGCCGAACCAGTACATCCGCGGCAGGTTCCTGTCGGCACCGTCTTCAGCGTGCGACACGAGCCCTTCGAGGATCGGCCAGCGGTCTGCAAACGGCAATCGCTGAACTGCAGAAGACAGGTAAAGACGTACGACCGGCGATCGTTCGTTCTTTGCCAGGACCGCGAACTGGTCAAGGACTGGCTGGTCAACATGCCCGCGCCTGATCTTGCTCGCGTGCTGAAACGCATTCACCGAACTGCCATCACACAGAAACTGAATCGCCCAGGCTCGAACATACTCATCGTCATGCCCCAGCAGCACCGACAGGCTGTTGCGATCCAGGCATCCGGTGACCTGCAAGGCCCACATCGCGCGAAGCCGCTTCGGCGTGTTGGGTGCCGATTGAAACAGGCCACCCAGTCGCGAAAGAACCAGCGACTTGTCCAGCGTGCCGTTCGCAGCGCGGACCTGCAGCAACAGACGCGACTGCCGCACGTACCAGTCGTTTGCATGCATCTGCAGTGCGACAAGTTCCGAGTCAGATAACGCTCTCAGGTTGGGCCGCGGGATCGCCTTTGCCCCCTTGGGCATGATGCGGTACACGCGACCGCTGTTGGGAAACTTCACCGCGTTGCCGCAGACGTCGGTGTCGTGCCAGTCCAGGATGTACACGCCGCCGTCGGGACCAATTTCGACGCTGAATCCGACCCAGGCCAGGTCGTTGGTCGGCATGAAGTCATCACCATGCTTGCCGATGAAACTGGAACCGCTGGGCTCGAGCACATCGGTCAGGACGGCATGCTCGTGGATGTTGCACATGAACAACCGGTTGCGGTACTCCTTCGGAAACGTGTCGGCCAGGTAGAAGCGTGCCCCGCCGTGAGCCGACAGGTGCGTATGATCACGAATTGTCTTGATGTCGTCGTAAACGTACGGATTCACGTGAGGGCGACTCTGCTTGTGATACACGCCTCCCTGGACGATGTGGAACAGGTGCGGGATGACGCAGCAGGTGGCTGCCGCCTGGCCGTGATCGTTGAAGTCGATTCCCCACGGGTTTGACAACCCGCGTGCAAAGATCTCGAACGTCTTGCGTGTCGGGTGATACCGCCAGATTCCCCCGTCGATGAACTGCCGCCGGGCGGTGCTGTCGCCCGGCTTGCCGACGCTCGATTGCGTGAACACGCCGTGGCAGCCGTAAAGCCAGCCGTCAGGACCCCAGTTGAAACTGTTGAGCGTCTCGTGCCGATCGTTGATGCCCCAGCCATCCAGCAGGACCTGTGGAGGGCCATCCGGCTTGTCGTCACCGTCGGCATCGGGAATGAAAGACAGGTTGGGTGGCGATCCGACGAACACCCCACCAAATCCACAGGCCAGCCCCGACGTGAAAGTCAGCTTGTCGGTGAACGTCTTCTTCCGGTCGAAGACACCGTCGCTGTCGGTGTCCTCCAGGATCTGGATCCGGCTGACCTTGTCACCGGTGTGCTGGCGACGTGTCTGGTAGTTGAAGTTCTCGGCCACCCACAGCCGTCCGCGGTCGTCAAAGCAGAAGGCGATCGGTTCGGCAATGTCCGGCTCGGCCGCGAAGACCGAGACCTCGAAACCCTTTGGAATCGACATCGTCTTGACGGCTTCGGCAGGTTTCAGGAACGGCGCGTTGCTGCTCTTGTGTTGCTTCTTGGGAAGCTTGTTTCGGGACTCCTGGGCGCCGGCCAGTGAAACGACCGACAGGGCCAGGATGAACACCGACAGGCTCTGCCACGTCCTGAAAATTAGTGTCTGGTTCATTGGGCAATCTCCACCTGTCCGGTCGTTCCCAGGTACTTGACCAGGTCGAAGATCTGGCGTGGCTTCATCTTCTCGAGTTGCCCGTCAGGCATCATGGATTTCGGCGACACTTTTCGCACGTCGATGTCCTCCTTGGCAACGACAACCCTGGGCTGCTCGACTGTTTTCAGCACCACGCGGGTCCTGTCTTCTTCAGCGACAATCCCGTTGAGCACGCGACCGTCCACCGTCACGATCGTGACCATCTTGTAAGCGTCCGGTACGTCGTAGCTGGGATCCACGCTGTTGAGGAGGATGTAAGCGAGGTTGGCGCGGTTTGACCCGGTCAGGTCCGGGCCGATCTTGCCACCTTCGCCGTAAAGCAGGTGGCATGATGCACATGTCTTCTTGAAAACGGCTCGGCCACGAGACGCATCCGCCTTCTCGATCGCCGTGGGAGTGATCATCTTGGTGTACTTGGCAATCAGCGTTTCGCGGTCCTTGGCAACCGACTTCACTTTGCCGAAGACCTTCACGAACTGATCCCCCAGCAGGTTGTTGAGTGAACGTGCGACGTGAGCCGGAATCTCATCTCGTGACACCGTCTTTTGTTTGACCGCCTCCAACAGGCTCAACGCGTAACGCTTTCGCATCGCTAGAGTCTCGACCACCGCACGCCGCTGGCCCGGCTGCATTTTCTTGAAACGCCCCAACAACACCGCCGGCGCTGTCGCATTCTCGACGGTCGCATACCCGCGAATCGCGTCGAGGGTCAGGGCCGGCTCATCCAGCAACGACTCCAGCAAGTCCGATGCGTCCTCGTTCTGGAGGTCCAGCAACAACCGCAACGCCGATCGTCGTGACGCAATATTCCCGGACTGGTCCTTCACCGTGGCGAGTGCACGAGCCGCCGCGTTTTCGTCACCGAAAACCTGAGACAACTGCTGCGACAGTTCGCGGATGGTCGCAGCGTCACTCTTGGCAAACCCGGCACTCAACTCGGTCCACCCGGCGGGCGGAGCGACATTTCGTCTGCCGGCCAATCCAGCCAGCATGCCACGCATCAAGGCGCTGCGAATGGCAGGATCTTTCGTCTTGCCAAGAGCCTGCACCAGCAATGCAAGCCGATCGGTTTCCTGCGTCTTTGAGCGTTCAGCAGAAGGCGACGCTCCAACCTCCGGTCGTTCAGACAGGCCGGTGAACTCGCTCCACTTCTGGTTGAGCCTGCGGCTGTTTCGATCCCCGCTGTAGACAACAAACTGATGCCGGATCGTCTCACTGGCTCCCTTGCCGATCTTCCACGCTCCAAGACGTGCACGGACCGGACCGATACCCAACTGGCCATCGACCCGCCATGGTTGCGGAAACCCCTTGTTCGACGGGTGATCGAAAATGGCGATGTGTGCCAGGTCGTCACGTCCCTTGACCTGCATGCCAACGTCGACCCAGGCATCGCGCCGGCCTTCGGCCTCTGCATTGCGGCGGCCCGATGCGTTGACGGCATCGCCGGTAATTCCCCTCCTGAAGGGCATACGCAGGAAGAGACCGCCGTAGTTGTACTTGCCCACGGTGACATCGGTTTGAGCGGTCCCCTTCCAGGTGAGATCGAGATGATACTCGCTGTCGCTTGCTCGCATTTGCCAGGTCTGGCTTTCGGTCAGGATGGGAGCCCCCCGAGCATCGAGCAGGTCGTAGACCGTTCGCCACCGGACCGAAGTGCCCTTGCCTTTGAGTACGGTCACCGACTTCCGCTTCCAGTAGCCCCCTGCGGGATGATGGAAGTAGTCGCGACCGTTGACGCGGGTGAACCCCCAGTAAAGCCCGGTCTGGTGCTTGTGATGGCCGGGGCTGTACTCGGTGAAAATGCCCTTGCCATCAGGAGCAACGATCGGGTGGATGTACGGGCGGAAGTCCGGCCGTGCGTTCTGCGTGAGAATCGGTGCTCCTTGCCCGGCGCGAATGACCGAGACGGTGCCCTTGTCGTCATCGAAATCGATGCGAAGCCCGGACGCGGCAACCGGATCGGCAACCGGTTTCGCCTTGGGTTCGGGCTTCCGCGGCGTGGGGCCTGGCTCGAACGCTACTGCCGCAACGAGCGACGCAACCCGGTTTCCAACTACCGTTGCCGGTTCGGTTCCCGGGCCGCACCCAGCTATCCCCACGACCAACAGCAATGGTAGCAACAGCCGCATCGCATCTCCCCAGAATCAACAACCACGGACTGTCCCAGTCTCACCACCCCAGCCCCGGAGTTCAACTCGCCGAATCCATCAGATCGTCCGAACTGGGAGGCAACGTCTTCTCCGGATCGCCATCATGGCCAGCCGTGTCGACCTCATGACCTTCATGCTGATCGGATATGGCAGTCAGAACGGCCAACCCGAAAATCCCCAGCACGCCAACCAATCCGAGCCATTTTGAGCGGCCCTTGCCTGCCGCGTAACTCATACAGCCCCAGGCCAACACCGGCACACTCAACAGGAAAAGAAGTGGCACAACCTGCGGACCGCCCACTCCAGCCCTGAACGCAAGGAATCCCACCAACTGAAGAATGATCCCGATTCCCACACCAATGTTGGCCCTCGTCTTGTATTCCGGTGCCATCGACTTTGTCGTCTTGCGTGCCACGACCATCAACAGCACGAGCCCGACGATCGTGCCAGTCAACCCGACGAATGCAAGCAGCGTGGATTCTCTTTCCCCCTCATGGTCATACAGGTCAGAAGGCGGCTCACTGAAAGCGGACGATACAAGCCCCACGACGAGCAGGACCAGGCCAACAATCGCCATCCAGCTTTTGTTCGTTTTTTTCACCACGTGGTTGCTCCGAATGATAGCGTTTCAGGTCAGTGGTAGGTCTGTGTTCTGAAGGATGGAGCGTAGCTGAATCCGCCAGAACACTGCTGGCCGCGAAGATCGGCGTCGACCAGCACGTCGACCAGCACGTCGGTCACCGCCAGGATCACCTCACGAGGTGCACCCCATCGTCTCACCAAAGATAACCTCACAGAGCCGTCGCGCCTCCTCATCGGGAATCCGGTTCTCGCCGTCTCGGTGGTCGGGCATCGGTGTCATCGAGTCGGCCGGGTGTCGAGGTACCGGTGAGGGTCGTCCAGAGGCAGGTAATAGGTCCAGTCGGCCGATTCGTAGAGAATCACCTCGCGGATTTCCT
>CAVOEV010000199.1:0-9270 GCA_963694825.1 Planctomycetota bacterium
CCGCGATCCGACGCTCGGATATCGCGACACCAAATCGGCCAACGCCCCACCCAACGTCGTTGCCGATACGCTCACCCGACGCTCGCCATCACAGTACTTGCCCAACCCCTCGGGCAAACGAATTGTCACCATCTCGACATCCCACCCCACTCAACCTCGAACGACCACGCCAGACAGTCTGAACAACCGGCTTCCGGATTGCATCACAACCACACCCCCCACTCACACCCCGCAACTGGAACCCGACCCAACACCCGCGTAAACTCAACCTCCCAGCACGGCAACCCGTCGCAACAACTCACGAGCCGATCATGAACCCCATGCATCTCACCGACCGACTGCAGCCAACCACCGCACTGGCCCTCGCTCTCGCTCTTTCCCTCGTGACAACCGCCTCCGCACAATCCACCCCAAACACCAACACGACCGCCAAAAAGAACACCAACCAGGTCTCCGAACGACAGATCGCCGACGCGCTCAAACTAGCTGGCGACAACCGACCGGCCATCCAAAAAGCCCTCGACACGGCACCCGCCGAACAACGAACCGGCATCAGATTCCTCGTGGCCTACATGCCACCACATGACCTCAAGTCGCTCACCTCCGACTTTCTGCTCGACCAGACCCGCTACGCCTACACCGCCTGGAAACAATCCGTTTGGACCGAACAGGTCCCCGAATCCGTCTTCCTCAATGATGTCCTGCCCTACGCCAGCATCAACGAGCGTCGAGACAATTGGCGAGCCGATTTCTACAAACGATTCGCCCCGGCAGTCAAAACCGCCAAGACCACCGGCCAGGCCGCCACGCTGCTCAATCGAGCCATCTTCGGACAAACCCGGGTTCGCTACTCGACCGCTCGCCCCAAGGCCGATCAAAGCCCCTACGAATCAATTGAAGCCGGACTGGCCAGCTGCACCGGTCTCAGCGTCCTGCTGATCGACGCCTGCCGAGCCGTCGGAATCCCTGCACGCTTCGTCGGCACACCACTCTGGGCCGATCGCTCCGGAAACCACTCGTGGATCGAAGTCTACCACCAGGGCGATTGGCACTTCACCGGTGCCGCCGAGCCGACCGGAGATCGACTCGATCGGGCCTGGTTCCTCGGACGGGCCGCGAAAGCCAAGGCCAAGCACCCACTCCACGCCATCTACGCCACCAGCTACAAACCCACCGGCCTGACTTTCCCCATGCCCTGGCTTCCGGCAGCCAAGTACGTCCACGCCGTCAACGTCACGCACCGCTATCTGCCCAAACCAAAAAACACCTCCCCAACACCCCCCGACTCAAAGGTCTCGGCCACCGCCATCAAGTCACTCGTCACCTGGCTCGAACAGCCTCGCAATAATAGACCTCCGCTGACCTTGCAAGACTTCGCCAAGGCTCCACTCACCCGGCCCGACTCGACCCACGCACGCAGACTGCTGTGGGACGACCACGTGACAAGAATCCGACACGAACGGGCCAAGGAAATGAAGACGCGTATCCTCGAGCACGGCAAACTCAAGATGCCGTTCCACTACACCGTCTACGGCAAGAAACCCCGCTCCGGACGCAGCCTCTACATCTCGATGCACGGCGGAGGTGGAGCACCCAAGGCGGTCAACGACCAACAATGGAACAACCAGAAAACACTCTATAAACCCGTCGAAGGCGTCTACGTCGCACCCCGTGCACCCACCAATACCTGGAACCTCTGGCACCAAGGACATATCGATCCGCTGTTCGATCGACTTATCGAGAACCTCATCGTTTTCGAAGATGTGGATCCCGATCGAGTCTACCTGATGGGGTACTCGGCCGGCGGCGACGGGGTCTACCAGGTCGCTCCACGAATGGCCGATCGACTCGCCGCCGCCGCAATGATGGCCGGACACCCCAACGAATCGACACCACACTCGCTCAGAAATATCGGCTTCACCATCCACATGGGCGGACGCGACAAGGCCTACAACCGAAATGCCGTCGCCGCCGCCTGGGGCAAACAACTCGAATCGCTCCAGAAAGCCGACCCCGACGGTTACCAACACCTCGTCAAGATCTACCCCGACAAGGGGCACTGGATGGATCGACTCGATGCGGCCGCCGTGCCCTGGATGGCAAAGTTCCGACGCAACCTGCACCCCAAACGCATCGTTTGGAAACAAGATGATGTCACACACTCGCGGTTCTACTGGCTGGCCGTCGACTCTCTCAACCGAAAAGCTCGCTCCACAATCATCGCCTCCCGAAATGGACAAACCATCCGCATCCCAACCAGTAACATCAAACAACTCACCATCCGACTCGATGACCAAATGCTCGATCTCGATCAACCGGTTCGCATCCAATCCGCAACCGGAATGCTGCACCAGGCCGTCGTCCCCAGAACACTCGCCGCACTCGCCAGGACTCTCGAAGAACGAGGCGACCCGAATGGCATGTTCGCGGCCGAAGTGACGGTCGTCTGGCCCGATGCCGCCGACACGAAATAGCTCGTCCTCAACCCTGCTGCCACAACACCTCGAAAGTCAACCGCCATGGACCGCCGCAGCTTCCTGACCAGCACCGCTGCACTCTCCGCAGCCGCCACCACCACCACCACCCTCAACGCCGCCGAATCACGCCAGGCCGCTGACGAGCTCACCCGGGCTCTCAACCCCAGAATCCAAGCCGACCGCCAGGCCGCTCTCGCAATACTCAAACCCGACACCCGCACGCTCGAACGAGGACTCCGACTCCACGCCGAATCCCTCATCTTCGACGGCTACGGTTTCTCGCCCCGCTCCGCTCTCGATGGGACCGCCTACGCCGAAGCCGTCCGCGCCGGTGCCTCCAGTCGCGAACTGAAAGACCTCCGCGAAGACATGTCGATGACCCGCTGTGTCACCGACCCAGAAGAACAACGCGAGTACCGCGACGCGTGGCGAGCCTCCGGTGTCACCTGCATCTTTCAGAATGCCGGCGAAGAAGGCCAGGACCCGCTGCGACTCATCAAACGGCTCGCTCGCTTCACCTACGCCACAGACATGATCCCCGAGATCGTCTCCAAAGCCGCATTGCCACAAGACATCCTCGACGCCAAATCAGAACGCCGCCACTGCCTCTACTTCACCGGCAACGGCGTCCCGCTGACGCAACACTGGAACTCGATCCCCGATGAACTCAGATACCTCAAGGTCTTTTTTCAACTCGGCATCCGCATGATGCACCTCACCTACCAACGACGAAACATGATCGGCGACGGTTGCGCCGAAAAAGCCAACGCCGGTCTCAGTGACTTTGGACGAGCCGTGATTGGCGAGATGAACCGCGTCGGAGTCATCCCCGATTGTGCCCACTCCGGCTGGCAAACCAGCCTCGAAGCCGCCCAGATCTCGGACAAACCGGTCGTCGCCAGTCACACCACCTGCGGGAAACTCTACCCTCACATCCGCAGCAAACCCGATGCGGTCATCAAGGCGATCGCCGCCACTGGAGGCTACGTCGGCATCTGCTGCATCTCCAGATTCCTTCGCGGACAAGGTGACATCAACTCGCTGCTGAATCATATCGACCACGTGGTCCAGACCGTCGGAGTCGACCACGTCACGCTCGGCACCGATGTCGCCTACACCTCCCAGAACGCCGCCAACGAAAACAAGAAACTTCCCGCCCGACCGAGACAACGCAAAGAGTTCCGCTCGCTGTGGCCAGCAGACAATTACCCCATTACACAATCCGCCTCCCGCAGTATCGCCTGGACCAACTGGCCACTCTTCACCGTCGGACTCGTCCAACGTGGCTACAACGACAAGGACATCCGAAAAATTATCGGTGGCAACGTTTTGCGAGTCGCCCGGGAATCGTTGACAGCCACACCCTGACGCCGCCCCACTCCATCCCAGGGACTGGCTCTCCTCGCCGCCAGGCGAGGGGCCCGTCCCAATACCACCCCCCCGATCCCACACGCCATGTCCCAATACCCACCCGACCCGGCCGATCTCCCTCAACCAAACCCCTTCTCGCCTTCGCTCCCAGACCAAGTCGGTACTCTGCCCTCCGACTCCCCAACCCACAATTACCCCGCATCAATGTACACCAACCCGCTGGCAATCGGCTCGCTGGTCGCCGGCCTGGCCAGTGTACTTCTCATCACCACGTGCTTTTGCTGCGGACCGTTCGCACTGATCGGCTCAGCCCCCAGCGTCATCGCCATCATTCTCGGACTGATCGCTCTCTCGCAAATCAAGGTCGGCAATGGCACCGGACGCCGATTGGCCATCAGTGGCATCATCTGCGGTCTGCTCTCGCTACTCATCCTGATCGCAGCCGTTAGCTGGTTCTTCTTCCAGGAACCGAAACAGAAAGTCGACGGTATCCAATGGCCCAACGCCGAGCCCATCCAACTCGAGTTCAAAGGTGACGAACCGGTAGAACTGCCCGATGTCCAGCTGATCCCCGTCGAACCGGTTGACGAACCAGTAGACAAGCCCGATTCCGAACCGGTTGACACGCCGCCCAAAGCACTCCAACCCAAGGACGTCCCAGACGACAAACCGAGACAATCACCCGAAAACCAGCAGACGGCTCCGAAGGAACTCGAATCAAACTCCGCCGCTCCTCAGGAACCTCGTAATGCCGACACCAGGTCGGTGCGGGATGCGTGCCAGGCCGGAGCAATCCCCGCCAGAACTCCAACCGCCAACGAAACCGCCACGCCCACCGCGACCAGACGACCGGTGGCCTGAAACGCAATCGTCACGGCCTCGGCTCCAACCGACATCGGCATCACCTCCAACGTCACAACAGCCAACACCAAACCCAACACACCACCCAACACACTCAACACCGCGCTCTCGATCAACACCAACCCGAACACTGCTCCACCGGTGAAACCAATCGTCTGAAGCACCGCGTGCTCCTTCACCCGGTCCTGCACCGACATCAGCGTCGTCGTCGCCACCAGCGACAACACCAGGCCCACACACGCCAGGCCCAGGTAACGCGACATCCTGATCAACTGCGAAAGGTCTCCGAGACTCTTCAACTGAAACGCTCCCTTGGGACGAGTGTCCGTCGCGACCTGGCCAGACCGGAACATCTCGTCAATCGCCACACCGGTCGCCACCGCGTCCGCCGTTTCGTCCAGTTGAACCTCGATCTGAGTCACCCGTCCCTGCAAATCACGACCGTGGCGACGCTGCAGGAATGCCAGGTGAGTGTAAATGTAGTTCTCCTCGGCCGGGTCGTCCGACTCGAACACGCCAACCACACGCACCGTGACACCACCAATCGACAGCGAATCGCCCGTGCCACGACGCTCGGCCACCGCTCGACCTACGATCGCCGCATCCTGATTCGATCGCGACTCGAAATCCGACCAAGAACCACTCAATAACCGGAAATCCCGAACCCGCCGCACCTCCTCGGCCGGCAACCCGTAAAACACCACCACGTCCAGACTCGCTCGACAGTTGTTCGTGAAGACCTGGATCGGTACCGCACGCTTGACTCCAGGCAACTCCTCGATCTTTGACCGGTAATCCTCGGGCAATTGACTGGTCGCCGGGCAAAACTTGTTGGCTTGGAATACGATCAACGACCGTTCGCCCGCCTGCCGATTCCGCAGATCCTCCATCCCCTCCTGCACCGCACCCACAAAACAAAACACGTACAACGCAACGGCCGAACCGGCCAACGTCAAAAGCGTACGAGACCTGTGTCGCCAGAGTGTCTTGAGAATGTAGGGGAGGAACCGGGTCATGCTGGCTCCCCAATACCCAGTACCTCGCCACCCGATTCCATCAACAGGCCGCTGACCAACTCCAATTGACGACCAGCCACGTTGGACGCCTGGTTGTCGTGAGTCACCATCAAGAGCGTGATGTCGAGTTCGCGGTTCAGTCGTCCCAGCAACCCGAGTATCTGCTCGGATGTCTCGGAGTCCAGATCGCCGGTCGGTTCGTCGGCCACCACCAAAGTTGGATGAGCCACAATCGCACGGGCGATCCCGACCCTCTGTTCCTGACCGCCCGACAGCTGCCGGGGATAGTGACTGGCCCGATCCGACAAATCCACCGCCTGAAGTGCAATGTCCACACGCCGCTGCCGGTCGGCTCGAGACATCTTTACCAACAACAACGGCAACTCGACATTCTCCCACGCCGTCAACACCGGCACCAGATTGTGGTCCTGGAAAATGTAACCGATGTGCTCGGCTCGCCACCTGGCCAACTGGCTCCGCGACAACGACGTAATGTCAACACCCGCCACCCGGATCGTGCCCTCATCAGGCGTGTCGATACCTGCCAACAGATTCAACAACGTCGATTTGCCGCTGCCGCTGGCACCCATCAACGACACGAAGTCACCGGATTCGATGTCCAACGACACGCCCGCCAACGGAGTGATCGTCTCGCCACCCTTGTGGTACTGCCGCACCACGTCTCGAATCTCGACCAACGACATCAGCGTCCTTTCTCCTCCGACAAAGCCCTGCCATCCAAATCGATATTCCCGCCCGCCCCACCAGGACCACTTGCCCCATCACTGTAGGCCGCTTCCGGCTCCTCGCCTCGAATCCGAATCCTCTGGCCATCCACCAACCCGTCGGCACCACCGGCCACCACTCGACTTCCCACAGCCAGGTCCCCGGTCACCTCGACCAATCCCCCCGGAGCCTCCACCCCAATCGTGACCGCGACACGCCGAACTCGACCCATCGACCGGTCGGCCAGCCAGACGTAACTGCCCGCTGCATCCGAACGGATCAATGCTCGAGGCAAGAAATGACGCGGACGGACCGCCTCGGCCTGACCTCCTCCACTCGAACCACTCGAACCACTCGACAAAAACGTGATCACCACCAACATGTCCGGCTTGAACAGGGACGGAGGTCGATCGATCGCCACCTTGATCTCTAACGTGTTTTTTTGAATGTCGGCGATCGAGCTGATCAATAGCACGCGACCCGTCAACGGCTCCGACACCGCCGCATTGGTGATCCGAACCGCCTGGCCGACCGACACCTGAGGCAGGTTGTCGAAACGCACATCCACCTTCACCTGCAACCGTTCGGGCTGGTACATCGTCACCACCGTGCTCCCGTCAAAGTCCACCGCCACCGTCGGTCCCGAACCAACCCGAGACCCCGGTACGGCGACCAACTGATACACGCGTCCGGCTGCGGGAGCAGTGATCGTCATCCGGTCCAATCGCAATCGAGCCTCCGACACCATCACCCCCGCCGCCGCCACCCGAGCGGCCGACGCTCGTAACTTCGCAAGTGCCTGGTCTCTCGCCTCGGTCTCGTCGGCCAGTAACTCCAATCCAGTCGTCAGAGCCCGAACCTGCTGACGCCACGCCGTCGACTCGTCGGTCAACGACTTGGATCGACTCTCCACATCTCGCAACGACGCAACAGCCCGATCCCACACCGCCTTTGCCCTGGCAATCTCAATCTCGGCCACCACACCCCGGGCAGCCATCTTCCCCGCATGATCCGCCTCGGCCACCAGCAGATCCGCCGCAGCCTGACGCTTCTGGAATGGCAGACTCCCCAACCGAGTCATCACCCGAGCCAATTGACCCAGGGCGGCGGCCCGTGGGGCCTCGAGATGAACCGGTTGAGCCAACCGGGTTTCCGCCGCCTGCAATACCGCCTTGGCCTCCAGTTCCTCGGCCAACCGCAGACTCAATCCTGCCTCGGCCGACGCAAGACCCAATGTCGCATCGTCAGAAACCAGGACCGCAATCCGATCCCCCAACGACACCGCCTGGTCCTCGACCACCAACAACGTCTCGACCACACCCGGTGCCAAGGCCGGCACGCGGATCGCCGTCGGACGAGGCTCGACCCAGCCGCTGGCCTGGAAGACCGGCTCACCCGATTCGGTCACCACTGTTTGCGACGTCATCAACTGAACAACCGTCACATCGACCGCCGGGAACACCAGGTCCCAGGCCATCCAACCAGCCAGCAACACGAAACCGACGATCACCGAACCGGGCAACACATACCGCGTCAACAGCCGACCCGCACCACGTCCACTCGGACGCGGATCCGAATCGCCACTGCGATCGATCGCCAGTCCCCTCAAATCGACTTCAGGCATGACTTTTGCCTCTGATACGCACAACCAGGCGGCCCAGACTCACTTCTTGACGTACACGGCCGTTGCCAAAACCACCAGGTTGCCATTTTCATCCTTGCTCGCAGTGCCGCGAACATAGACCGTCTGCAACTCCTTCATCCCAAACAGACTCCGAGCATCGGCGGCCAACAACCGACCCGACGAATCGACCACCTTCACCAAGGCCATCGCGCCGGGCAAACCGTCACGAGTGCAACAGTAGTCCCACGGAGTCGGACACGTGTCGCCGGGAATATCGGTACACGCCTTCACGGATCGGTCCACAATGTTGAACGCGGCACGACCATCAATCCACGGGTCCAGACTCCCGCCAATCCTGCCAACCATCACCACCTCAGACCCCTTCACCTCGCCACCATCCTCGCCACCATCCTCAGCACCACCCTCGTACACGGCCTTCACCTCTCGAGCTGACTCGGGCAGCTCGGCCAACAGGTACGGCGTCACGTCGATTCGGGTCGCCGCGTCAGGCTCGGGTGGATCGTCCCCGCAACCGGGCAACGCGACCAGAAGACCAACTGCCAACAGTGCCGCTCGGAACGAACCGCCCCAAACAATCGGCCGTGCTGTCGTTCCCAATCTTTCCATCATGTCTTGCATCGTTTTCTCCCTGATCCACCATTCCTTGGATCGGCTAGTTCGTTCAGGCATAACCCGAATATTTCGCAACTCGACAGTTTCCCACACGCCAAACAACCACCTAGACCGCCTTCAACCCCTCGACAATCGGCATCCGCAAGGCTCGAATCGCCGGCGGAACCGCTCCGAATACCCCCAGCAACAACCCGATCCCACACACCAGTAACACGCTCGGGCCATCGATCGCCAGATCGAACGCACCCATCGTGAACTGGATCGAAGCACTCCGCAGACCCAATAACGCAATCCCCGATGCCAGCAACGTCGCCGACGACGACAACAGAACACCCTCCTGTACCAAACCCAATAACAACGCCCCACGTCCAAAACCGATCGTCTGCAACGCAGCCAGTTCCCCAACCCGACCCATCGCCGAAGCGTACATCGTGTTCAACCCGGCAAATACCCCCGCACCAGCCACCAGCACAACCACCAGCCACGCCAACCAGCGGATTGGACCATAATCCTTCTGCAACAACGCGTAATAATCCGTCTCGAGAATCGACTGAAGCTCCAG
>CAVOEV010000200.1:0-9264 GCA_963694825.1 Planctomycetota bacterium
GGTCATGCATCAGATCGGCGAGAAATGGGCTTGTGGCGAGGCGGCCGTGTATCAGGAACGGCGTGCCTGCGAAATCTGTATGCGGCTGCTGCACGAACTACGATCGACGACGGCTTCAATCGAGGCTGCATCTCCGACTGCCATTGGCGGCACGATCGAGCATGACATCTACACAATTCCGGCCACCATGGCCGAAGTCCTGCTTCGCAGCATCGGCTGGATGGCAACGGGGATTGGCACCAACCTTCCATTCGACACTATGCGGAAAGCAATCAGTGAAACGCGACCTCGGCTGTGCTGGTTGAGCGTTTCCTTCATCAGAGATGAAAAAGCCTTTGTAGCGGGCATCAACAACTTGTTTCTGGCAGCTCACGAATTCGGGTCGGCACTGGCGATCGGCGGTCAAGCCGTCTCGGAGTCGCTGCGCCAGCAAATCCAGTACACGACGTTCTGCGAGTCGTTCCGCGACCTGGAAATGTTTGCCCGGTCACTGCACCCGCATCGGTCTCAGCCGACACCATCCTCAGCAGGCAAGCTGCCGCTGAATCAGATTCAGCAGCCTGAACTGGAACAACCGACCGAACTTGATGCCGACGCCGCTGACTGAATCCGGAGATTGTGCTCATCAATTGCCTGCATCTGTCTACGATCATGTGAAACATCATCAGTTTGACAGGGGCGTGATGCGCATCGCTGTAATTGGATCGGGAATCTCGGGACTTATTTGCGCCCGCCTGCTGGGACGCGAGCACGAAGTCTCCGTCTTCGAAGCCAATTCGTGGATTGGAGGTCATACAAATACGGTCTCGATCGAGCTCGACGGCGAACGGCACAACATCGACACCGGCTTCATTGTTTACAACGAACGCAACTATCCTGTCTTCACCCGGATCCTTGCTGACCTCGATGTAAAAACCGAGCCAACATCGATGAGCTTCGGCGTTCGATGTGACCGGACAGGACTTGAATACAACGGCACTTCGCTGAATGGCGTTTTTGCACAGCGAGGGAATCTGCTACGCCCGTCTTTTCTTCGACTGCTGCGAGATATTCTGCGATTCAATCGAGAGGGTGCTGACGACCTGAATCGTGTTCCCGCCGGGCAGACGGTGGGCGAATACCTCGACGAGCACTGCTATTCCACACAATTCGCGGAACAGTACCTGCTACCGATGGGGGCCGCGATCTGGTCGTGCCCGGTCGGAGATTTCGCTCGCTTTCCCATGCAGTTTATTCTTGAGTTCTACGTCAATCACGGACTGCTGAGTCTTCGCAATCGCCCGGTCTGGCGCGTGATTCAAGGCGGTTCGCAACGATACGTCGAGCGTCTGGTTGAACCGTTTCGAGATCGCATTCGACTGGATTGCCCGGTCAGCCGCGTGCATCGAACTGAAACTGACGTGAGCGTCCAGCACGCGCGCGGGACTGAGCCGTTCGATGAGGTCATCTTCGCCTGCCACAGCGATCAGGCATTACGTCTGCTGGGCGACGCCGACGAACTGGAATCCGAACTGCTGTCGGAATTTCCGTATTCATCGAGCACCGCGGTGCTGCACACGGATGAATCGGTCCTTCCTCGTAGTCGCCGAGCCTGGGCCGCGTGGAACTACCACATTCCCGTGACGAATGCGGGGCGTCCAACCTTGACGTATCACATGAATACCCTGCAGCACATCCCGTCACAACGTAGTTTTCTGGTGACGCTGAATCAGGAGGACTCAATCGATCCGAATCAGGAACTGGCGAGGTTTCACTACGAACATCCGCTCTTCACGACTCGTCGCGCCGAAGCGCAGGCACGTCACGGCGAGGTGATTCGACACCGCCGTACATCCTTCTGTGGCGCGTACTGGCGGAACGGATTTCACGAGGATGGAGTCGTCAGCGCTCTGGCCGTCTGCCGGGAATTCGGCATCGAGGGATGGACTACTGAAACAACTCACAGCCCGATCGTCGTTCCAGCAGCCCGAACAGGAGCAACTGGTGCGACTTGAGTCAAAAAGTCTCCACAGCAGTCTCTACGAGGGCGTCGTGCGGCACCGTCGTCACGCCCCCGTTCTGCACGACTTCAGGAATCGCCTGTTCCTCGTGTACCTCGACTTGAGTGAGATTGACCGAATCTTTCGCATTCCGGGCCTGTGGTCGACACGCCGTTTCAGCCTCGCGCAATTTCGGCGATCCGATTACCACGGTGCCGCTGATCGGCCCATCGCTGACTGCGTACGGGAAACCGTTTTCGAAAAATCCGGCCGCCTGGTGACGGGGCCAATCCGACTTCTAACTCATTTACGGTATTTCGGCCTGGTCGCGAACCCGGTCTCGTTCTACTACTGCTTTGATGCCGCCGACGAACGGCTTGAAGCAATTCTGGCGGAAGTCACCAACACTCCGTGGGGAGAGCGACACTCCTACGTGCTCACCTGGGATCGTGAGGCTGGTCGCGTGCAGCGATTTGGCTGCGAAAAGGAATTTCATGTCTCACCGTTTCTCCCAATGGACATGTCCTATGTCTGGCGGGTCTCAGAACCTGGCCGACGACTGATCGTTCAACTGGAAACTCACGATCGAACCGGACGCGTGTTCGATGCCTCACTCGTGATGCGCCGCCGCCAACTGGCAGCGGCCAATGTCATTTGGACGGTCGCGCGCTACCCGTTCATGACGGTCCGGGTCGTAGCAGGAATCTACTGGCAGGCGTTTCGTCTCTGGTGGAAGAAGGCTCCCTTTTTTCCACACCCGTCACAGGACAACTCGACTCCACCACCGGCTGAACACATCGATTCAACAGCGTGTCACGCACAGATAGAGGAACAATGATGTCAACGGTCGTCGAACGATCAGAACTTCACGTTGAGTCCGCGTCAATTCAATCAAACCAGACGAGCGACGAGTGCCTGTCGTGCCGTAATCTGACGGGGCTGGAAGCGATGGCACGCAGGGGTCTGCAGTCTCGACTGAAAGGGATCACCGGCGGCACGATTCGAATCGGCGACGTCGACGGCTACACGACATTCGGTTCGAGCTCTTCTGCCGGAATCGATGCAGACTGGACTGTTCTTTCACCGGAGTTCTATCGACACATCGCTACCGGTGGCAGCCTTGGTCTGGCCGAGTCCTACCTTCAGGGGCACTGGGAGTCCGAAGACCTGACGGCGCTGCTGCGAGCTCTCTGTCGGAATATGAGTCGCATTTCCGGGACCGATCAGGGCATGGCCTGGGTGAGCAAGCTGTTGGCGAGAGCCGCTCATTGGGCAGATCGAAACTCAAGGCGTGGCAGTCGCCACAACATCGCCCGTCATTACGATCTGGGAAACGAGTTCTTCGAGTTGTTCCTCGATCCGACGCTGATGTACTCATCGGCTTTTTTCGAGAGTGAGTCGTCGACGCTGCACGACGCTTCTATCGCCAAGCTCGATCGCATCTGTCGGAAGCTCGACCTGCAGCCGTCCGACAATGTTCTGGAAATCGGAACGGGCTGGGGCGGATTTGCACTGCACTCAGTGCAGAATTACGGTTGTTCGCTGACGACGACGACGATCTCGCAGGAACAACTCAGCAAAGCCAGGGAACGTGTTGAGGTGGCCGGAATCAGTGATCGAGTTCGACTGTTGGACGCTGACTACCGGGACTTGACTGGCCAGTTCGACAAACTGGTTTCGATCGAAATGATCGAAGCTGTGGGTGCCAGGTTTCTCGGCGACTATTTCCGACAGTGCGGTCGGCTGCTGAAGCCCGGTGGACGATTCGTGCTGCAGGGAATCGTCATGCCCGAGAAGCGGTATGAGTCGTACCGTCGTTCCGTTGACTTCATCCAGAAGTACATCTTCCCCGGTGGTTTCCTGCCGTCCGTCGCCGCGATCCAGGATGCAGTCGGTCAGAATTCCACTTTGCGACTGCAGTCGGTCGAGGATCTCTCCCCGCACTATGCCCGCACGCTTGAAGAATGGCGGCAGCGATTCTCTGACCGAATTGATGACGTTCGTGCATTGGGATTCGACGATCGATTCATACGCATGTGGGAATACTACTTGTGCTACTGCGAAGCGGCGTTTCGCGAGCAGGCGGTCGGTGTCGTCCAGATGGTCTGGGATAAACCGGATTATGGTGGCTGAAAGTCAAGATTCGAAATCACTCGTCATCCGCAACCATTCAGACCAACGAAACCTGCCATGCCACCCGAATTAACCGCCGCCTTCGTGGCCAGTGCCCAGACCATTGCATGCATGATGGTTATTGTCTGGCTGCTGAGCCTGATTCTGCGTGATGCCAGCATCGTCGATCTTGTATGGGGCCTCGGCTTCGTGCTCGTTGCCTGGACGGTATTTATCACCGTACCTGGGGAGAGCGTTACGCGATGGCTCCTTGTTGGGCTTACCTCTCTCTGGGGCTTGCGGCTCAGCGTTTATCTGGCGCGGAGAAACCTCGGCAATCCAGAGGACTTCCGATATCAGCAGATGCGCAGCCGTCGCCCTTGGTTTCCGTTGACGAGTCTCTACGTCGTGTTCGGCCTGCAGGGTCTGGTGATGTGGGTCGTCTCGTTGCCGCTCCAGGTGAGTATTGCGACCTCACAAAGCGGTTGGAGCTGGCTGCATTTCGTTGGAGCAGCTGTGTGGGCGACCGGGGTGTCCTTCGAAGCCGTCGGAGACTGGCAACTCGCCAAATTTAAAACGAATCCCGAGAACGCCGGCCAGGTACTCGACACTGGTCTTTGGCGTTTCACTCGACATCCGAATTACTTCGGCGACTTTCTCGTGTGGTGGGGTTTGTATCTCGTGGCGCTCGCCCAATCAGACGCCTGGTGGACGGCCATTGGTCCAATCGTGATGTCGATTTTCCTCATGCGAATTTCAGGCGTAACACTGCTGGAGAAGACGCTCCGGGAAACGAAGCCGGCGTATGCGGCGTACGTCTCGAAAACCAACGCGTTCTTTCCGGCACCACCGAAGCGACTCTAAGAATTGATTACGTTGTTGACGATCCCGAGCGGCCAGTTCACGGCCGCGGCGAGGGCCGTTGTGGTCGCGGGCAGCAGTCGAGTGGGCAGACATCGTGGTTCGGACCTAACTGGCCCACGCATTCCCTCGCGCCGCCGGACAGGCGCTCTTCAATGAGTTTGCGGATCATGGTGATGAAGCGAGGATGAATCCCAACCGTAGCGGCTCGAAACATATTCAAGCCGATTTCCTCACAGACTTCGCGGGCTTCTTCGTCGAGGTCGAACATGACCTCCATGTGATCGGACAGGAATCCGATCGGCATGATGATCACATCTTCGACTCCCTCGGACTGGATGTCTTTGAGGTGGTCACTGATGTCGGGTTCCAGCCACGGGATTTGCGGAGGTCCGCTGCGGCTTTGATAAACCAGCTTCCATCGGTCCTCGGGGACTCCCACAGCATTCGCGACGAGTCGCGAGGCCTCAGTCAACTGCTGAACGTAGTCGCTCGAATCGGACATGGAAGTCGGAATGCTGTGAGCAGTGAACGCGATGTGCAGGTCGCCGCGCCGCTCCTCAGAAATCTGATCAATCGCTGCATGCACCCGGACGGCGTTCGCTTCAATGAAGTCCGGGTGATTGTAGAAGACGCGAATCTTGTCGACTTCCGGAGCTCCGTCACCGACTGTCGCCTGAGCATCCGCAATGTTTTCGCGATACTGCCGACAGGATGAATAGGAACTGCACGACGACGTTACGAAGGCCAGTGCCCTGCGAATCCCATCGCCCTTCATCTGAAGCAGTGTCTCCGGGAGCAGCGGATCCCAGTTGCGATTGCCCCAGTAGACGGGCAGGTCGATACCGTGTTCCACCAGCTCGGGCCGCAGAGCATCGAGCAGTTCTCGACACTGCGCGTTGATCGGGCTGACGCCGCCAAAGTGGTTGTAATGTTCGGCGACTTCCAGCATCCGCTCGTGCGGGACGTTCTTCCCTCGCAGCACGTTTTCGAGGAAGGGCATCACGTCGTCCGGACCTTCCGGGCCTCCGAACGACACCAACAGGATGCCGTCATACTCCGCACCGTCCCGAGTCCCGTAATTGCATATCTGCGGTGTCGTCACTTCAGTGGTCATTGTTCTCAATCCCAGAGATTCTTCTGGACGTGCGATCGGCGCCCATATTGTTTGATGTAACCTTTGACTTTCAGCTTGCGGGCCGTGTTCTCACTGGTCATGTACCGAATCTTGCCGAAGATCGGCCGCTCCGGCCCCCACGCGCGGTCGTACCGGCCGAGGCACCAGAAGATGCCGGAGTAGGAATTCGGATTCCGCCCGTCCACGGCATAACGGTTGTTGAGTTCGATCAACACTTTGAGGGCATCACGCGGCGAAGCTGACCATTGGTAGATCTTCTTGCCCCACAGCATGCGCAGGTAATTGTGCATGCGACCTTCGGTAACGAGCTGGTTCTGCGCGGCGTTCCACAGTTCGTCGTGCGTCTCCGCAGCGTCCAGTTCCTGCAGTGAGTAGATGTGAGGCCGCGGATCACTTTGATGTTCTTCCATCGTGGTTCGAGCCCACTCAGGCAGTGACTCGTACTGATCGTAGTCAGCACGTTTTGAGCACATGTTGAAACCCAGCTCACGCCAGGTAATCAGTTCGTCGAGGAAACTTTCCGATTCCTCGCTCATGCCCCACCAGCCCTCGCGGGCGCCTCTTGAGGTCTCGGCCAGCCGCGACTCGGACCAGTTCTCCCTCTGCAGGATTCTTGCGAAGACTTCATGCGCCGAAACATGTCCAAAGTGCAGATAGGGGGACAGTCCGCTGGAAGCATCGTTCTCCGGCTGATTGCGGTCGTTGGCGTACCGTTCCAGTCGACTTGTCATGAACCCGTCGAGAGTTTCAAGAGCGGCCTGAGAACCACCGTCAAACACCGCCAGCTTCACTTCGTGATCAATCGGGAGTGCCGATAGCGCCGCAGTCGAACCTGTCAGCAATTCGTCACTGGCTGCAGGCCACTTCTTCTCAAATCCGCGAGGCAGCCGATTGAGTTGCGGCAGTTTCACGTCGGCGAGAGGCTCCGGCTCCGGCAGGTCGAGCATATGGCCGGGCAGTTCTTTTTGCAGGAACTGCCGAAAGGCGTACGCTGTCGGGAATACCCTGTCGGTGGCGCGCAGCGGCAACAGTCCATTCGAGTCGACGGCTTCCAGCCGAGCCGGAAGACGACGCCCGACGGAATTGAGCATGCGCGGCAGAAAGAAACACGGAAAGTCGTCCGTTACGACAACGCACGCTTTCTTTGCCAGTGCATCAAGCATGCCGGCACCGCTGCCCGGCTCGGGCTCCACATAAGCGATGTATCGCGCACCCGTTTGCAGTGCCGCAGCGCGATTATCCGCCATCCCCTGCAGCACAAACCGATGTAAACGGTCGCTGGCCCACTGATAGCCGCAGCGAAGTGCCTCCAGAATAAGCAGCGGTTTACCAAGTCGCTCGGCGTGATCCACGGCTAGCTGCAGCGAAAAATTCCATTCGAGACGGCGATTGGCAATCAGCCAGTAAAGAACGAATTCACCATCCCGTCGCACAGGGAGCTCATTCAGCGCGCGGATTCTCAATGGTGATATCTCGCTGGCCACGAGCGAGGCCCTTCTATCGAGAGTTCGCAGATCATTCGGCGGCTGATGAGTCCGACGAAGACCCCTTCGCTGCCTGCTTCCAGTTGAAGACGGAGATGGCTTCCAGCTCCCTCACGAAGACCTGATCGCCTGCCACGGCGACGTGGGCCCATGTCGGTCTTGTCGAGATTTCGCGGCGGTCGATCAGATCGAACTTCTCTGGATTCGCGCGAATCAATAACAACTCGCCGCGTTCGTCCAGAGCCAGGATCCGGTCGCCGGCTGCAATCAGACTCCAGTACTTGCCGAATGGAGTCGTGATCCACGCCTCTTTACCGGTCTCAAGATCGATGCAGGCGAAGCGCTGGTTCCGCAGGTGCAGATACACGAAGCCGTCAATAACAACGGGCGACGACATGTAGGCCTGCACTTTGTTACGCCAGAGCTGCGAGGCCTTGAATCCATCCTCGACCGAGCCTGTGACTTCGAACAGAAAGCTGCCTCCGCCATAGCTGCTGGTGAAAACCCGGTTGCCGATCACCGTCGGCGTCAGAATATTCATTCCGCGGAAGGCTTCGATGTCCTGCGACCACAGCACTTTTCCACGTTGCAGGTCGACACCGCAAAGCTGCTTGCGAGTCTGCACAACAGCCTGTCGGAGGCCGGCAATCGTGGCAATCACTGGCGATGAGAACGCGCTACCAAACATTCCGCCGCCGTCCCCGACTGACCTCCACACAATGCTGCCATCAGTGCGGTCCAGTTTTACAAAGCCACCGCCGGCCTGCATGTAGACATGACCTTCATCAACCAGCGGTGAGCACACGCAACCGAAGGAAGGCAGAGATGCCCCCGTGTCCTTCACTAAGTCGACTTTCCATTTAACTTCTCCCGTCTCGGCGTTCAGGCAGACCAGCACGTCTCTTATTCCGGCAACGAAGAGATCGTCGCCGTCGAGAGTTGGTGTCGACCTGATCCAGCTTCCATTCGCCGCAGCGAAGAACGGAACGGACATCGAGCCGGCCCAGTCGACCGCCCACACTTCTTCGCCAGTCGTGCGATCCAGGGCGCGAACGACTTCGTCTTTCTGACCGCGAGTTTCGGTCACATACACTCGATCCTCGGTCACCAGCGGACCGGAGTAGCCGGGGCCCAGTTTAACTCGCCAGCCGGAATCCAGTTCGCCGGCAGCCAGAGTGTCAGGCCAGTTCTGATTTGAAACCACGCCCGTTCGCGCGGGCCCACGCCACTGAAGCCACTCCTCTGCCTGAACATCCGCGATCAACGTGCAGGCGACGCAGGCCAGCAAGAACGTGAACGGTTTCGGTATCAGCTTCATCAGGACTCTCCGGAGATTTGGATCGAATGGCGTCACTGTTTTTGTTTTAGACCGGTGGCCTTGTGTGACCATCGAGAATTGGTTCCAGGTGAATTCCATCAGTTGTCGTTACGACTCCGGGGCTGTTGCAGTGGTTACGAAATCAAGTGTCGTCGTGGCTTCACCGTCCCGCAGAACGCGTCCTTTCAGGAAGAACACGTCATTGACACGCTGCTCCAGCAGCACGTGGACGTCAAGCACATCGCCTGGCCGCACGATTCGCTTGAACTTCAGCCTGTTGGCCCGGGCGACGACTGGGACCTTGTCACCAGACGAGACGCCCAGTTTCGCAATCAGAATGGCCGAGGCCTGGAACGCACACTCGCACTGCAG
>CAVOEV010000201.1:0-9247 GCA_963694825.1 Planctomycetota bacterium
TGGCGCTGCTGCGGCTCCCGGAATTGGCACACGGCAAAGGTTTGTCGAGGTGTTGGTGTTCATTGATTCGGGTCCATTGGAAATCGGCCACGCCGACATTGCTCTGACCGATGGCCATGGGACGACCGTCTATGGCCAGCACGGTGTTGGACAGGGGAATGGAGGCTTCGCGGATTCGGCCTTCCTGCGTCGTTCGTTGGATCTCTACCTGCGGCAGGAAGCGGGTTCGGGTTTCAAGGTGCAGGTGGCGCGGGTGCCGGTGACCGAACAGCAATTCCGTGAGATCCAGGAGTACCTGGATGGCAGGTGGCAGGTCGACGATGACTTCCACTTGACCGACGACAATTGCTCTCAGAATGTCGGGTATGTCCTGAAACGCTGGGATTTGCTCGAGGACTGGAAGGGCGGTCCCAACGTGATCAACGACGATCGATTCCAGTTTCCCGAAGGCGATCTTTACGACGACTTCATTCGGGGCGACACCGGGTGGGATCACCTGCTTCCCGGTTATCTCAGCACCACGCCGGGCGGCCCGTCGCTGTTCGAATCGATCAAGAACACTCCGCCTCCCGGAAAGTCTCCGGCCGCAGCGGGAGGTTCTAGCGGGTCGTCCAGTGGCTGCGGAGGTGGCGGTGGGCAAGGGAGCTCATCGGTGCTGGGGGTGCCCGATGATGGTGGCGAGTGGGATGGGATTGGAAATTGAGTGGAGTCAAGTTTCCTGGTTCGCGGGCCGCGACAAGGAGTGACGACCGATGTTGAGATTTCGAGGAGCCGAGTCGACTGGGTGGTTGGCCATGTCACTGGTTGTGCTGACCTGTTGGGTGATTGGTGAGTGTCAGAGTGAGATTCCGGCTGGGGCTGGGGCTGGGTGTGGGTGTGGAGGAAGGAGTCTTGAGGCGACGGAATCGGCTGTTGTCGGGAAGTTGCCTGTCGAGGTGACTGCTGTCCAACGGGCTGTGCGTCAGCAGTTGATCTTGAAGACGGACAACCGATTGCTTCGCAGGTTGCAGCGAGAGCATTCGGGGACTGACGTGCTGGCGTATCAGTTCCCGACTCGGATGCGTCCGGTCGTGGTGCATCGATCGGGCGGTGCGATGTGGCGATTGTCGGCGTTGACGGCGAATCGGGTGGGTCAGGTACCTGTGATCGTGGTCCTGGGCCGTGGTGGCGTGGCGGGCGTGGTGAAAAAACCTGGATGGGGTGGGCAGTTGTTTGTATTGGCGTTGTGTGATCCGAAGCGTCCCGAGCGGACTCGGATTTGTATGATGTTCACGACATCTTCAATCCGTGAGGCACCGGGAAGACAGTCATCGGCGAAGCGAGATTCCTAGTCGAGTTCCGTATCGTCGCACCGTTTCGGGTGTGGCTGTCGGGACGGGGTAGGAGGATGGAGGAATCCCTCGGAGGCCGGTGGCCGGTTCCAGGACCGTCCCGGGTCACACGGCCAGTTCATCGATGACCCCGACAGCCCGCCCGACCCTTTTTTTTGAGACTGGAGACTGACTTCAACAGGTGATTCTCAGATGCCAAGACGAAAACGAGTCAACCGTGGCGGTTTGGTGTATCACGTACTGAATCGTGCAGCGGCGCGTCGACGCATTTTCGAGACGCCGTCGGACTACTCGACCTTCGAACTTTGTCTCGAGCAGGCTCGGCAGCGGATCAACATGAGAATCCTGACCTACTGCATCCTGCCCAATCACTGGCACCTGGTCTTGTGGCCCCGTGATGACGGGCATTTGTCTGAGTTCATGAAGTGGCTCGGGACAACTCACAGCCGTCGCTGGCAGGTGGCTCATCAGTCGGCCGGCGGCGGTCGGGTGTACCAGGGTCGATTCAAGTCGTTCCCGATCCAAGTCGAGGATCACCTGTTGGATGTGTGCCGGTATGTGGAGAGGAACGCTCTTCGAGGCGACCTGGTGGAAGTTGCCCAGGAGTGGCGATGGTCGGGATTGTGGCAGCGGTCCAACGGGGGGCAATCGGTGAGGCTGGCCCGATGGCCGGTGTCCCGGGGCTCGGACTGGTTGCAGCGGGTCAACTGTGCACAGACCGATGCGGAACTGGCAGTTGTGCGGAAGTCGGTTCAGTCGGAATCGAGTCTGGGTTGGGTTGATCTCCAGCAGCCAGTTGAATAGCTCGAGATGCCCGAGGCGATCAATTCCGATCGATCGATTCTTCCCAGTGTGCGATCAGCATTTCGAGTTCGTCCTGGACGATCTCGTAGTCGGTGACGATGAGTTTCATTCGCTGGGCGTCACGGTGAATGTCGGTGTCGGCCAGCAGTTCTTCGAGTTCGTCCTTGCGTGCTTCGGCGGTGGCGATATCGGCTTCGAGTTCGGACACCTTGCGATAGGCAAACTGTCTCTTGCCTGGTTCGGTCTCATCGTTGTCGGATGCCGCGTTGGCCGTGGGTATGGAGTCGGGTCGGGAGTGGGATGTTCCGACGGCCGCGGTTGAAGTTCCGGTGGTGTCGGTTTGTGGCTGGTTGTTTTCGTGGAAGCTGCAGTATTGCGAGTAGTTCCCATCGTAGAGTCGGCAGCGATCGTCTTCGATGACGAGTACATGGGTGGCGACCTGGTCGATGAAGTAGCGATCGTGTGTGACAAACAGCACGGTTCCGTCGAAGTTGCACAGGGCGGCTTCGAGTCCATCTCGAGCCCAGAGGTCGAGGTGATTGGTGGGTTCGTCGAGCACCATCAGGTTGGGGTTGGTGGCGGCAATCTTCGCCAGTGCGGCCTTGCATTGTTCTCCACCGCTGCAGTTTCCGAACGCTTGCAGAGTGATGTCGCCGGTGAGTCCGAAGCGGGCGAGCAGGCCGCGGATTTGTCCGGGCGTCACATCGGGTTGTCCGGGTGGTCGGACGACTTCGACGAGATCGATATTTTTGGGAATCGCTTCGAGTCCCTGGTCGAAGTAGGCAATGTCGACGTTGTGCCCCAATTTGACTCGGCCGCGGTCGGGTTCGAGTTGTCCGATCAGTGTTTTGAGCAGCGTGGTCTTACCGCTGCCGTTGGGCCCCAGGATCCCCAGTCTCTGGCCTCGTTCGACTCTCAGCGTCAGGTCCTGAAACAGTGGTTCCGTGAACCCCTTGGTGATCTCGAGTGCTTCGACCACGATTTCTCCCCTGCGGGCGGGTTGGCCGAAGGTCTTGGGCGGGACGTGGAAGTTGTCGAGTTGTTCGATGTCATCGAGTCGTTCGAGTTTTCGGATCCTGTCGGCGGCCTGTTTATGTTTTTGCCCGTACTGGTTCTTGCGGATGAAGTCTTCGGTCCGGGCGACGAGGTTCTGTTGTCGCCGGGCGACCTTACCGAGTCGTTCCTGTCGTTGGGCTCGTTGTTTGCGGTAGGCGGTGAAGTTACCGGGGTAGGTGTCGAGTCGATCGGGTCGGAGTTCGAGGATGCGTGTGACGACCTTGTCGAGGAAGAAGCGGTCGTGGCTGACGAGGATCATCGCTGGTCGGGCCCGGATCAGGAATGATTCGAGCCATTCGGTTGCGGCGATGTCGAGGTGATTGGTGGGCTCATCGAGCAGTATCACATCGGGGTCGGCGAGCAGGATTTTGGCCAATGAGGCTCGAGCCTGTTGGCCTCCGCTGAACGTCGATATGGGTCGAGTGAACTCGGGTTGAGCGAAGCCGAGTCCTTCGAGGACTTCGCAGACCCGGTGATCGATTTGGAATCCGGCGTTTTGTTCGAGCGTGGCGTGAACGGTGTCGTAGCGGCGCAGCAACGCGTCTGTGGTTTCGCTGGCAATTTGTTCTGCCAGCGTTTCGGCCTCGCGTTGCAATTCGAACAGCCACTCGAGTCCCTGTGCTGCTTCGTCCCACAGAGTCCGATCGTGCTGGAGGTCGGGTTGTTGTTCGAGCAGTCCGACGCGGACGGACTTGGGAGTTTCGAGCACGCCGGTATCGGGTTCGTCGAGGCGTGCGAGGATTTTCAGGAGTGTGGTCTTGCCGCTGCCGTTGGGTCCGACCAGGCCGACTCGGTCCCCGCTACGGATTTCGAGGCGCAGCCCGGCGAAGACCGGTTCGGCGTCGAATTGGCGAGTCAGGTCTCGGGCGGTGAGCAGGATCATTGGTGGTGCAGGGAGGGGGGCGGCGGGGCTGTTGGCGAAGGTGGCCAATGGTAGTTCATTGGCCTACCATGGCAAACGGCTTGTGAGCACCGTCGTGGGCGGTCAATGACCCGGTCCTGACGAAAGAAACGGCGAACCGATGAGTAGTGACGCGACGATCGAGATTCGGGTCGGGCACAGCCCCGACCCGGACGACGCTTTCATGTTTCATGCCTTGGCCAACGATTGTATCGACACCGGTCGCTACCGGTTCACTCACGAACTGGTCGACATCGAAACACTCAACCAGCGAGCCTTCACCGGTGAACTCGAACTGACGGCCGTCAGTCTGCATGGCTACGCCTACCTGACGGACATTTATGCCATCTGCAGTTGCGGAGCGAGCATGGGTGACAACTATGGTCCGATGGTGGTGGCTCGCGAGGCGTGGTCTATCGACGACCTGCGGGGTAAGACGATCGCCGTGCCGGGGACACTGACGACGGCATTCTTGTCGTTGAAGTTGTTGTTGGGCGATGACTTCGAGTACGTCGTGCATCCGTTCGACCAGTTGCTGAACATCGTCGAATCGGGAGCGGCCGATGCGGGTTTGATCATTCACGAAGGGCAGTTGACGTATGGCGATCAGGGTCTGAACCTGGTGGTCGACATGGGCAAGTGGTGGATGGAAGAGACCGGACTACCGCTGCCCTTGGGGGCCAACGCGATTCGCAAGGACCTGGGTGCTGAGGTGATGCGTGACGTGACCGGGTACTTGAAGCAGAGCATCGAGTACGGGTTGGAGCATCGGGACGAGGCTTTGGCGTACGCGTTGCAGTACGGCCGGGATCTCGACCAGCAAAAGGCCGACACGTTTGTCGGCATGTACGTCAACGACTGGACGCTCGATTTCGGCGAGCGGGGCCGCGAGGCTGTGCGAATGCTGTTGGCTCGTGGATACGAAGCGGGAGTGATTCCCGAGAAGATTGAGCCCGAGTTCATAGACGGTTAGTGAATGTCTGTTGCTGAGGGTGGCGGGGCTGGCTCGGTCACCACGCTGGACACTTGTGGGGAGCGGCGAGGCGATGTCGACATCTTCGGCTGAATATCTTCAGGGTCTGTTTGGTCTGGACGGCTTGACGGCGGTGGTGATTGGTGGGACGGGCGTTCTGGGCGGTGCCTTCTGCGACGCATTGGGAGCGGCCGGGGCTCATGTGGTGGTGGCTGGTCGGAGTGCCGAGCGTGGTGGCGAGCGGGTCGAGTTGATCATAGCGGCGGGTGGATCGGCCGAGTTCCATGCCGTCGACAATACGTCTCGCGAGGATCTCGAGGCGGTTGTTGCGAGTCTGGGTGAAGCGGGGCGCCGTCCGGACATCGTGATCAACGGAGCCGGGATCAACTCGGCGACTCCGTTTCTGGAGATTACCGAGGCGGAGTGGGAGCAGATTCTTTCGGTCAATCTTGGCGGAGTGCAATTGGGTTGCCAGGTCTTTGGCGCGGCGATGCTGGCCGACGGTCGAGGGGGGGCGATCGTCAACATCGCATCGCTTTCGGGCATCACGGCGCTGTCTCGTGTCTTCACGTATTCGGCGACCAAGGCCGCGGTGATCAACCTGACTCAGAATCTTGCTCGCGAGTGGGCTGCGTCGGGGATCCGGGTCAACGCCTTGTCACCGGGTTTCTTTCCGGCCGAGCAGAACCGCAAGGTGCTGACGCCCGACCGCGTGGCCAGCATCATGACTCATACTCCGATCGACCGTTTCGGCGAGTCTCACGAATTGGCCGGAGCGATCTTGTTGTTGTCGAGTCCGACGGCGGGGAGTTTTCTGACTGGTGAGAACCTGGTGGTTGACGGCGGTTTCATGGCGACGACGATCTAGGTGTTCCGGTTGGTATTGGTCGTGTTTCGGGTCAGGGGCCCATTGCGTGAGTCTATTAGAGTTCACACCTCGTCGTCGCCACCTGGTCCGTTTTTCTCCTAAGCGGGTGGCTCATGTCTTTACCGACGTGTTGGTGATCGGTGGCGGCATTGCTGGGCTGCGTGCGGTGTTGGCATTGGACGATGAGGTTTCGGCGGTGGTGGTCACCAAGGACCTGTTGAAGGTCTCCAATAGTGCTCAGGCCCAGGGAGGGATTGCCGGGGTCTTGGACCCGTTGGACGATTTTGCCAATCACACGGCCGACACGATCGCTGCGGGCAAGGGACTTTGCGATCCCGAGGTGGTCGAGACTGTAGTGCGAGAGGCTCCGGGTCGGATTCGAGAGTTGATTGGGATCGGCACGCGGTTTGACGAGACCGACGGTCAGATCGATTTGACTCGCGAGGGCGGCCATTCGCACAGGCGGATCGTGCATGCCGACGGTGATGCGACCGGTCGTGAGGTGATGCGAGCGTTGCAGCAGGCGGCGTTGGAGCGTGAGCGGGTGCAGGTGTGGCAGAACACGTTCACGATCGATTTGCTGAATGTCGCGGGTCGATGCCGAGGTGCGATCGTGCACGATCCCGATCGACCGAGGACTTGCGTGTGGGCCAAGCAGACGATCCTGGCGACGGGGGGAGCCGGGCAGTTGTTCCGCGAGACGACCAACCCGGAAATCGCCACCGCCGACGGACACGCGATCGCGTTCCGGGCCGGGGCCGAGTTGAAGGACATGGAGTTCATGCAGTTCCATCCGACGGTGCTCTACATCGCCGGCAGTTCGCGGCACCTGATCTCCGAGGCGGTCCGTGGTGAGGGGGCCTGGTTGCGAGATGGGAACGGGCACCGGTTCATGCCCGACTACAACCCGGCTGCCGAGTTGGCTCCGCGGGATGTTGTCAGCCAGGCGATCACCGAACAGATGGCCGTCACTAATCAGCCCTGCGTCTACCTGGATCTGTCGCACCTCGACCCCAATTTCGTCCGCTCCCGGTTTCCTCATATCGGACGCGTCTGTGCCGACTTCGGACTCGATATCGCCAGCGACCAGATCCCCGTGCGGCCGGGGGCTCATTACATGATCGGTGGGGTGACCGTTGATGCGGGTGGGCAAACGAGTTTGCCGGGTCTGTTGGCTGCTGGTGAGGTGACTTCGACCGGTCTGCATGGAGCCAACCGGTTGGCGTCGAACAGCCTGATCGAAGGCCTCGTGTATGGGGCTCGAACCGGCGAAGCGGCGTCGCGAGCGGTTCGGGAGATGGCCGACGACTTTGCCGTGCCCGCGGTGGGTTCGGACTGGGAGCCGGGCGATGGTGACGACGAGGAATTGCATCTCACGGATCTCAGGAACGCTCTGTCGAGCCTGATGTGGCGTCAGGTGGGGATCGAGCGGACCGAGGAGGAGATGAAGGATGCGGCCGAGCAGGTCGAGTTCTGGGACCGATTCGTGTCGAATCGAGAATTTGCCGAGGTGCCTGGCTGGGAACTGCAGAACCTGCTGCTGGTCGCTCAGTTGATGATCGTCGCCGCACGAACGCGGACCGAAAGCCGCGGCGTGCATTTCAGGAGAGACTTCCCCGAGACCGACTCGGAACAGGCCATCCCAATCCGCATCGCGTCAAGTTGACCATCGGCTCGTCTGGGGTGGATTCAGCAGACGGCGGGCATGGGGTTGGTTTCGACCGGATGCGGGAGTTGCAGCTTGAGGTAGCGGGTGCCTCGGGAGTCGTAGAAGTAGATCTGGTTGTGGTCGCTTTCCCAGATCGCTCCGAGTCGAACGCAGCGGGGACCCTGGAGGGCAAACTGCAGGCCACACTGGCGGCCGCGGCGTGACAGGTCACGTTGTGTCATGGAGGTGATTTCTGCCAGCAGGTTTTCCTTGTCGCAGAGAGTGTTACGGATGAAGTCGCGAAGGTTGTCCAACGTTCGGATCTCAGCGAGAGTGTCACTCATCAGTAGAATTTTCCTGGTGCGTCAAGTTGCCGTGAACGGGCCAGATTGCCATTCCTTCCCAAGTTAACTATCGGCTCGGTCTGCAGCAGGAATTTCGGATTGCGGCCACTGGTGGTGGCATCGCTACTGTGGTTGCGACCGGACGGATCGATCTGTTCGGCCATCGGGAGTGACGGAATCTATCGAATGGTCTGAAGTTGACGATTGCACGGGAGTGTGATCGCTACGTCTTGCACCGACTCGGTGACGGGCGTATTAATGGCACGTCGGGTTGTAGAGGGAGTGCGAGATGGGCGGGGGAGTTCCCGAGGGTTTGTCGAACCTGGATGATCTGTGGGACGATCGGTTGCCGGATCCGGCTGAGAGTGCATCAGTTGAGGCATCGTCCGACTTGGCCAGCGACCTGCCTGGTGACCAGCGGCTCTACCTGCCGGACTGGGAGGGTGGTTGGCAGGCGCATGTGAAGACGAGTTGGGAGCGGGAGTACTGTTTCGCCAAGAGTCCAGGCGAGGACTTCTACCATTTACTGATGGCTGGTGAGTTGTATGTCGAGTACGACTCGGAGAAGTTCTGTCTCGAGTGTGCACGTCGTCGCGGCGTGGTCAGCGGCGACCGGCTGCACTGGAAGCGTGGTGTTGAGTAGTGGGGTGGTTGTGTTGAGCGGTGGGACAGGCGCCGCCGTTGGCGGCTCTGGAGCCAGTCCCTGAGCCAGTCTGGGCGGTGGCGGCGGGGATCTCACTTGTTGTCTGAGCAGCGAGCTTAGCTGCGATTGGACTTGGAACTGCGGACCTGTCCGATGAGTCGTTCGTAGTCGTCGAGTGTGGTTTCGATCTGTTCTCGCAGCTGTTTCAACTCACCCTGCTGTGCCTGGCTGCTCTTGAGCAGCGGTTTCATCCAGCCTTCCATCAGTTGGAATTGTTGTCTGAGCACTTTGAGCAGGCTGGGCGGGATCTTGTTGACGACGGTGATGGTATTGGCGGTTCCGATCCGATCGAGTTCTTCTTCTCCGTCTTCGTCTTCGGGGTCATCCGGTTCAACGATTTCGACTCGTGGTGCATCGTCTTTGCTCTTGGCGTCATCCTCTGAAACGGCCGGTTCGGGCACGGCGATGGCGACGGGTCGTGCGGCGGCATCGGCGAGTGCATCGCGGATGGCATCAAGGCTTTCGCGGAGTCCGGCGACATGGCTGGCGATGTCGGGTTGTATCGGCGTGTTGTCGTGTGCGGAGTCGGGATCCAGTTCGGGTGTGGTGTCGGGTGTGGTGTCGGGTGTGAGTGTGTTGGCTGTGGCGAGTTGTTCGAGTCCATCGGCCATGGCATCTC
>CAVOEV010000202.1:0-9200 GCA_963694825.1 Planctomycetota bacterium
GTCTGATGTCGGCGAGTGATGGTAAAGAGGCGATGGGCGAGGATAAGGCGGGACGTGAGATCCGTGCAGCGGCGATTTCGTTCGTCCCGACCAAGTTCGACCTCAAGGGGAACTCCAAGAAACTCGAGCAGATGTACCGCCAGGCCGCGTCCGGTGGGGCCCGGAATTCGGTGGCTCCGGAGGGGATTCTCGAGGGCTACGTGGTCAACCGGATCATCGCCGGTGAGGCGGCGGCCCAGGAGATGAAACGGGTTGCTGTCACGATGGATTCGCCGACGATCAAGCGGTTCCGCCGGCTGGCTTCTGAGCTGAAGATGTGCCTGGCGTTCGGGTTTGCCGAGCGGATTGCCGATGACGTGTTCAACTGCGCCGTGTTCATCGACCACGACGGCAGGATCTGTGGCCGTTATCACAAGATGCAGTTGGCCGAGGGGTACCATTCCAGCTGGTGGTACAACCGTCTGGGTCGTCGCAGCCGGGCGTTCAACACTCCCCTGGGCCGTTGCGGCATCCTGATCTGCAACGACCGCTGGAACCCTCGGTTGGCCGAGATTCCGGCGTTGGATGGTGCCCAGTTCCTGATCATCCCGTCGTTCGGTTCTCGCTCGGCGGCCCAGGACCAGGCGGTGCTCTCACGTGGCCGTGAGAACCGGTTGCCGGTGATCGAGGCGAATGTGGGCGTGACGCTGGTGGTCAGCGACGGCAAGATCATCGCGGTGGATCGCGACGAGGAGGGCATCACCTACGGGACGATCACTATTGGCCCCCGGGTCAAACGCGACCGTAAGAAGCGTGACGCGGTCGAGCGTGAGTTCCTGGAATGGCGCCAGACCGAGATGGTCCGTCGCTACAAGCGAACGCAACAGCGGCTGAAGAAGGCCAGCTGATCCGCCGGGCCAGTCAGTTGGCCCGGGCGCACATCACCCAGATCGGGGTGCCTCCGGTCTTGTAGATCCTGATCGGCTTCAGCTCACCGGTCTTCTTGTTGATCCGGTAGGTGTGCAGATCGTTGGAGCGTTGTCCGGCGGCGAAGAAGAACTTGCCCTGCAGGTCGATGCAGGTGGCTCGGGGGTGGAACCCGGTCGCGTAGTGGCCCACGATCTTCATGTCACCGGTCTTGCTGTCGATCGCGACGGCACACAGCGTGTCGTCGGGCTTCTCGCCTTCCTTGAGCTTGGTGGTGCAGCGGTTGGAGACATAGGCGAAGCGGCCATTGGGAGTGATCTGGATGTCGGCCGCGTGGCTGGATCCCTTGAGTCCCGGTGGGAGTGTCGAGAGCGTGGCCTTGCGGGTCAGTCGGCCGGTCTTCTTGTCGAAGGCCCACGACGTGATGCCTCCGCCGTTCTCGTTCGACGTGTAGCCAAAGGGCAGCTTGGGGTGGTGCTTGTAGTGACGCGGTTCGTGGTAACGGTGTTCGGTGTCGGGCCCGTCGACAAACGGAGGGTCGTTGGGCAGCAGCGTGCCCGCCTTGGTGTCGAGCACGAACTGGTAGAGCCTGTTGGGCGAAGTGTGTGGCACGTAGACGTACTTGCCGCTGAGATCGAGTTCGATGCAGTGTGCGGTCTTCGCGGTCTTGATGTGGGCGAGGAGTTTTGAGGTGGCGACGCCCTTAACGACGCTGTACATGGTGACGTCACCGGCTCCATAGTGAGCGGCCAGCAGGAACCGACCACTGGGGTCGACCTGGATGTAGGGTGGTCGAGTGGTGATCTTTGCGGTGTCGAGCAGTGTGAGTGTGCCGTTTTTGTGGCGTCGGTAGGTGGCGACTCCGGCAGCATCGTTTGGCAAACCGGTGACCGCGGCGTAGACAAACTTCTTGTCGGGTGAAAACGCCATCGCTCCGCCGTTGCCCGGCAGGTCGACCGAGAATCGTTTACTGAGCATGCCGTTGCCGCCGTCGATCTTGTAGGCGACGATTGCCTTGTCTGCGGTCGAGGCCAAGTAGAGCAGTTGCTCGGCACTGGCGGTCGGCGAGAGGGCGTTGGTCATGGTGATGGCCAGCAGGGACAGGAAGACAGTACGCATCTGTGAGACTCCAGGATGTTTCGGCACGGTCGGGTCGAACTCCATTGCAACGTGGAGGATGGTGGGACGCAAGGAGGCGGGAAGCGTGCGAGTTGGCTGCTGTGATCATCGACGAGCGGACCGAGGCGTTCCGCGTCAGGCGATGAGTTCGGTCAGCACCTCACCCCCGATGTCGGTCAACTGGCGGAGTCGACCGGCGTGGAGGTAACGCAGTTGGTGGTCATCGAGTCCCATCAGGTCGAGAATTGTGGCGTGTACGTCGCGGATAGGAATTTGTGCCTCGGCCGCCCTCAGCCCGAACTCATCGGTGGCTCCGACACGGGCTCCACCCCGAACATTGCCTCCGGCCATCCACATCACCAATCCCCACGAGTTGTGTTCGCGGCCGGGAGTCTTGCCGAGTGTCCCGTTGACGAACGGAGTGCGACCCATTTCCGAAGCCCACACGACCAGCGTTTCTTCGAGAAGGCCTCGTTGGTCGAGATCTTCAAGGAGTGCGGCGACCGGTTGATCGACTTCGCGACTGTGACGGATCATCCCTGCCTTGACGTTGCCGTGGTCGTCCCAGCTGTGGCTGTTGTTCTGGACACCGTGGATCAGCATGGTGTAGCGGACTCCGTGCTCAACCATGCGTCGCGCGAGCAGGCACTGTCGGCCAAAGGCGGCTGTGGCGGGTTGTTCGAGTCCGTATCGGCGTTGGGTGTGAGCGGTTTCGCGAGCGAGATCGACGACCGAGGGAGCACGGGCCTGCATGCGGAATGCCAGTTCATACGCATTGATGCGGGCTTCGAGCTCGCCGACGTCGTGACGGTGTTCGAGGTGTCGCCGGTTGAGGAATTCGAGCAGGTCGAGTTCGCGGCGTTGTTGAGATCGTGACAGGCCTTGCGGGCGTGCGAGATTGAGGATGGGTGTGCCGGTGGGGCGCAACAGCGTGCCCTGGTAGGCGGATGGCAGATAGCCGTTGGCCCACACGGCGGCTCCATTCATCGGAGCCCCACGTGGGTCCTGGATCACGACGTAACCGGGCATGTTCTGGTTGGATGTGCCGAGTCCATATGTCATCCAGGAACCGACAGAAGGGCTGCCGGGAAACTGGCTGCCGGTGGTGACGTGCAGTGTCGAGGGGCCATGGTTCTGGTTGTCGGTCTTGATACCGTGGATGAATGCCAGGCGGTCGGAATGTTCGCTCAGGTGGGGGAACAGTTCCGAGAAGTGATGCCCGCTGTCGCCGTGCTGCTGGAACCGGAACGGGCTGGCGACGACCGAGTGCGGAAAGGTGAGACGTCCCTGGAGTTCGCCGCTGATGTTGGGGATTCGGTTGAGCGGTCGACCGTGGAGTGTCTTGAGCAGAGGTTTGTGCTCGAACGAATCGACCTGGCTGACTCCACCCTGCATGAACAGGAAGATGCAATGCTTGGCGCGGCGTGGAATGTGGGCGACACGGCCGGCCTGTGGATTGGTGAACTCGCCATCAGCACGAGCGATTTCAGCCGCCATGTCGGCCAGAGCCAGTGCACCCAACCCGTTCCACGAGCGTGACAGGAAATCGCGACGCGAGGCGAATGCTGGGGTGGGTGGTGGTGTTGCGGTGGTCATGAGTGAAGATCAGTCGATGGTGACGAATTCGTTGCTGTTGAGCAGAACTCGGCAGAGGCTGACGAGTGGTTCGGGAGACGTGGTTTCGAGGAACCGGATCAGTCGAGAGGTTTCTTCGGTCTCGGGCGGCCGGTTGTAGGCGATCAGGAACGCGAGTTGGATCTGTCCGCTGGGGTCGTCGGGAGCCTGTTGGCGGATCGTCGCGGCGAAGTGGAGGGCTTCCTGATTGGCGAATAGCCCGTTGTACATGGCCAACGCCTGCAACGGTGTGACCGACTCGCGCCGCAGCGGCCGCGATTGCTCGCAGACCAGTGAGTCGAACGCCTGCATGAACGGCATGCTCAGAGATCGCTGCTGGTAGATGTAGATGCTGCGTTTGCGAGAGCGGTAGTCATCGTGAGTGAACCACTTGCTGGAATTCCATTTCACCCGATCGGCGACGTTATCGGGAAGCATCGGAAAGATGGGCAGCCCGAAGTGTTCGGGGTTCAAGCGGCCGGCGACGAACAGGACACTGTCTCGGACCGCTTCGGCCTCGAGACGTCGTCGTCGGAACCGCCACAGCAGTCGGTTGCCGGGATCGACGGCTGTGGCCTTGGAGTTCGGCGTGCGAGAGGTTTGCCGATAGGTGGCCGAAAGCACCATCAGGCGGTGCATCGTCTTCAGGCTCCAGCCGTTGTCAGTGAAGTGATGTGCCAGCCAGTCGATCAGTTCCTGGTGACTGGGGCCGATCCGCATTGCGCCGAAATCGCTGGGGGTGGCGACGAGTCCCTGGCCGAAATGCCAATGCCAGAGCCGATTGACCATGACCCGGGCTGTCAGCGGGTTCTGCTTGCTGGCAATCCAGCGGGCCAGGGCCATCCGCCGACTGCGAGTGGGCCATCTCTTGAAGGGGTCGAGTCGGATGGCGGCCGGTTTCTGGTGGCCGGTGAGACAGCTGAGGAATCCGGGCAGGACAACGTCGCCCGGGTTATTGTATTCGCCTCGCAGCATCACTCGCGATGTGGGAACTCCGGGTTCATACGGTGGCCCAAACGTATGACGCAACGACATGGCCAGTGGTTGAAGTCGTTTGATGTCGGAGGGAATCGCTCTCGTGCGTCTCGAGAGCATGCGGAAGTTGTCACGTTCGCGGTCGGTGATGCCAGTTGTGGCGGGGTCGTTGATGAGAGTTTCGAGCGGCTGTTGTTTGCTGGGTGGGGGTTGGATGCGTTTGCCGAGTGAGTCGGAGAGTTGGGCGAGTTGCTGTTTGACGGCCGTGGCGTCTTTCCGGAGGTTGGCGAGTCTCTTCGCGACCCATTCCTTTTCACCCTTTCGGTAAAACGCGGCTGGCAGCGAACCCCCGATCTGGAACCCGTCGCCACGTAGCGGTGCCGGGATCGAGACCGTGGCAAAGAAGGACTTCATGCGATAGAAGTCCTCGATCGGGATCGGGTCGTGTTTGTGGTCGTGACACTTGGCACATCCGACACTCAGGCCCAGGAAGACGGACCCGACGGTGGTGGTGATTTCGCTGAGCATTTCGTGACGTGTCTCGTCGCCTCGCGGTTCTGTGAACGGAGCGAGCCTGAGAAATGTCATGGCCACGACACGTTCGGGATCGAGCGGCGGAAGTTCGCCAGCACCGAGCACCTCGGCAAACTCGTCACCGGCCAGTTGTTCCTTGATGAACAGGTCGTAGGCCTTGTCGCGGTTGAAGCTGTCGATGACATAGTCGCGGTATCGCCAGGCGTGAGGCAGGTCGGGGTCGCCTTCGTAACCGGCGGTGTCGGCGTAACGGGCGAGGTCGAGCCAGAAGCGGGCCCAGCGTTCACCGTGTCGAGGATCCTCGAGCAGTCGGTCGACGACGGTTTCGTAGGCCCCTGGAGAAGTGTCTCGGAGAAACTTCTGCCGCTGAGCGGGCGTGGGAGGCAGGCCAATCAGGTCGAAGGTCACCCGACGGAGCAGGACGTCACGACTGGCTGTGTCGGCTGGTGTCAGGCCGGACTGTTCGAGCCGCGACAGTATGAAGCGGTCGATCGGGGTGATTGGCCAAGACGTGTTGTTGACTTCCGGCGGGCTCGGCGAGCCGACAGGGTGATAGGGCCACTGTTGCTGAGCCGAAACTGTCGACGGACCCGGCGACAGCAGCAACAGCAGTGTCGGCAGCAACAAGGCGAAACGGGTCATGTGGTAAAACGGAGTGTTAGGGGAGATCGGAAGCCGTCAGACTACCAGTCCCGATTGTCTCTCGTAGAATGCCTTGAGATCAATCGGAAGCCCGTTCACCCGACATGCCCCGGTCGCGACGAGGTGTGTCCAAAACGAGGATTCGGCGATGAGATACGGAGTCAGCTGCTGGGTCGATCACGAAGCGATCGTCAAGGATAAGCCGGTTATCGGACTTTTGGTCGGGCTGTTCGTCGGGCTGTTCGTCGTACCGGGATGGTTCGGCGGGTTGGTCGCGGCACCGCCAATCTCAATAGCCGACGGGTTGTTCGATTCGACTCGGCCACGAACTTTGGGATTGAAGAGACTCGGCAGTCGCGAAACGGTGTTGTACGCGGCGACCGAGACGAATCACCGGTTTTGTCACCACCCGAACCTGCTGCGGCAGGGCAAGACGGTCTGGTGCATGTGGTCCAACGGACGGATTGGCGAGGACGAACCGGGTCAGCGGATTCTGTTCTCGACTGCGAGTATCGAGGACCTGAGTCGATGGAGCGAGCCGGAGGAACTGGCAGCGGATCCGTCTGGTCTGGGAGCCTGTGTGGCTGCGGGGTTCGTGGTGTCGGGCAAGACTGTGGTGGCGTTCTACACGATCACCGGCGGAACGAATTTCGATTCAAAAACCGCTTTATGGGCCAGGACGACCGTTGATGCTCGTGCCTGGTCGAAGCCCCGGCGGATCGTGCCGGGTTTCTACATCGCGGCTCCGATCGCAGTTCCCGGCGGAGGCCTGTTGCTTTCCGGCGAGCATGTTGGAGAGGCTCGGACGTCGGGGAGGATGGCGTTGTATCGGACTGACGAAGCGGACGGCCTGAGCGGTTGGGGCTTGGCGAAGATCCAGCCGGATGATCTGAAGGTGTTCGGCTACACCGAACCGGCGCCCTACGTGCTGAGTGACGGTCTGATCATCTGCCCGTTCCGTAACTACAGTGGGAAGTTGTATGCAAGCGAGAGTCGAGACGGTGGTCGGACGTGGTCGGTGCCAGCGAAGACGACGTTTCCCGATTCGTTGGCCCGTCACGCGACCGGACGCTTGCCCGGGGGCGACGTGTTTCTGATCAATAATTCGTCGTTTAAGCGACTGGATCGTTCGATCTTGACGATCGCATTGAGTTCCGATGGCCGTCGGTTCGATCGGGCGTACGTGGTCAAGAACCAGCCGACTCGGATGCGGTTTGCCGGCAAACACAAGCTCGACGGATGGCAGTACCCGAACGCCATCGTTGTTGGCGACGAGTTGCTGGTGGCATTTTCGGTCAACAAGGAAGACATCCGGATCGTTCGGATTCGATTGAGTGACCTGGGAGCGCAGCGATGAACGCCTCCGGCAGCACGTTTCCTCAGATAGTCCTGCGTTCGACCGATCTCGATTTTCCAGACGACCTGCCAACAGGGCACGGACGCTACACCGAGTTCGAGCCGATTGCTCGCGGTGCGAAGGCCGAGTTGCGATCGTGCTGGGATCCGGTGATGTGTCGTCGCGTGGCGATGAAGACTTTACGCAGCGAATTTGCCAGAGACGCGACCGATCGACGGCGATTTCTGCGAGAAGCTCGGATCACGGCACAACTTCAGCATCCGGCCACCGTCCCGGTGTACGAAATCGGACGATATGACGGCGACTGCCTGTACTTCACCATGAAGTGCATTGCTGGCGAGGACCTGTTCAAGGTGTTGCAGAGACTCAGTTGGAAAGACCGAGTCACCGAAAAGACGTTTCCTCGCGAGCGGCTCGTTGACATCGCGATCCAGGCCGCTCAGGCCTGTGCCTACGCTCATGTGCACGGAGTGGTTCACCGGGACTTGAAGCCCGAGAACATCTGGGTTGGGCTATTTGGTGAAGTGACTGTTCTGGATTGGGGCGTCGCCAAGGTGTGGGGGTCGACGGTGGCGGATGTGGATCACGACGACACGGCGATGAGCGACAGCGATCTCAACCAGGAACTGACAACCTTGACCCGCATCGGGCAGCGGCCCGGAACGCCGTTGTACATGTCGCCCGAGCAGGTACTGGGGAAATCGTCTCTGGACGAGCGGTCGGACATCTTCAGCATGGGTGTCGTGTTGTATGAACTGCTGGCGTTTCGCGAGCCGTTTCGTGGACGAACCGTGCGTCAGACATTCGAGAACATCCTGCACGATGACCCGCCGCCGATGCGGGAGGCGGTTCCCGAGCGGAATGTTCCGGAGGCGCTCGAGACGATCGTCAGCCGGTCGTTGGACAAGGATCCGGCTGCGAGATTCCAATCGATGGTGGAATTGATTGATGCGCTGGCTGGAGTTCGTCGTGACCTGTTGGCGGACAACTGATCCAACCGGGTGCCGATGAGTGCCTTGCTTGACAACCTGGTTAATGGCGCGAGACTACCGGTTCGAGATCGGCAACAGGACGAGGGGAAGACAATGAGAAATCCAATCAGGTTGCGGTTCGTTTTGTGGTGTTTTGCGAGTGCCCTGCTCGTGGTTCTCGGATCGCGTGAAGGACTGCGGGCGGCGGATGGTGCGGCACGGAAGTTGAATGTCCTGTTCCTGGTCTGCGACGACCTCAACTGTGACATTGGTTGCTACGGCCACCGCCTGGTCAAGACTCCGCACATCGACCGCTTGGCCAAGCGGGGAGTCCGGTTCTCGAGTGCGTATTGTCAATTCCCGTTGTGTGGGCCCAGCCGGGCGTCTTTTCTGACCGGGATGTATCCGGACCAGACACTGGTGCATCGCAACGCGATCTACATCCGCGAGCACATCCCCAACGTCGTCACGTTGCCTCAGATGTTTCGCCGCAACGGATACTTCGCGACACGGATCGGCAAGATGTACCACTACAACGTACCCAAGCACATCGGGACCAGTGGCCACGATGATCCGTATTCATGGAACCTGACGTTCAATCCTCGCGGTCGAGACGTCGACGAGGAGTCGAAGATCTTCAGCTTGCGGAAGGGCCAGTTTGGTGGAACTCTGAGTTGGCTGGCGGCCGAGGGTACAGACGAGGAACAGACGGATGGCATCGCAGCGACCCGGGCGGTTGAAATGCTCGAGCAGCACGCCGGCAGTGGCACTCCGTTCTTCCTGGCCGTCGGCCTGTTTCGGCCTCACACTCCCTACGTCGCCCCAAAGAAGTATTTCGAGATGTACCCGACCAAGTCGATCCGGGTGCCGACTGTCCCCAAGGGTTATTTCGAATCGCTGCCGCCTGGTGCTCGGCAGACGCTGTTGCGGAAGAAAGATCAGGTCAACCTGGCCGACAATGTGGCCCGCGAGGCGATCCAGGCGTACTACGCTTCGATCACGTTCGCCGATGCTCAGATTGGCCGGATTCTAGCCGCACTGAAGTCGACGGGACTCGACAAGAACACGGTCGTGCTGTTCAC
>CAVOEV010000203.1:0-9147 GCA_963694825.1 Planctomycetota bacterium
GGATCCGACAACGGTCCAGTCGTCGTACCCGGGCAACCCGCTGACAGCGAGTTGCTCGACCGGGTCAGTACCCAGGACAAGGACTCGCGGATGCCGCCCGAAGGAGCAGCACTCTCGGCACGCGAAATCGCAACGCTCAAACACTGGATTCAGTCCGGAACCCCTCACCCGGACGACGAGACTTCCGAAAAAAACCCAACCAACCACTGGGCCTTTCGTGCACCTGTCAAACCGCAAGTGCCCGGCGACACTCGTAACAACTGGGCTCGCAACCCGATCGACTCGTTCCTGGAAAAACGACACCGACAACGGAACCTGATCCACGCCCCTCGAGCAGATCCCGCAGTGCTGGTGCGTCGAATCACTCTCGACCTGATCGGCCTGCCGCCGACTCCCGAGCAGGTCGACGACTTCCTGGCCGACACGCAACCGGATCGCTGGAACCGCATCATCGCACGACTGCTCGACGATCCACGCTACGGAGAACGCTGGGGACGACACTGGATGGACGTCTGGCGATACAGCGACTGGTACGGCTACCAGAAACAGCTTCGCAACAGCAGCCGACACATCTGGCGATGGCGAGACTGGATCGTCGAATCACTCAACGACAATCAATCCTACGATGTCATGATTCGGCAGATGCTCGCCGCCGACGAACTGCCCAATGCCACTCCCGAATCACTCCGAGCCACCGGGTTCCTGGCCAGAAACTACTACCTCTTCAATCGCAACACATGGCTCGATGCCACCATCGAACACACCGGAAAAGCTTTCCTGGGTCTGACAATCAACTGTGCACGGTGTCACGACCACATGTACGATCCCGTCGCCCAAAAGGACTACTACCGCTTCCGCGCCATCTTCGAACCGCACCAGATCCGTACCGACCCGATCGACGGTCGACTCGACACAAGCACCCACGGCCTCGACCTGGCCTACGATGCCAAACCCCAGGCCAGCACGTTTCTGTTCGAACGAGGCAACGACAAGCGGCCCGATAAGGACCACCCGCTCACGGCTGCGATCCCGTCGTTCCTGCCCGGTCAAAATCTGACCGTTACCGCCGTCGAACTGCAACCTGTCATCTATTACCCGGGACTTCGCGAACCCGTTCGCCAGGGACTCGTCGCAGCCGCACGCCAACACGTCACCACACGCCGAACTGCCGTCACGAAACTGGAATTGGCGACACGGACATCAGCACACCACAACACCAACTCGCCCGAACCCTCCGACGCTGATCCGTCCCCGGAACTGAAACTGGCTCGCAAGGAACTGACCGCGGCCACGGCACAGCTCGAAAGCCTTCTCGCACGAGTCGCAGCCGACACCGCCAAGTACTTCGGCAACGACGCCCGGGCCTCCCAGCAGGCCGCGTCGCTGGCAGCCGCACGGCATCGCCAGTCCGAATTGATTGCGGCCGAGGCCGTGGTACTGCGTGCCGAGTGGACCTTGGCTCAGGCACAGATAGGCAAGGACAAGAAAACAATTGCCGCGGCCACGAAGGCATTGACGACGGTTCGCAAGACCCTGAAAACTGCTACCACGACCGCCGCAAAAACCGACGCCCACTACCCACCCTTGACCAAAATCTATCCTCCTACCAGCACCGGCCGACGTCTCTCACTGGCTCGCTGGATCACCGACCGCAGCAACCCGCTGACGGCTCGAGTCTGTGTCAATCATGTCTGGATGCGTCATTTCGGAAGCCCACTGGTCCCGTCCGTCTTCGACTTCGGTAACAACGGCCGCACACCCCGCTTCCCCGACCTGCTCGATTGGCTGGCCGTCGAATTGATGGACCACGACTGGGACCTGGGCCACCTGCACCGACTGATACTGACCTCCGCGGCCTACCAAATGTCCTCGAGCCCCACATCGGCCGTCGCTGCGGAATCTTCAACACAAGACCCCGACAACCAGTTTCTCTGGCGAATGAATTCGCGACGCCTGGAATCCGAATTGGTGCGCGATGGAGTGCTCTGGGTCTGCGGAAATCTTGACACGCAAATGGGCGGCCGCGAACTCGATGCCGCCACCGGCCTGACCACCAACCGACGCAGTATCTATTACCGACACGCTCCCGAAAAAATGATGGTCTTCCTGGACCTTTTCGATTCCGCGAGTACGCACGAATGCTACCAGCGAAACGAAACGGTCGTCCCGCAACAGGCCCTGGCACTGGTCAACAGCCCACTGGCCATCGAACAGTCCCGGCGACTCGCTCGCCAACTCGACATCCGGGTCGGACTCGAAAACACTCCACACAACAGCGGTCGGTTTCTGGAATTGCTCTTTCCCAGGATCCTCGGACGGAGACCCAGTGACACCGAACGGACCATTTGCCTGGACTTCCTGTCCAGCCAGACCCGCTTGCTGCAACAAACCAAACAGCTGACCCCGTTTGGGACCGGCCAGAAGATCTCAATCCCGCCGGCCAAAAAGCCGCACCTGCGAGCCCGTGAGAACCTGGTGCTGGTGCTGTTGAATCACAACGAGTTTCTGACGATCCGGTGATGGCATGACAACGACCAAGACAAGCAACCGACGCGAGTTTCTGCTCGACACCTCTCGCGGCCTCGGCGGCGGCCTGAGCAGCGTGGCCTTGGCCGCAATGCTCGCTGACGACGGCATCACGCGTGCGGCAGACGGTCCAGCCGTCCCCGACGGACTGGCTCATATTGCACCACAAGCCAAAAGCGTGATCTGGCTGTTCATGGTCGGTGGCGCCAGCCACATGGAAACCTTCGACCCCAAGCCGGCTCTCAACAAGTACTCGGGCATCTCGATCGACGAAACTCCGTTTGCCGAAGCCCTCAAGAACCCGTTCGTCGATGAGAACGTGAGAATCGTCGTCCCCGACGACGCCAACGGACACGTCTGGCCCAAGGTCTACCCGCTACAGGTGGGGTTTCGGAAACGAGGCGAGAGTGGAATCGAGATCTCCGACTGGTGGCCTCACTTGGGCGACTGCGTCGATGACCTCGCCATCGTCCGTTCGATGTGGACCACCGACAACAATCACGGAGCCCAACTGCAGTTTCACACCGGCCGACATTCCCTCGATGGCTTCTTCCCCACCGTCGGGTCCTGGATCCACTACGGCCTCGGATCACTCAATGAGGACCTGCCACAATTCGTTGTCATGGGTACCCCGATCGCCGACTGCTGCGGCGGACAGGGAGCTCATGGTGCCAACTACCTCGGGCCAGAACACGATGGAGTGCAACTGAGCGTCAACCCCGACCGACCACTCCCCTTTGCCACTCCCGGCGGAGCACTCTATCGAGAAGAACAAAAAGGACAATTCCAACTGCTCGAACAACTCAATCAGGTCACCGCCAGCTTGCATCCCGACGACGTCAATCTGAGAGCTCGGATCAAGTCCTACCGACTGGCCTACCGCATGCAGATGGCCGTGCCCGAGGTCATGCAGTTCGACAGCGAGACGAAATCCACACAATCCGGCTACGGCCTCGACAACAACACCACTCGCACCTTCGGCCAGCAATGCCTGGCAGCCCGAAGAATGGTCGAACGCGGAGTGCGGTTCGTTCAGATCTTCCACGGGTCCAACGGCGGTGCCGGTCGATGGGACGGACACAGCAATCTGCAGACCGGTCACGCCAAACTGTGCCAGCAAACCGACCAGCCGGTCGCCGCACTGATCAAGGACCTCAAGACTCGAGGACTGCTCGACCAGACACTCGTCGTCTGGGGCACCGAGTTCGGACGCACGCCGGGAGCTCAGAACTCAAACGGTCGCGACCACCACCCCTACGGATTCAGTGTCTGGATGGCCGGCGGAGGCCTCAAGGGAGGCATCGCTCACGGCGCCACCGATGAACTGGGATTCCACGCCGTCGAAAACCGACACTACATCACCGATGTGCACGCCACAGTGATGAAACAACTCGGCCTGGACGCCAAACGACTTGAAATCCCCGGCCGCAAACGACTCGAGATCGACTACGGCCAACCGATCGATGCCCTGATCGCCTGACCATCCGCTGCCCTCCCCACTCGTCTCTTGCCAATCCTCAAACCGCTGGTAGGCTCACAATCGGGGAGACACAAAGGCCGCGTCGCCAGGAGCGACCCAGCCGATGGACTTGCCAAACCCACCCATCCAGCCACCCATCCAGCCACCCATCCAGCCACCCATCCAGCCACCCACCCAGCCACCCACCCAGCCACCGACAAGTCCGCGCAGCCCGCTGCTGGCCGTGGCCGTGGCCTTCGCCGCTGGCATTGCCTGCGATCTTTGGCTCAGCATCCCGAGTCCCGGGTACCTGGCACTGGCGGCAGTGCTGCTGTTGGCCACGCTCCTTGGCCGCCGTTACCACCGGCACCGCTTGGCCACCAGTTGCCTGTTGATGGTGGTCGCCTGTGTCGGAGCCTTGCGGCACCACGCGTCGGTGTCGCTGGCTCGACCATCCTCCCTGGCTCGGTTCGTCGACGAGTCGCGGCAGCTGGTTCGGATCGCAGGAGTGATCGCCACGACCCCGGTCATCCGTCTGCCTCCACGCGGATCGGCCCCGCACCAGCGACCGACGACTCGTTGGGAACTGCGGGCCGAAACGATCCGACGCCGAATTCACAGCGAACCGTTGGCCGGGCGGTTATGGGTCATTGCCAGGGACCGGGTCACCGGGCTGCAGGTTGGCGATCGCGTGTCGTTGATCGGATGGCTCGAACGCCCTTCGCCCGCCCGAAACCCCGGCGGCTTCGACATGCAACGCATGCTGAAACGGCGTGGTGTGGCCGGCGTGCTGGTAATCGGAACCAGTCGTGGCCTCAATCGACTGGACGTTTCGCCAGAGTTCCTCGACCATTGTGCCCGCCGACTGGCCAGCTTCCGCCGCAGTGGCCAACGACTGCTCGCCACACATCTCTCGCCTCGAACCGCTCCAGTGGCCGCAGCCTTGTTGTTGGGAGTCCGCGACGACCTGGATCGCGGTCACCGCGAGATGTTCATTCGCAGCGGCACAATGCACCTGCTGGCCATCTCGGGCCTGCATGTCGGCCTGCTGGCAGGCCTGGCCTGGATGATCGCTCGACTCGTCCGACTCGGCCCCACATCGACGGCAACCCTGATCGTGGTCTGTGTCATCCTGTATGCGTTGCTGGCCGAATTGCGTCCGTCGGTGTTGCGTGCGGCGATACTGGTGACACTGACCGTCACCGGACGACCTCACAGACGACGTGCCGCCGCAGCCAATTCGCTGGCCCTGGCCGCCTTGATCGTGCTCGGCCTCTGCCCCGGCGACCTGCAAAGCCAGGGCGCACAACTCTCGTTCCTGGCCGTCGCCACCCTGGCCTGGTCTGCTCCGCGGGCTGCCGCCTGGATCCCGGTGACCAGCAACAACGGCTCGCTGGGCCGGTTGGCTCGCCGGACACTCCAGGCCTGGCTTGTCGGAATGGCCATCTGGTGCACGACCGCACCGTTGATCGCATCGGCGTTCGGACTCGTGGCTCCCGTCGGACTGCTGATCAACGTGCTGATGATCCCGCTGGTCGGAGCGTCGCTGTGGCTCGGAGTGGCTCTGCTGGGGTGTGCAGGCTGGATGCCCGGAGCCGGCCTCGTCCTGGGCCGATTGCTCGATCTCCTGCTCGGCCTCATCTTGAACATCGCCGAAACGTCCGCCGCCGGACCCCTGGCGTTTGTCGCCATGCCGGCACCTCCAACCGGTTGGCTCGTGACCTGCTACGTCCTGCTCGCTCTGGTCGCCGCCAGCCGCAACCCACGAACTCGCTCGATGTGGCTGGTCGGCCTGGCCGCAACAATCGCCGTTGGCCTGGCCATCGCCCTGCAGCCGACAGCCCGAACCCACCTGCAACTGGTCGTGCTGGACGCGGGACACGGTGGAGCCATCCTGCTGGAATGCCCCAATGGAAGAACGCTGCTCTTCGATGCAGGGACGCTCGGTGACTCCGACCGGTTGGCCGATACGATCCGAAAAGCCCTCTGGCACCACCGACGACGACAAATCGATGCCGTCGTGCTCTCGCACGCCGACCGAGACCACTTCTCGGCCGCATCACCGCTGATCAAACGGATCCCCGTCGGCTCGCTTGTCGCCTCCCACACGTTCCTCAACCCCAAACAACTCGAAACACTCGACCTGTTTCACCTCGCTGCCGAACAGCGAGTGGCGATCGAACTGGTGGTGGCTGGAGACCGCTTACGGCTGGACCCCCAGGTGTCGATCGTCGTACGACACCCGCCTGAGGACTTTGTCGGATCGACCGACAATTCGAACAGCGTCGTGCTCGAAATCAAATTCGCCGGGCGAACAATCCTGCTGACCGGGGACCTCGAAGACGAGGGACAGGGGCGGTTGATGAATGGACCGGACCAGGACTTCGACATCCTGCTCTCGCCTCATCACGGTAGCCCACAGGCCAACCGCCTCGACTGGGCCAGGTGGACTCGGCCCGAATGGGTGCTGGTCAGTGGCGGGAGAACTTCGACCGGGTCAGTTCTTGGCCGAACCTATGGCAGCCAGAGCACCGTTGTCGCGACACGACGCCACGGAGCGATTGGTGTTCGGATCACCGAAGCAGGTGCGATCCGGGTGACCACGGCCATTCCCGATCGATCGCGTTGAGACGACTGGGTTGAGACGACTGGGTTGAGACGACTGGGTTGAGACGACTGGGTTTCAGTCGGCCTCGTCATTGCCGGCCCCATTAACAGTCATCGACTCTTCGTGGTCGACGAGTGCCTGCAGAGCGTCACGAAACCGTTTTCTGAGCACTTTGCTGCGTCCGAGCGACGATTGAAAGCAGTCCTGATTCTCGACGATATTACTGGCCCGATCGGCTCCTTCAGCAATCGACCGCCCGAGTTCCAGGATCACGTCGGTCATTTCGCCTCGCAGCTGAACGGTCACCTCCTCGGCACTCTCGTGGATCTCGATGGCCATTTTCTGAATCGTCGCCCGATCCTTTTCCCTCTCGACACTCGAAAGCACGCGGCCAGCTCCGGTCGTCACCGTGCCCCGGTTGCCGTCGTCCGATTCGACAAGCCGCCCAAACCGGCTGATCGCGACCTTGGCCGACTCGATCGCCGTCTCGGCCCTCTGCAGACCCGATTCGGCTCGTTGCATGCCAGGTTTCAGTTTCAGAGCTTCGCGGTAGTGCTCGATCGCCTTGCGATGATTGCTCATCTCGACGTAGACGTTGGCAAGATTGAGATGAGCCTCTGGCATGTCGGATTTCAACCGCAACGCCTCGCTGTAGGCGGTGGCCGCCATGCTGTGCTGTCCGAGATTCTTGTAGGCGATGCCCAGGTTGTAGAAGGCTTCGCGGGATCGCGAATCCTTGCCGACGCCCCTCCTGAGTACCGCGACCGCCTTGTCGAACTCCTTCTGGCGGTTGTAGACCGCTCCAATATTAATCAGCGGCCGAGCGTCCAATGGCCTCAGGTCCGCCAACCGCTCGAAATGCTTGATCGCACCTGGATAGTCTTTGGCATGAAAACACGCCGCCGCCAACCCCTCAAACGCTTCGGCATGCTTGTCATCAATCGCCAACGCCTCGCCGAACAACCGAGTCGCCTCGTCCAGACGCCTCTTACGCAGACACATCCTCGCCTGCTGGCAAAGTGCATCGACATCCCGAGTCTCACCCATCGCAGACCGTCCCCCAGTGCCAAATCAACTCAGCAGGAAGCAGCAGCACGACGCCCGATTGGAGTGCGTCGGAGACGAGTATACCGTCGATACACGCTGCACCCGCGTTTTTTGTCGCGATCCGACAATCTACCGACGTCCAACCACGGCACTGGTTCACCGCTGCAGGCGGGTGCCTGTCCCCCTGGCCCCGAAAAACTCATCTCCGCCACCCGCCACCTGCAGCCTGCTACGGCACACCCGGCACGCTCAACGACAGGCTGCTGCTGATCGCTTCGAGCACCGATCGAGTTTCCTGCAGTTCGCCATCATTGCCCTGATAAAGGACAACAGCAGTGAATCCCGGAGTCTCGAACGCCCGCAACGTCGCCGTGTTGATCAGTTCCAGACACACGAACTCGACATCCCAACCCTCAAAGGGAAAACCACACATCGATCCCTCGATCGAGTACACGTCCGTCTCCTCGTACTCCTCGCGATAGGCCAACACCGCCGACTCGGCCAGTTCGGCCGCCGATGCCGCACCCGGATAAATCGCCAGAGTCCAAAACGATGTGCCCTCACCACTGACCGTCAACATCACCGCCCCCGACTCCTCCACATCGCGAGTCAACTCCCACGATTCCGGATAGGCGAAACGGACCCCGTCGTCTTCGTACCATTCGGTCATGATGCTGCGGTGGGCTGCGGTGGGCTGCGGTGGGCTGCGGTGGGCTGCGGTGGGCTGCGGTGCGTTGAGGAGATTGGTGCTTGGAGGTATGATGCAGCCTAGCAGGGGGATTTGCCGAAGCCAATCCCGTCGAAAAACGTCTCACCGGATGGGGAGAGAGCCGATGACATCGACGCGTGCACAGGGAGTGGCCGAGGTCCTCTGGGAACTCAAGCGAGCCGCGAAGATTGGAGCCTTCACACCGGTTGCTCGCCGAGCGGGATTCAGTGCCGGTTCGAAGGGCCGAGCCATGATGACCTGCATGAAGTCCGTTCGACGCGATTGGCCTCACCTCGAATGGTGGCGTGCCGTTCCGGACGACGGCAAGGTCGAAAAGAACTCGGAACACGCCAACATGCTCATCGAAGCCGGCTTCGACATCTCCGACGACGAAGCGGATGAAGAAAAGAGCGTGGTGGCGGATTTTGAAGAGCAGGTGATGAGTTGGGACGAGGAGGAGACGGACGAGACTGCCGAGGCCGAGGAGACGGCTGGAACGGCCTGACACTCGCACCGCTGCTTCGCTCCGCCCAATCCCCAACCCCGGCCGCGTCATCACTTCTCTGAAGCGAGAAGCTCGGCCAACACGCGGCCGGTGGCCGAGTCGTCACACGCGGCGACCGCTTCTGGCGTCCCTGCCACAACCAGCCGCCCTCCCCCGGCTCCCCCATCGGGGCCGAGATCGATGACCCAATCGGCCGCGGCAACCAGTTCGGGATGATGCTCGATCACGACAACCGAGTGCCCGGCGTCGACCAGTCGATCCAGCACCCCGATCAATCGACTCACGTCATCGGC
>CAVOEV010000204.1:0-9061 GCA_963694825.1 Planctomycetota bacterium
CTCGTTGATTGCCAATCGAGACCAACCCGGCCCAGGACGAGACGCAATGCTGACAGCCGCTCGGTCTCCGGTCACGTCAAACCGATCACTCGACAACGTCGCGTCGTTTCCCTCTCAACCGTCGCCCCAACCGTCGCCCCAACCGTCGCATCGGTTGGCTTCCACCACCCCCACCGTGCCCACCGTGCCACCGCGTTCGACCAGCAGCCACCACTCCACAGGAGTATCCCGATCGGTTTCCGAAGTGGCCGAGATCCAGGCGGCGTTGTCTGCGGCGGCGGGTGCCGAGGTGGTTTGCATCATTCGATCGACGTCTGATCCACGAGCGGCCAGTCGGGTGGTGATCATCAACCGTGCCAGCCGCAAGTTCGTTGCGGATTTGTTGGGCGAGGTGGAAGGCAGCGCTCGTCGGACTTCGAGCTTTGAGGTTCGCGGTTCGAGTGGTTCTGGTGTGTCGGTCACGTCGCCAGCGACCGCGGCGACACGGATGCAGCTGCCGGTGATCCGCGGAGCGGGTTTTTCGGTCCGACCTGGCGTCGCTCGCTAGAGTGTTTCTGGTTGCGGCTGCTGTGACTGCGGAATCAGTGACGATTGCCCGACGCGTGGCCGTGGCACATAATGGCGTTTCGAGAATCCACACGACGAACTTCTGAGCAGGAATCACTCATGGCCATCTTCAACGACAACTCGCTATCGATCGGTCGCACTCCACTGGTGCGGATCAACCGGCTGACCGAGGGTCTTGGTGCGACGGTGCTTGCCAAGATCGAGGGGCGGAACCCGGCCTACAGTGTGAAGTGTCGTATTGGTGCGGCGATGATCTGGGATGCCGAGCAGTCGGGATCTTTGACGAGCGGCATGACGGTGGTCGAGCCGACGAGTGGCAACACGGGTATCGCGTTGGCGTATGTGTGTGCGGCTCGAGGCTACAAGCTGATGCTGACGATGCCCGACACGATGTCGGTCGAGCGTCGCATGATGTTGAGGGCATTCGGCGCCGACCTGATCTTGACTCCGGGATCCGACGGCATGGGTGGAGCGATTCGCAAGGCGACCGAGATGGCCGAGGCCGATGATCACTTCATGCCTCAGCAATTCCAAAACCCGGCCAACCCCCAGGTACACTTCGACACGACCGGTCCGGAGATCTGGGAAGACACCGGCGGCAACGTTGACTACTTCGTGTCGGGCATCGGCACGGGCGGCACGATCACCGGTGTGTCGAGGTATCTGAAGAGCGAACGGGGGCACGCGGTGCAATCGGTGGCGGTCGAACCGGTCGAGAGTCCGGTGCTGTCTGGCGGCGACCCGGGGCCTCACAAGATCCAGGGCATCGGGGCCGGCTTCATACCCGATATTCTCGACATGGACCTTGTCGATGAAGTCGTGCAGGTGTCGAGTGAGGAGTCGTTCGAGATGGCTCCGAGGATCACTCAGGAAGAAGGCATCATTTGCGGGATCAGTTCCGGAGCGGCGATGGTGGCCGCGTTGAAGATTGCCGCTCGGCCTGAAGCCGAGGGCAAGACGATCGTCGTCGTGTTACCGGATTCGGGCGAACGTTACCTGTCGACAGCTCTGTTTGAATACGCCAAGCAGGACGATTGAGCCGGGCCTCTAGATCGAACCCAACGCTTTGGCGAATGCTTGTTCGAGTATTTCGATCGGTTCCAACCCGGCGGACACGCGGATCAGGTGTCTCGACACGCCGCATTGTTCGGCCCAGTCCAGTTCGTGGTAGTGGGCCAGGATGGTGAACGGGCAGGCGAGCGTGTAGTTGGTGCCGAGGTTGGGGCCCTTGTCGATGGGCAGGGCGTCATAGAAGGACGGCGTGGTGGCGTGGGCATTCTTGAGCAGGATCGAGAACAGCGGGCCGCGGCCGGCTGTTGGACGTGCGAACGCGTCGTATCGTGATGCGTGGCCGTGGTCGCCGGTAGGGTTGAGGTCGTCGGGATAGTAGATGGCTTCGACGGCAGGCTGTCGGCGGAGGAACTCGACCAGTCGGCCGGCATTCGCGCAGGTGACGGCGAGTCGTTCGATGTAGTCCTGCGAGTTCGATTCGAGCACCACGGCGTCGGCCGCGTAGAGTCCGGGGGGTGGCGAGGTATTGAGTGCTTTGGCCAGTGGTTCGGCGAAGCGGCTGTCGGGGTTGACGACGATCGATCCGCCGGTGACGTCGCCGACGCCCGAGAAGGACTTGGTGAGACTGCCCCAGATCACGTCGGCGGCTTTCAGTACATCGACGTTGCCCAGCCCGGCGATCGTCTCGTCGACAACCAAGGGCAGGTTGTGAACGTGACAGAGTTCGGAGAGTCGGGTGAGATCGGGAACGGCGAGCAGCGGGTTGCTGGGGAATTCGGTGAAGACTCCGCAGGAGTGGAGCCCCGATTCGAGAGCCTGTTGCAGTTGGTCCAGTTCCGAGCGGTCTCCCGTAGGCAAGAACCAGCAGTCGGACGATCCGCAGAGTTGCAGGACCTTGAGCGAATCGACGTAGGGGAAACCGAACTGGATGCTGTCGAAGCCTGGCGACAGGTTTTCCAGAGCCCGATGCACCGCCGCAAAACCACTCATGCCACACGACGCCAACCAGGTGAACTGGGTTGGAACCTCGGCCAAGTCCGCGATCGTCTGCTGGATCCGAATTGCGGCTGCGGCGTCGTTGTCGGTCGGCAGCCCGGAAAGATGGTTTTCGGCCTGTCGTGACGAGATGCCTTCACCCATGTGTTGCCAGGCATCGTGAGCGGCCTGAGCGTGTTCGGTTGGGAAGACAACGGCGTGCAGAGTGTCGTGTTCGGTCACATGGGCCACGTCGTCATCGACTCGGTCGTTGACGAACCCGGCCGCACGTCGGGCTGCAGATTTGGTCGGAAAGACCAGGCACTGCTGGTGGTCGTCTGTCAGCTGGCGACCGACCTGCTGGAACAGTTGTCGGCAGAAGCGGTTGTAGACGAATCGCGGGTACCCGGTCGTCAGTTTCTGCTGAACCCGCGGGTCACCTTCTTCGTAGCAGATGTTGTCGTCCCAGGTCGGCAGGCAGGCTGAGACAGCGTGCGGGCTGTCGGGGATCGGCTGGCCGAGGTGTTCGGGCAGGTGGAGTGGCTGGGATGCCATGGTGCGTGGGAGTGTGGGAGTGTGGGCGGGAGTATTCAACAGGCTGCTAGGTTAGCGAAACCGGGAGTGGTGTTGGAGTGGAGCGGCTTCAGGATCGGCGTGAGGTTGCCTAGACTGTTTGGTTCTTCACTTGAATCTTTCGAACGGGAACCGGACCGATGGAATTCCAGACACGGTGTGTGCACGTCGGAGTCGACAAGGATTCGGCCTATCAGAGTGCAACGACACCGATCTATCCGACCTCGACATTTCGTTGGGACGATCTCGAGAACAATCGGGGTTACGACTACACGCGTAGCGGCAACCCGACGCGTCGGGCCTTGGAAGAGAACATTGCCTCGTTGGAGGGTGGGATCGACTGTCGGGCGACCTCGACGGGCATGTCGGCGATCACGGCAGCGGCCTACTTGTTCGAGACGGGGGATCACATCATTGCCGGCAAGGACATATACGGAGGCACCTACCGATTGTTCGCCGACATTTTGGGTCACCAGCATCTCGAGTTCACCTTTGTCGACATGTTGGATCTTGATGCGATCCGTGCTGCGGTGCGTCCCGAGACGAAGGGGATCTGGATCGAAACGCCGAGCAACCCGTTACTGCACGTCACCGACATCGGAGCGGTGTGCGAGATTGCCGGCGAGGCGGGTGCGATCACGATCGCCGACAACACGTTCTGTTCGCCCTACCTGCAGCGGCCTCTGGAGCACGGTGTCGATGTCGTGATGCATTCAACCACCAAGTATCTCAACGGTCACTCGGACGTGGTCGGTGGCTGCTTGGTGAGCAAGCACGAGCGGCATGCCGAGCGGATTTCCTACATCACCAACGCGCTGGGATTGGCCTGTTCGCCGTTCGATGCGTGGTTGGTGCTGCGAGGGATCAAGACGTTGGGGCCGAGGATGGACGCTCACCAGCGAGCCGCCGGAGCTGTGGCCAAGATGCTCGAGTCGCATTCGAAGGTGACTCGAGTCTACTATCCCGGCCTGGCCAGTCATCCCGGTCACCAACTGGCCAGTCGGCAGCAGGATGGGTTTGGAGCGATGTTGAGTTTTGATGTGTCGGGTGGTCGGGAGATGGCCGAGCGGGTGTTGACCGGGACGAAGTTGTTCCAGTTGGCCGAGTCGCTTGGTGGAGTGGAATCGCTGATTTCCTATCCCGAGACGATGAGTCATGCGTCGATGGACGAATCGGCTCGACGGGCGGCGGGGATTACCGAGGGGACGATACGAGTCAGTTGTGGGATCGAGCACCCCGAGGATCTCTGTGCCGATTTGGCCGACGCGTTGGGAGCTTGATGGACGAGTTGGAGATCTGACCGGTTTGAATTCTGCATCACTGGCGCGGTACTCTGGGAGGCTCGAAGACGTGCTTCCTCGACTCGTGGAGATCTTGAACATGAAACTCGTTCCCCTACTGGCCGCCGCAGCGATGCTGGCCATCACCTTCCAGTCGGCTCGTGCAGCCGATGCAGTGATGCTCAAGGCTGGCGACAAAGCCCCCGCGTTTACACTCAAGGGAAGCGACGGCAAGACCTACAAGCTGTCGCAATTCCAAGGCAAGAAGGCGGTCGTGGTGGCGTGGTTCCCCAAGGCCTTCACCGGTGGCTGAACCAAGCAGTGCCAGTCGTTCGGTTCGAACGGCAAAGCTCTCGGCAAGTTCAACGTCGCCTACTTCACCGCCAGTTGTGACACGGTGGAACTGAACACCAAGTTCGCCAAGTCACTCGAAGTCGATTATCCGATTCTCAGCGATCCGGGCAAGAAGGTGGCTCGAGCCTACGGCGTGGTCACGGCTCAGCGATCGGTTCCGTACCGTTGGACCTTCTACATTGGCAAGGATGGCAAGATCCTGAAGGTCGACCGCAAGGTCAAGGCCGCGACCGACGGCGAGACGGCCGCCGCCACATTGAAGGCACTGGGAGTCGAAGCGGCCAAGTAGTTCAAGCGGTTGTCTGAGCTGCCACTGCCACTGCCACGAACCACCGATCTCCGATCCGGACCAGGCCCATTGCCGGTCGTCCGGTTCGGCTGATCGGTGTTTTTTTATGCGTTCGCACTCTCCGGCTCTCGACATTCCGTCGACCAACGCGATAGAATCCGTGCAGACAGGCAGCCGTGTGGCTGCCGAATCCCGCATAGGCACGATGGAGGAACGACGAGATGAACCGAGTATTGGTTTCGTCTGCTGCGTTGTTGATCGTGGCGGCGGCCGTATCAGAAGCAGCAGATGTGAAGTCCGGATTGCGTCCGGGCCAGGGTGTTCAGGCGTTTAACGTCCAGGACATCACCGGTCCTCACGCGGGCAAGAAACTCTGCTATCGCTGACTGTATGGCAACCGTCCCGTGGTCGGCATTTTCACCCGCACGATCACGGACAACTTGGCCAGTCTGGTCAAGCAAGTCGACACAGCAGTTGGTAAGAACAAGTCCAGTCAGTTGAAGGCGTTCGTCGTTGTTCTCAGCGACGATCCCGATGCCGATGAGCCCAAGCTCAAGGCACTGGCTAGCAAGCTTCGTCTTCGGAACGTTCCGCTGACCATCTTTGATGGCATCAGTGGTCCGCCCCCCTACAAGATCAGTCAGGGTGCGGAAACGACAGTTCTGATGTGGAAGCGAGGAAAGGTGGCGTCAAACAAGGGCTTCGCAAAGGGCAAGCTTGACAAGGCTGCTCTGAAGACCTTGGCCGGCGACACTGCCGGGTTGCTCAACTGATCGGCGATTCACGTTTGTGAGTCTTGATCTCGAGCGACTCGTGATCCGAGTGATCACAACAAGAGACCCGCTGACCGGTTCGCCGGTGAGCGGGTTCTTTTTTTGTCCCGAGCAGGTGTGTGGTCGAATCAGTTGCTGGTCAGCGATCCGATGGCCTGATCGACCGACACCACGTCGGCGAATCGGGCCTGGATATCGAAGAGTGTGAAGACGTGAGCTGCGGCGACGCGATCGCCACAGCAGTCACCAACCAGGATCGGCTTCAGTCTCAGGCTCTTCGCATCCGTGGCTGTCGCCCGGATGCAGGCACTGGTGCTGCACCCGGTGATCAGCACGCTGTCACATTCGAGGCTGATCAGGTAGCCGGTCAGGTGAGTTTCGAAGAACGCGCTGGCACTTTCCTTTTCGATCACAAGGTCTTCGGCCCGAGGTTCCAGTCGACTGTCGATTTGGCAGGCGTGTTCGTCCCACGGCCGAAACGTCTCGGGCACTTCGGACACATCAGCGGCCGACTTGAACATCTGGTCGGCGGTCAGTGGCCGCCAGGGGCTGGTCGTGTAGACGATCGGCACATCGTGTTCTCGTCCGGCAGCCAGTAGTTTGGCGGTGTTGTCGACCGGCCCATCCAGCCTGCGGCTGCCTCCGGCATACGCGTCATCGGTCCAGCCGTTGGCGAAGTCGACGACCAGGATCACTGGCCGCTTTCCAAACCCGAATCGGTCTCCAAAGATCCCTCGCGAGCGGTAGTAGGATTCGATCGTCGCCATCGCCCCGGTCAGTTGTTCTTCGGCAGCGTGGTCGGTATTGGTCGTCTTCAGGTCGATGTGGGTCATGTCTGGTGTATTCCTATTTCAAGGTGTGTGTGAGCGGTGTGTGAGCGGTGTGTGAGCGGTGTGTGAGCGGTGTGTGAGCGAATGCAGTGTGCAAGTGTGTCGGGATCGATTATTCTCGGCATTGGAGACCCGGTCAAACAGACGTCCCCTTTGGACCTGTCCCGTGACGTGTTTGAGACGAACGTCGGCTGAGTATGCGGTGGTTCTGGCCGCCGTGCTTTCTCTGGTCGTTCCATCACAGCTGGTCGCTCAGGTCAGGATCCAGATCCCCCCCTTTGCTCGTCTGCCGAGCATCGATGGGCGTTCGCGGATGGTGCATGTGACCGACCGTCGTCTGGTGCAGCGACTGCTGAAGGCTCGCGATCTGATGACTCAGAACCAGGTGCAACCGGCGATCCGGTTGTTGCAGAGCCTGATCGATCATAAGGAGGACGTTTTTTTCCGCGAGTTGTCTTCGGACGGGAGCGGACTTCCGACGTCTCCGTTCTTGAGCCTGAAGTTGGCCGCATCGCGTCTGTTGGGCAGTCTGGGTCAGCGAGGTCGCAGCGGCTATGAGCTCGAATACGGCACGATTGCCAGGGGGATGTACGAGCGGGCCCGCGAGGCGGGTGGCAGCGAGTGGCCCGAGCGGCTCGAGGAGATTGCTCGGCGGTACCTGCACTGCCGAGCCGGTCGTCAGGCGGCGTATGCATTGGGCAACCGTCGACTGGACCAGGGCCAGACGTTGATGGCTGCGATGCGGTACGAGCAGTTGAAGCGACTGGGTGCCGAGGAATTCGAACCCTTGTTATCGATCCGCACGGCTTTGGCCTGGGCCCGCCTTGGGCAGACTGCTCGTGCGGCCAGGATCCTGCTGGCGATGTCGGCGTCGGATCGCCGGAAGGTGATCACTCGAGGCGGACCACTGGGCAGGGCCCTGGCAAACCCGTCGCAGGACGCCGTGGTCGGTGCGTTGTCGGAACTCATGCAAGACCCCGACCACTCGTCGGCTGGCGGTTCACCGGGTGGCAGTTGGGTGCTATGGCGAGGACGTCACGATCGGTTGGGGCAGGCCGATCCGGCGGTCCCCGGTGCCAGGCCGCAGTGGTCGTTCTCGACGTTTCACCGTGAACTCGACGACCCCAAGCGGCAGGATCGTCTTGATGAAGTGCGCGGTGAACTGGGCGATCTGGAAGCCAGTGAGCGGGCTCGAGACGATCTGTTGCTGCCGGCTGTCGACCCGTTGGTGATCGGCAACGTCGTCGTTTTCCGCAGTCTCTTTGACATCAAGGCTGTCGATCTGTCGACCGGTCGTCACCTGTGGGACAGCATCACGGTGGATCCCGCTTTTGAGAGAGTGCTCGAAGGCAAGGTTCCCAGCTACTCGGTGGCCGGCCGCAGCACACGGCAGTCATTGACAAGGTTGTTCCTGGGCCAGCGTGCCTGGCACGACCGCACGATCGGCTCGCTGTCGAGTGATGGTCGGCACGTCTATGCGGTGGACTGGGTTGGAGTTCTGGGTTTGCAGGTCTTTACCGGTCAGGCGTTTGGTGGCCGGGGTACTGGCAGCCAGCCCGATTTGGCGGCACCCTGGGTGCCTCGGGCACACAACCGCCTGTTGGCCTTCGACCTGGCCAGCCAGGGCATGCTGTTATGGGAGTTGGGAGGTCCTCGAGGCGACGGCGAGCACGAGGTCGACGGCACGTTTTTTCTCGGACCACCGCTGCCGCTGGGCGGGAGGTTGTACTGTTTGGGCGAGCGGGATGGTGAGATTCGGCTGCTGGCGATTCGACCCGATGCGGGCCATCATGCGGCCGGTCGTGGGGCTGGTCCTCCAGACGGGCAGGACGGCGGTGCCATCGAGTGGTCGCAGGGGATCGCTCAGCCGGAATACAACGTCCTGACTCACCCCGGTCGCCGCTTGGCTGGCCTGAGTCCCAGTTACAGCGATGGTGTGCTGGTGTGCCCGACCGAGGCGGGGCTGATTGTGGGCATCGACGTGGCCCGCAGAACGTTGTTGTGGTCGTACTCGTACCTGACCACCAACCACCAACGGGGCCCCAACGCTCAGCAGGCCATGCGGCGAGTGCTGATGTCGAACCGGATCGCCCGGCTGCCTCAAAACTCGGGCTGGTTCGATCCGGTCCCGCTGCTGGCAGCGGGCTCCGTCATCCTGACGCCACGCGACTCCGATCAACTCCACTGCCTGGACCTCGAAACCGGTCGTCTTCGCTGGAGTCGATCTCGCGGACAGGCTCGGTTCGTCGCCACAGTGCACCAAGACACGGTGGTCGTCGTCGAACGGTCTCGCGTGCAGGCCTATCGACTGGCCGATGGTCAACCCGCCTGGTCGATGCCGACGGCGATTCCTCGCCCAAGCGGAGTTGGTGTGAGGATTGGGGGACTGTATCACCTGCCGGTCGAAGC
>CAVOEV010000205.1:0-9045 GCA_963694825.1 Planctomycetota bacterium
TGGAGGCAAGAAACGCGCATCATGCCTGATCACAAACAGGGCGACATCCTGCAGATGGCTCGGGACGACAAATTTGATTTCGCTGTTGTATTTGGTCACTGCGGCTTCACCCTAATGGCTGCGTGTTGGGGTGAATTCAGGGACAGCATCCCTGGATGGTCGACGGTACAGGACCCCTTTCGCGAACTTGCCAATGGTCCTTATGAGATCGCGGAAGGAAGTTGGATAAGTTTCATCCGCTCACGGGCAAACCACGGTATGACCGACGCTGAGGTCATAAACGCCCTCGAGACGTCTCTGAAATGGGCACATCAAGAAGGACATGTCCGAGTGATAACGAATGGAATCATGGACATCGATAAGGACACAGACATAGTGGCGAACAATGCCAGTCACGACCGTCGAGCGCAGCTGATTAACCAGCTTGCGACGCAATACGAGACCGAATTCGGCCTGGAAATCACACTGACGAGCTTGAATGACGTCTTCAGACGAAATGCGAGCTGACCCCTTGATTCAAAGAAGAGCTGTTTCTTGACGTTCCTCACTCCCGAAACCGGAAGGATGGCCGGACTAACAACCCTGAGCAATCAAGGCTGGTCCACAGTCAAGAACCGTAACTTCAAAGTGCCTGCAACCGAGGAGAACAAGTGACGAAACAACCCGGCACTCTTTTGGCCGCAGACTGGGGCAAACCTCTCAAGAAGCGAGCTGTCTACAAGGCAGATGTTGCTGGACGTGCAATCGAACGCATAGACAGTGAGGAGTGGAACTTACAGCTGTTACTTGAAACTGCAAGAGAGATCGTTGGAGCGGGCAAGGGGCCGGTTGTCGTTTCTCTCGACCTCGCTCTGGGCATTCCAAAGCAGTTTTTTCAGAGCGTAAGGAGATGCGAACGCTGGAGAATCGCTGACAGATTTATTGACTGGTTGTCGCTGCTCAATGCCGAACCGGATGTTTTTTGGGAGGAGGTGAATAGTGCGGATCAATGGCGGGTCGAGAGGCCATTTTTTTCAGTGCCAAAGGGTCAAGGAGCGCTCACGGCGTTCGAAACGACAGCGGGTTACTCATTGCGCCGTGAGGTGGACCGACTAACCCATGCCAAGCCTCTCTTCGCAGTCAGCGGAATTCCCGGCACGGTCGGATCCGGCACCCGATGTCTCTGGCAAGAACTGGCACCGCTCCTCTCAGATAACAGTCGCGATTTTAAGGTCTGGCCGTTTGAAGGTCCGATGGACCAGCTACTCAAGCAGGAAAATATCATCGTCGCTGAGAACTACCCTGCAATTAGTTACACAAGCGCTCTTCGCGTGGAACTGCCCGGCCGGAAACTGATTGTCTCTAAAACAAAAGCCCCCCAACGCACCCAAGCCGTGCTCATGCTGAGCAACGCAGCCTGGATCGCAACACACGGCGTCACCTTGCCTGATCTTGTTGCCGCCCGTGATGATGAAGATGACTTCGACGCCCTGATGACAGCGGCCGCAGGATTACGGTGTATTCTCGAAGGCTATTCCCTCGAACAACCGGACCTGGACGACCCGGTCGCCGAGGGAGGCATGCTCCTTAGCTCAGCAGTGGACTTCAATGTCCCGGGAGAAACGCTTCAAGTCGATGTTGCTGCTGTGCCTCCAACCACAAGACGCGGGAGAAGAACGCCAAAACGGAAGACCCGGCGTTTCAGGTGTCCCATATGCGACATGCCGTTCAAGAACGGGAGAAGCGGATGGGATTCACACGTGGGCTCCTTTTCGAAACACCCCGACTGGCATCCCAATGTCAGTCAGCCGGAAGAACGAAAGCGTCTCTTCAAGATCGAATTCCCAGGGTTCTTCGACTAAAAGTGACCGGTTGGCACTTCAGCCTGCCCACCGACACGACCCCTCCTGGATTTCGATCAGTCCGAGAACCCGTGGCGTGAAGACTTGGCCACAAGACAGATCGGGCTGAACGACGACCGTGTTCCCGTCTCAGGGAAGCCAGTCCCCGAACTTGAGGTCGACAAGAAACTGGCGCGTAAACGCGCGGTCTACGTCACTCGGACTCGTCGAACGATGACAACTCGTCAGAGACCTTCTCGGGCCGGGTCTTCTTACCGTTGAGCATCGTGCCGATCAACGTGTAGCGGACCATGTACTCGTAGGCCACCAGCAGGACCCCGGTGACCACGACGCAGATCAGGCTGAACTTGGCCCAGGCCGAAATCGGCCACGTCCGAACCACCATCTGGGCCAACAACACCAGCGGCAGGTGAGCGACGTAGAGCCAGTACGACGAATCGGACACGTAGCGGACCGTCCGGTTCTCGCGTTTCAGCAGGGTGCGGCACAGACCGATCAGGCCGAACGTCATCCCCCAGGCAAAGACTACCTGCAGGGTCACCGAGAGCAGACGATAATACCGGGCCGGAACCAGCCCCTCGCGGTATCCGTAATCGCCGGTGGCAAAATCCAGTGCCAGCGGGAGAACGGCGATGAGCGTGACCGGAAGAGTGATCCACCACCAACGACCCAGTCGGTTGTCCGTGTCGTCACAATCGAAGTACAGGGCTCCGAATCCGAAGAAGACCGCGTAGTAGAGCAAGATGTGGGGCGCGGGGATGAAACCGATGGCTGTGTCGGGACCGAATTCCGAGGCGCCCGGCAACAGGCCCATCAGGGACTGGGGCACCATCGTCAACGGCACCAGCCACAGGTAACGTGCCGGTGAGACGATCAGCCAGCGAGGCGGGCCACGCCACTGCCGGGCATCGACAATCCACGCATAGATCGCAAACAGGGCAACCAGCCAGCAGAGGTACCAGAGGAACCACAGGTGGTGGAAGATCGGCAGGTAGCTGGTCAGCACGTACATGACCCAGAGCAGACCGGCCAGGCCCTCGGGTTCCCCTTTCTCGTCCTCCTTCGTGTTCTCCTTCTCGTCCCCCTGCTCGTCCTTCTTTTCGTCCCCTTTCTCGTCCCTCTTGTCCTCCGTCTTCTGGACCTCCGGTACCGTGGCACCGGCCAGCAGTCCGGCAGCGTTGATCATGGGAATGATGGTCGCCACGCCGACCAGGCACGGAAGCAGGACTCGTTTGCACCGATGCACGATCAGTGCCCTCAGGCCGCGACGACGCCACAACATCGCGGTGAAGAAGCCGCTGATCATGAAGAACAACGGCAGCCGGAACCCGTGAATCACAGCGAGGATCAATGCGAACGCTTCGTGTTGTTCGGGGTCGTGAACAGCCCATCCCCCCTCGGCACCGGGCATGAAGGAAATCGCCGCATGCAGGGCGATGCCCAGCAGCATCGCACCGGATCTCAGTGCATCCAGGTCGTGGCGTCTCGGAAACGAGGCCAACTCCGGCAGATCGGTTTTCGGCTCTTCCGGTCGAACGACGTCGTCCTCCTGGATCCGGCGACGCAACTTGTACAACTTCACCAGCAGCAAGACCAGCAGCACGACGGGCACCACCCGTCCTACCCCTGGGCCGCCAAAGTCGAAGGTGCTGATCCCGCTGACAATGCAATAGCCCATAGCCAGGTCGACGGCTCCGTCGGCATCCGAGCTTCCCTGTGACCGGAAACAGGCGACAAATGACCGGGCCAGCTTCGGAAACACGAAGAAGTTCCAGGCCAGGTTGAAGCACGGCACCAACAGCCACCACACGTGCTGCATTTCCAGCTGCCGGTGCTCTTCGGGAATCGAATTCAACAGCGACCGGATCATCAGGCAGACGGCCGCCATGAAGATCGTGTGGAACACCAGCACGACCACGACCACAACCGCAACGATCACGGCCACCACCACCCACCCCTCATCCTCCTTGTCCTTGGCGCCGTGTGCCTCGAGCACCTCGATGGTTGCCTCGCGGCCGGTCTTCAGTTCCTCGTCATCAATCACCACCGCAATTTGCGTGAGAATCTCCTGGGTGAGTTCCCATTCGACGCGGGCCGCATCCAATGCCGTCGACTCATGCTTGTTCCTGAGGTCAATCTTGGCACCACGCTCGATCAGCAACTCGACGACCTCGGTTCGTCCGACGAACGCCGCAGAAATCAACGCCGTGCCCTTGTCGTCACCACGGGCGTTCACATCGGCGCCCCGGTCGAGCAGCACGCGGACGGCATCGACGTGGCCTAGCAATGCCGCGACGATCAGAGGAGTGCTCCCTTTAGCCGGATGGCGGGCATTGATATCGGCTCCCGCGTCCAGTTGCCGCTCGATTGCCTCGACATCCCCGACAGACGCGGCAGCCCAGAGATCCGCCGCGCCGACCCGGGTCTCCGTCTCGTCGGATTCCCCGGCGGCTGCCGGCGACGATTTACCCGTTTCATCCTCCACCTGGGCCAACCCCGGGGCCGGGCTGCCAATCAACAGCACAGCGGCAAGCACCGCCGAGCGAAACATCGCCAAGCCATGGCAGCCGGGGACGAGAGTGAGCAGGAACTCGGACAAGTCGAGCCTTACGCAAACAGTGGTTCGATCACCGACCCGTTCCGTACCAGCGTGACCGGTCGTCCCACGTTGGTCTGGAACTCGGTCTTCGGATCGATCCCGGTGTTCTGGAAAAACGACGCCGCCAGGTCATCCGGCGAGTACCCATCGCCACTGGGAGCACTGGCCGTCGCATCGGAAGCACCCACCACGCTCCCACCCCGGATGTCTCCACCGGCCAACAGCGAACACATCGCCCGGGCCCAGTGATCCCGGCCACCGCCACCGTTGACCTTCGGGGTCCGACCGAACTCACCGGTGACGAACAGAGAGGTCGAACCCAGCCGTCCCCGGTCATCGAGCCGTTCGAGCAGGGCCGAGAGGCCACGGTCGAAGGGAGGCAACAGGGTGCGGAGCTTCGAAAAGTTGTTCGAGTGCGTGTCGAAATCGAACTCGGCCGGCCTCAGCCTGACCGTCACAAAGTGCACGCCCGCCTCGATCAATCGGCAGGCCAGCAGCAGCGTCTGGCCGAACTCGTGCTTGCCGAACCTGTCGCTCTCGGAACTCTTCTCCTTCGAAAGATCAAACGCGGTCCGCGTGCGGGGAGAGCTGATGATCTGGTAGGCCTGCTCGGAAAAACGGTCCAGTGACCGAACCTCGTCGTCGAGCTCCTCGAAACCGCGGAAGGTGGTATCCAGATCGTCGAGCAACTGCTTCTGGCGGCTGTAGCGAGCCACGGTCAGGCCATCGTCCAACGTCACGCCGCGAACACGGTAGGGAAAACCGTGACGAGGCTTCTCGGCCGTCAACGCGCTGTACTGCGTGCCCAGGTAACCCGGCCCGACGAACGCTTCGTCGATCGCCACGTAGGTCGGCAGGTCGCGGACCGAGGGATGCTGACGGGCGACCACGCTGCCGTACTCGGGATACTGCAACACCGGTGTCGGCAGGTTGCCGGTCAGCATGTACTTCTTGCCGATCCCGTGGTCGGCCAGGTTGTGAGTCACACCGCGAACGATCGCGTAGCGGCCAAAGTCCCTGGCCAGCATCGGCATCTGCTCGCAAATCTGCACCCCGGCCACCGACGTGTCGATCGGACGGAATTCGCCGCGGAACTCGGCGGGAGCCTCGGGCTTCAGATCGAAGGTGTCCTGGTGAGACGGTCCGCCTTCGAGGAAGACGAAGATCGCCGAGCGCAGGCCACCGTCGGCCTTGCCCGCGGCCTGTAGTTCCAGGCCCTTGGCCAGAGTCAGACCGCCGCCCAACGCGCCGACCTGCAGCAGCGTACGGCGTGAGAATCGTGAATCGGTCGGGAAGCTCATGGTCTTCATCCTGCCGGGTACCCAAAACCGCCCATCGTGTCGACGACGGCCGGATCAGTGATTCAGTACGAATTCCTTGGTGTTGATCAGTGCCCACATCAGGTCGCGCAGTCCATCAGGAATCGACTTCGATGTCGACAGGTGTCGCTGGGCCCGAGACACCTCGATCACACTCGGCGGTCGACCCAGTGTCCTGAGCCAGGCCAGCCGGATCCACCTGGCACGATCGGCCACCGTCGCCGCGGCACCCGGACCCGTCGATGCCTCGGCCACCTCGTCGATCCAGCCACTCTCGTCCAACCGCATCCGGATCAACGGATCGTTGTGCAGGAACACCGCCTGCAACAGCGACGGCTGGTTGACTCGTTCGCAGTCACAATTCAGTGATCGCGACGGCTTGCCGAAGACGTTCATCGCGTACGTGCCGGCCATCCGCATCGACAGGAACCCCGTCGCACGCCGCTGCAGGTTGTTGCGAACCTCCTGCAGCTTGTCCGTCGACGCGGTGGCCTGCTTGACCGCATCGTAGATCACCTCGGCCGGCAATCGCCGAGGAATCGCACGGCTGAAGTTCCGGCGATCCTGGCGGTTCGTCGCGTTGGGTTTCCAACTCCGCTGGTAGGCCTGGCTGCCGGCGATCTGCCGATGCAGCCACTTCATGTTGAACTTGTTCTCGATGAAACCGGCCGTCAGCCACTTCAGCAGCCCCGGATGGCTGGGCGGATTGGCCGGAGTGAAGGCATCGGGAGGATCAACGATGCCCCTATGGAAGTAGCTGGCCCAGACCCGGTTGACGAAAGCCCGCGCGAACCACGGATTCGCGGGGTCCTGCATCCATTGCATGATCGGACGCCGAGGATCGCCGCCCGCCTCGATCCGCACCGTGCCACTGCCCAGCAACTGCAACTCACGGTCCTGGTCGCTTCGGGCCACCAGGTACGGCCAGCGGATGACATTGCCGGCCCGCGCCGCGGCGAACTGCGGGAACCCCACCCGTCCCCCGCGAGATCCCACGCCCTCGAAGAAACGGGTGAACTCGCTGAAGTCCTGCTGCGTCCAGCGATCAAACGGATGCTTGTGACACTCGGCACACTGCAACTGGACCCCCAGGAAGCTGTGGGCAAACGCCAACGCCTTGGACTTGGGCTCCTTGATGCTGTTGCGGGTCCAGTAGTGAGGCATCGTCGGGCGTTTCGAGAAGTCGGCGGGATCCTGTCGCCTGACGTACGAGGACATCTCGGCCGAGTACTCCGCGGCGGTCTGCTCGCCCTGGCGTCCCTCCGACAGCACGATGCCCTCGACCAGCTTGTCGTAGGGCACGTTGTCGGCCACTCGGCGGTGCACCCAGCGGTACCACTGGATCGTCATCGCCTGGCCGACTCCCAGGACGTCGGTCTGAGCCGTCGGGCTGCAGCCGGTGAAATCGCACAGCTTGTTGGTCCACCACGCGGCGTAGGCGGGCCGATCGAGCAGTTCGGTGATCTTCCGCGATCGCTTGTCCGGGTGCTTCGAGGCCAGGAACGATTCCACCTCGTCGGGCGCCGGCAGCGATCCGGTGATGTCGATATTCGCCCGCCGCAGGAATTCGGCATCGCTGCAGGCCGCCGAGGCTTCCAGTCCGAGCTTGGACAGCTTCGCGGCAACGAACCCATCGATCGGGTTGGCAAACGCCCCGCCGGGCGGCTTCCGCGATCGGCCGCCAACGGGTCGCATCACCGGGACCGCTGCCACGCCGTTGTCGTAGAAGGCCACGATATGAGTGTCACCGGTGCCGACGACATTCGAGTGGCCTTTCGAATCGACGGTGACCACCGAATCGTCGTTGCTGCGGAACCGGCACAGGCCGGTCACATCCTCGCTTGATCCGTCTTTCCAGGTGGCCACGACCTTCAGAGTCACCTCCGACTGCTTGTCAGCGAAGACGATCTCGCGAGGCGAGACATCCAGCCGGACCAGGGCTCTTGCCGATTCTGTGCCCCTGGCACCCGTCTCGATCCATCGCAGCAGCAGGCGGTGCTCCCAACTGCCGGATTCCAACCGCTTGCCACCCTCGTGATCGGTCTTCAGCGACGGCTTGCGGAGTACCAGGCTGGCGGCCGCGGTGGACGTGTTCACCCGTGTCCCGTCTTCGGAGGTGGCTTCGGCAGACAGCGCCGCATGATCACTGGCGAAATCGAAACCGAACAGCGACAACCGGAACCCGCCCTGTCCCTGGAACGACCCGTGGCACTTGGCCGAGTTGCAACCGAGCCGTCCCAGCAGCGGGATGACGTGCTTTTGGAAATCGGGTGTCTCGCGGACACCGGCGGCGGCAAAACGTTCCGACACCGGACGCAGCGGCTCAGCGGCCTGGACAGGACCCAAGCACACCGCCACCAAGCACGCGGCAACCCGAATCGCCGACAGGGGTCGGGACGAACCGGAAACCCATCGGCCAGTCATCACGGTCATTTGCCCGACTTCCCTTTGTCCCCGGCCGTTGTGGCTGCCTGTTTCTCGAGTTCTTCCACCACCGTGAACGAATCGACGGTGGGATCGGTGTGCACCGCCCCCACGCGAATCCGATCACCGATCTTCAGATCACCGAACTTTGCCTGGAACTTTTGGTCAAAGAATCCTCGCATGCTCATCAATCGACCAACGCTTGCCTTGGCGTCGGTTGCCCGACTGTTCTGCTGCGATCGTTCGATCGAATTGATCTTCAGGGTCAACTCGTAACCCTGCTCGGATTTCTCGGTGATGGTCCCGACCACCACTCCGCGGAATCCCCGGAACGACTCGGCCGGCACCGGGTAGGTCTCCGGATCGAACGGAACGGCCCGTTCGAGCACGGTGGCCTTGGGCGAGAGCGAGAAGGTCGTGCCCTGGAGTGTCCCCGATCGGAACTTCAGGGTTTCCCCCCGCTTGATCAACAGCAGGGTGTCCAGCCAGGCCCCGGAAATCCCGACCACCTTGACCGTCTTGCCAAGCACCGTCTGTTTCAGGCTCCGGTCTCCATAGATCGCCGTGATGTAATCCACATCCAGGGTGAATTCACCCAGTTCGACATCCTTGGACTTCAGCCGACCGATCACGATCGAATAGAAACTGTTGGCTCCGCCCTTCTTGGCGCCCTTTTTCGTTCGCTTGCCTTTCATCGCCATGGCCTCGCCGCCGGCACCGCCGACCACGATCGATGTCATCGTGCCGACCTTCGTCCCGGCGAATTGCTTGCGGAATCGCTCGCCAAAGAAAACGATTTTCGATTCCTCTTCACCGTCCTTGGACGGAGCCTCGAAGACAACGATGTAGTCCTTGCCCCGGA
>CAVOEV010000206.1:0-9036 GCA_963694825.1 Planctomycetota bacterium
GCCGGAGATCTGGGCCTTCGGGTTCCGCAACCCCTGGAAACTCTCGTTCGACCGAAACTCCGGCGACCTGTTCGTCAGCGACGTCGGTTGGGAACTGTGGGAGTTCATCTACCAGGTCCAGAAGGGGGGCAACTATGGCTGGAGCATTGTCGAGGGCCGGCAACCGGTCAACACGCACTTCCAGCGAGGCCCCACGCCCATCTTGCCTCCGACCGTCGACCACCCGCACAGCGAAGCCGCTTCGATTACCGGAGGCGAGTTCTACTACGGCAAACGACTGCCGACACTCTACGGACAATACGTCTATGGCGACTACGAAACCGGCAAACTTTGGTCGTTCGGCTGGGACGCCAAAACCAGGACGGTCGTCGACCAACGCGAACTGGTCGACACACCGCTTCGCGTCATCTGCTTCAGTTACGACACCTCTGACGACCTGCTGTTGATGGATTACACCGGGGGCACCATCCATCGACTGGCGGACAATCCCGACCGAGGCGAACCGAGCCGGTTTCCTCGTCGACTCAGTGAAACCGGGCTATTTGCTTCGACCGCCGAACATCGCCTGGCGGCTGGAGTGACTCAATACGACGTCGCCGCCTCCCCGTGGCACGATGGTGCCTCCGCACAACGAGCAATCGCAGTACCCGGTACGCAACCGATCACCACCGGCAAGGAATGGAACTTTCCGGCCGGAACCGTCGTCCTCAAGACACTGTCACTCGATCTCGTTGACAACCTGCCCAAGGGAGTCCTCGGCGGTTCGACCCGGATCGAGACCCAGTTGTTGCACTTCAACGGAGACGCGTGGCGAGGATATGGCTACCGCTGGAACAACGATCAAACAGACGCCACTCTGGTCGAATCCAGCGGGTCCGATACCCACCTGCAAGTCCCCGACCGCTCTCAGCCCGATGCGTCAACTCGCCAAACCTGGCACTTTGCCTCTCGAGTCGAATGCAGCCGGTGTCACAATCCCTGGAGCGGCCACGTGCTGGGATTCAACCCCGCAGGCCTGGACCGAGCGACTCCCGGCCAATCGTCAGCCAGCAACCAACTGGCCAGCCTCTCCCGATCAGGTTTGCTGCACCCGGCACTCTCGGGATCCGAAACTCCCGTCCTGGCCAACCCGTACGACAGTTCGCAACCAACTGAACGTCGTGCTCGCAGCTTTCTGCACGTCAACTGCTCGCACTGCCATCGGCTGCACGCCGGCAGTGCGGTCCTGGCCTACATGCACGCCGATCTGTCACTGCCGGCCACCCGTATGCTCGACGCCAAACCGACCCAGGGAACGTTCGGCATCCGCGAGGCAAGGATCGTTGCCCCAGGCGACCCACTCCGCAGCCTGTTGTACCTGAGAGTCTCGAAACTCGGCCGTGGCCGCATGCCACACATCGGTTCGGAAGTGGTCGACCGCGCCGGAGCCGACCTGATTCGCGACTGGATATCCGACCTCCCCGCACCCAGCACTCCGATCGCCGCACTCTCGGCAGCTCAGAAGGAGACGCGGATCGAAGCCCACTCGCGAGTCGCCCAACTCGAAGCCTCCGGTGACCGGATCCCACCCCTCTTGCTGGCACGATCACTCACCTCCACCCCCACCGCCTTGCTGCTGCAGCAACGACTCGATCGATCCGGCTCGAAATTCTCTGCACTCGCTCGCAAACAGATCATCGAATCGGCCGTCGCTCACGACGACATCACAACCCGAGACCTCTTCGAGAGGTTCTTGCCCGAAGAGCGTCGAGTGCAGAGGTTGGGTCGAGTGATCCGGCCGGCGGCGCTGTTGGCCATGAAGGGCAACGCCGACACCGGACGCCGGCTCTTCACGACGTCACAGGCCACGCAGTGCCGTAATTGTCACAGGGTAGAAACCGTGGGCAAGCAGGTCGGCCCGGATCTCGACGGGATTGGCAAGAAGTATGGCCGAGCCGAACTGCTCGACCAGATTCTTAATCCGTCGCGAAAGATCGATCCAAAGTACATGACCTACATTGTCGAAACCAAGGCCGGTCGAGTCTTCACCGGGCTGTTGATCAGCCGCACCGACAAACAGGTTCTGCTCCGCGACGCCAAGCAGAAACAGACGATCATCCCGGCCAACGAGATCGAAGAGCTGATCGTCCAGCGCAAGAGTCTAATGCCGGAACTTCTGCTCAAGGACATGACCGCTCAACAAGTCGCCGATCTCCTCGCCTACCTCTCATCTCTGAAAACCACCAGGTAGGTCAGTCGGTCAGGCTCAAGCTGAGAAAGAGACACCCCAGCCGGCCCGACCTCACCTCCACACTGCGAGACGTCACCATGGCCCACCTGCGACACCTCGCCATTCGTTGCATGGACATGGAATTGTCCAAACGCTTCTACACCGAAGTGATCGGGCTCGAGTTTCACGACTACCGCCCCAGCCGCCAGGGCCTGGACCTGACCGACGGAGTCAACAACATCACGCTGCTGCAACAGCCTGCCGACTGCATTCGGCCACCACTGGTCGAGGGGAACGAGTACATCCACATCGGTTTTATCGTCGACAGTCTGCAAGAGTGCTGGAAACGGGCGCTTGACTGGGGTGCCGAGATCAGCAAGGGAGACGTCAAGCACCGTACCGAGGTGACCAGTCTCAACGAAGTACCTGAACGGTCCTTCAAAGTGCTTGACCCGGATCAAAACGTCATCGACATCTCGGACAATCGGCAAGAGTGGAACGGCATGATGCTCCCTGATTGAAACCACCTGAAAGCCTGTTGAACAACTCGATCTATTCCCGAAAACCGCAACACACCTGTCGGCCCGAGCGCAGCCAAGGATGACAAGTTCCCGCGAGAGAAGCACATGTCCTTTGGGCTTCCGAAGGGCCGCTGGCCCTGACCTAGGTCAGTTCCCCTAGTAGCTCTCGCCAGGCACGTCGCTCGTGGGCTGGCTCGAACACACTCTTCAATGCCGCACAACTCTCTGAAATCTCGCTGTAAAACTCGCTCTGTTTTTCCGCCTCCAGCAGCAGTCGTCGGAGTCCCGCGACGTCACCCGGCTCGTAGAAACCGGTGTAGTCCTCGCCCAACAACCCGATCGAGCCGCTGATCCGTGTCGACAGCACCGGCGTCCCTACGCTGATCGATTCCCCCACCACGTTCGCTCCACCCTCCATCCGACTCGAGAGCACCATCACCTGGCTGCGGGCCAACTGCCGCATTACCTGCCAGTGAGGCCGATTGCCCATCCAGAGATATCGCCGAAGCCCACGCTGCATCTCAGCCTCGGCACGCTCACGCATCCGCTCATCGAGAGCCGCTCCGAAATGCACCACTCGGATTCTCGAATCCGCTGGAAGATCCCGAACCGCACGAGCCGCCAGGAACGGATCCTTCACCGGCCTCAAATGACCCACGACCCCCACTTGAAAGCTCCGGCTCGCCTTCGCAGGCAAGTGGCGGGGAACCACCACCGATTGATGGATCACGCGACACCGCTCGTGAAGGTTCCGATCCAATCGCGACAGGCCGTGCTTCTGCAGCAACACAATCCGATCCGACACAGCCAGTGCCTCGTGGCCTCGCACCGAACCGTCCAGGTCGCGATATAAATCCGTCCCAGTCAGTGCCATGACCAACCGCCCCGCCGGACACCTTTGACGATACCGCAAGGCAGCCGCTGCGCTTCGATGAGCGTGCAGTGCGATCAGTAGGTCGCAGGCTTCTCGGTGGTAATCCACATCAATCACAACCTGATGGCCCAACGATTCGAGAAACCCGGCCCATCGACGCGCCGTGACCCGATTTCCACTTCGGCGGCCTGCCTTCGAAGGGACCACGATCCGGATTCTCTGACCCGCCACTCGCAGTCCTAACCGGTGAAGACAAGAAATTTGTCCGACTTGTCGGCTACCGAACCGATCACCGACGCCTGGCCCGCACCGCTGTCCTGGCACAACCCAACCAACTCCTCGGCTCGAACAGGATCCACGCTGATCAATAATCCGCCCGACGTCTGAGCATCAAAGAGCATCTCAAGCCCCATCGCATCGGCCGACGATTCGATCCGCATCAAAGATTCCACTGCCGATCGATTCGTCTTGCTGGCTCGGGTGTGATTGCCCGACGCGGCCAATTCCGCAGCACCGGCCAACACCGGTAACCTGGACGTCTCGATCGTCAGCGTCACATCACTCGATTGAGCCATCTCGCCAGCATGACCGGCCAGCCCAAAACCCGTGATATCGGTCGCCGCTGAAGCCGCCACCGCCCGAGCCGCTTCGCTCGCCCCACGGTTCAACATCGACATGCTGGCGGCCGCCGTGTCCAGAACATCCACCGGGCAGCGTTTTTTCTTGAACGCGGTGGTCACGAAACCAGTTCCCAGCGGCTTGGTCAACACCAGGCTGTCACCCGGACGGGCTCCACCGTTGGTCAAAAGTTCGTCCGGAGTCGCCACACCGGTCACACTCAGGCCATACTTGATCTCGGTGTCCCGCACCGTGTGGCCTCCGGCAATCACAGCCCCAGCCGCCTGGACCCGCTCGGCACCTCCGGCCAGGATTTCGCTCAGAATCGACAGGTCCAGCTTGTCGTCCGGGAAACCAACAATGTTGAGTGCCGCACGAGGCGTTCCGCCCATGGCGTAGATATCACTCAGGCTGTTGGCCGCCGCAATCTGGCCGAACAAGAACGGGTCGTCGACCAGGGGTGGAAAGAAGTCGAGCGAGAGCAGGATCAGCAGGTCGTCGCGCAGTCGATACACTCCAGCGTCGCTGAAGTCCTCGGCGCCAATCAACAAATCCGGGTCATCGAACTTGGGCAGTCCACGCACGACCTGCGCGGTCCCCGCCTGGGGCAACTTGCCCGCTCAGCCCGCGCAACTGGCCCAATCGACCAGTCGCTTCTTTCGTCCAAAGAGTGCCATCACAAGACTCCGGTGAGGTCCAACAGCAAATTCCATCGACCGGCGGATTGTAAACCGCATACGACCACAAACCAACGCACGCCCCGGCTGCGGCTACTTGGCTCCAACCACCGTCGGCAACCCGGCCCCCTTCCAGGCAAAGATCCCGCCCGGATAGCGTTTCACGTTCTCATACCCCGCTCGCTTGGCCCACAAAGCCCCGTTGTGGCTGCGGCCACAGGCGGTGAAGCCGCAATACACGACCACCAACTTCGTCTTATCCTCGCCCAGCAACGCCGCGTAATCCAGCTCGGACTTCCCCGCCGTCTCGCCCGTATCCCATGTCTCCATCGTCGACTTGGGAAACAAGAACTGCACGGCACCGACAATGTGCTGTTTCTGATAACTGGCCTCAAACGGCATCGCGTCGACCAGAACCATCTCGGTGCGATTGTCGAGTAACACCTTCAACTCGGCCGTCGTAACCACCTCGTACTCGCCCTCCGCCATGTGACGAGCCAGTTTCACCGCGACCTTCTCGGTCTCGACTTCCCGCTGGAACTTGTTCTGGCCACAACCACTGGCACAAACCAGCAACCCAAGGCCCATCAACACCCCGACCGCCCGTGTCATCATCACCATCAGTCTTCTCCGTCCCCTGCCTCGATTCGTGTCGCAACGACCGCCAGGCCCCGCATCAACCAACCCAACCAACCGCAGGCCGACAACAAAACCGAATCCAGCACGGCGGCCTGTTTCAGAGTCAGACTGCCCGACCCGTCACCCGTGCCAAAACAACCGCACTCGATGTCCAACCCCAGCAGTATCCCGTATCCCAACACACAAAGAAACAGACTCAGCAGGCCCGCCGCCAACCCGACCGCAAGGCGTCGTCCACACCACAGCCCCACGCCGGCCAGCAACTCCAACCCAATCATCACCCAAGCCACAGTCGCCAACAATGGCTCCCACACCAGGCCGAAATCCCCAATCGCAGTGATGAACGCTTGGACATCCATTAGTTTCAAAACGCCGGCCCACAGGAACACGCTGCCCAAAACGACAGTTGCGATTCGAGAAACAAACGAATGAGACATGGGGCTCGTGTGGACGTGAGACGAGTCGAAGATGTCGGAAGGTTTCAAAAAAAGAGGCTCGGCCACGACTGACGCGACCGAGCCTCCTGTTTTTCCCGGCCGGGACCGTACGGTCCGCTCACCGGTTAGGTGGTTGCCTGCGGGACAACCCGCCGGTTGCCCTAGGCGTTACCACCTCTCTGGCATGTACAGCAATATTCCACTCGACCACCTCCTTCCTCTAACAGAGTCTCACCCGCTTCCGAACGGACAGCCAGTGCCGATCTGCTCACGGGCCTCTTGCCCTGTCACACTGCGTCAGTGTGGCACATGCGGCACATCGTCCGGATTCTCGCCCCATCCGCAAGCCCAATCCGAAACGATTTCTGACATCCCGCCGGAACCGCCCGACAGTTTCGGATACACTCGCCCCAAACTTCACTCAAACTCGATCTGCCATGCGATTCTCCCCGTCAGCACTCGCCGCACTCGCCATTCTCTGCTTGGCGACCACAGCCTCGACCGACGAACCCGACACCACCTGGTGGTCGCTCCGCCCCCTCACACGTCCCAGCCCACCGGCCAACGACCATGTTCCAGGACGGGTTCCTGGCCACGGCAACCCGATCGATGCCTTCGTCGCAGCCCGTCTCGCCGACGCCGGACTCGCTCCCTCACCCCAGGCTTCACGGCGTGTGCTGGCTCGTCGGCTCGCCATCGACCTGCTCGGACTGCTTCCCGACCCCGACACTGTCGACCGCTTCGTCGCCGACCCGCGACCCGACGCGACCAGCCAACTGATCAACCAACTGCTGGCTCACCCTCACTTCGGCGAACACTGGGCCCGCCACTGGCTTGACGTCGTGCGGTACGGCGAGAGCCAGGGTTTCGAACGCGACAAACTGCGACTCGACGCGTGGCGATACCGCGACTGGGTCGCTGATGCCTTGAATTCGGACATGCCCTACAATCGTTTCGCAGCCTGGCAACTCGCCGGAGACGTCCTGCAACCGGACGATCCCAGTGCGACTGTCGCCACCGGCTTCCTGGTCGCCGGACCCTGGGACGAAGTGGGGAATTCCCAGCAGAGCCTGGCCATGAAGCGAGTCGTCCGACAGGACGAACTCGAAGACATCGTCAGCGTCGTCGGCCAGTCTTTCCTCGGCCTGACAATCCACTGTGCACGCTGTCACGACCACAAGTTCGACCCGATCACTCAGAAAGAGTACTACCGGATGGCGTCGGCGTTATCCGGCGTGCGACACGGGCTTCGGGATCTGGTCGGCCCGGCCCAAGACCATCGCACCAGCCACCCCGCTTCAGCCGTCGAATCACGTCGCAGGCAACTCGAATCCCGACTCGACCACCTTGAAACGACTGCCCGAAACCGGCTCCTCGAACAAAACTCCGATTCCCCTCACGCCACAGCCGCCCCGAAACCGTTCGCTCGCTGGGACTTCACCAACGCAGCCCGCGACTCGATCGGTCAACTTCACGGAAGCCTCCACGGAGACGCCCGCGTCGAAGACGGCCAACTGGTACTGCCAGGCCAAGGCTTTCTCACCACACCGCCGATACCCCGGCCGATCACTGCACGCACACTGCAAGCCTGGGTCCGACTCGGCGACACGCGACAACAAGGTGGTGGAGTGGTCTCTCTACAAGCGGTCGACGGACCTGTCCACGACGCGATCGCTTTCGGAGAACTGGAACCGGGACATTGGAACCTGGCCAGCGAAAATCGGCGTCGGACCGTCAGTTTCCATGGACCGCCAGAAAATACCGCCGACCGGTCGATCGTCCATCTCGCCTTCGTCTTTGCCGCCGACGGTTCGGTCCACGCCTACCGCAACGGCCGACCTTACGGGCGAGCGATCCAAACGCGGGGCCCCGTCCACTTCGCCGCCGGCCAGGCTCGCCTGCTCGTCGGATTGCGACACACTCCTTCGGCCACTCCACGCCACTTGCGAGGCCGCATCGACCGAGTGCAACTGCACCTGGTTGCACTCTCGCAACAACAGGTCATCGCATCCGCCGGGCCACTCGCCCAAGTCATCCCGGAGCAAACCCTTCAACGGGCACTCACACCCAAAGAACAAAAACTCCGCAACGCTCTGAAATTCGAGATCGCTCAGCTCGAGATCCATTCCAAGCGTTGGCGGACCTGGAAGACGTATGCCGTTTCGCCCAGGCCACCCGGAATCACTCGCCTCCTGCTCCGCGGCGACCCCGCCGACCCGGGCGAAACCGTTTCACCCGGAGCCGTCGCGGCAGTCTCGGGTCTTTCGCCGGACTTCTCGATCCCAGCCGATTCGCCCGACCCACCGCGACGACGTGCATTGGCCCGCTGGATCACGCACCCCAAGAACCCGCTGTTTGCCCGAGTCATCGTCAATCGGATCTGGCATCACCATTTCGGAGCCGGGCTGGTCCATACCCCCAGCGACTTCGGACTCGGCGGAAGCCTGCCGTCGCACCCCAAACTGCTCGACTGGCTCGCCAACCAACTGTTCCACCACAACTGGAGTCTCAAACACATCCACCGCCTGATTCTTAACTCAGCCACCTACCAACAGGCCTCCCGCTTCCGCCCAACTCCGGCAGCAACAGACGCCACCAACCAATGGTTGTGGCGCCACGCACCCCGACGACTCGAGGCCGAATCGTTACACGACAGCCTGCTGGCAGTGGCCGGGTCATTGAACCGCGAAATCGGCGGACCTGGCTTCTACGACTTCAGCACCTTCACCAACAACTCGCAGTTCTACGACGTCGGCGACCCGCAGGGTGTCACCTTCGACCGCCGCAGCCTGTATCGCACGCTGGCACGCTCGGGTCGCAACCGCTTCCTCGACGCCTTCGACTGTCCCGACCCCTCCACCAAGACGCCTCGACGTGCGGTCACCACCACACCCCTGCAGGCCCTCTCGCTACTCAACAGCAGCTTCGCTCTGAGAATGTCCGATCGACTGGCCGCTCGAGTCAAACGCGAATCGAGACCAAACACCGCGGCTCAGATCCGATACATCTTCCGACTCTGCTTCTCGCGGCCCCCCACTCGCCAAGAAGCCATTTCCGCCGG
>CAVOEV010000207.1:0-9009 GCA_963694825.1 Planctomycetota bacterium
CCCCGCAACCGGCCCCGCAACCACCCCCGTAAACTCTGGCTGGCTCAAAACCGTCGACCTGTTCCTCTACCTGGCACTGCTGGGTGTCCCCCTGTGCCTGGGTGGCCGAGGCGGTTGGGGACAGTTGCTGTTGATCGGCTCGGCCGCAGCAGCCTCGCTGGCATGGATCGCTGGACGCATCGCCGGCCGACTCAAACAATACCGCTTCAGCTGGTCCGAACCGGTCCTGCTGGCTGGACTGCTGTGGCTGGTGCTACAGGTCCTCCCGCTTCCGACCACCATGCTCCACTCACTCTCACCCACACTCGCCAACTGGCTGCCAGCCTGGTCCGGTGGCCAACTGGGCAACACGCTCGGATCCTGGTCCACCCTGTCGCTCTACCCCGCGGCCACCACCCTGGCCACATTCAACGTGGTCGCTGTCGCGATGCTGTTCGTCGTGGCCTGCCAGCGATTGCGGACGATCCACAATGTCGAAACCATGCTCAAGGCGATCGGCCTGGCCACCGCCGCGATGGCCGCCTTCGCACTCGTGCAGTTCGCCACCTCCGACGGACGCTTCTTCTGGTTCTACGATCATCCCTTCACCACGACGCTCCATCGAGTCAAAGGTGCCTTCACCAACAAGAACCACTTCGCACAGTTCATGGCGCTCGGACTCGCTCCACTGGCCTGGTGGCTGATGAGTCGAGTCACCGATCGACCCGCAGCCCGCCGTGACTTCAACACCCTGGCCCGAACCGCCGGCAGCGGAGACCTGGTTCCCGGTGCCCTGATGTGCGGGCTCGGACTCGTCGTCTTTGCCGGACTACTGGCACTCTCGCGAGGCGGTGCACTCGCACTGGCAACCGCCGCCGTCTGCTGTACCGCCTTGATGTACCGCCACAAACGAGTCTCGGCGCGACTGATGTGCGGCCTGGCCGCCTCGGCCATGCTCGTCGCCACCTGCCTGGGAATCTACGGGTTCCGTGACGTCAGCCAACGACTCGAAGAATGGGACCCGGGAGTCCGATTGATGGTCTGGGATGCCAACCTCCAGGTCGCCTCGAAATTCACCTGGACCGGAACCGGACTCGGAACCCACGCCGAAGCACACCCCACCTTCCTCCCGCAACCCTTTCAGGATCGCGAATTCACTCACGCCGAAAATAGCCCCCTGCAGGTCGCCTCGGAAACCGGACTCCCCGGACTGCTACTCTGCCTCGCAGCTATCTTCGGGTGCCTCGCCTGGTGCCGAAATAGCCTGAAATTAGGTACCAACCCGAGGATCGCTACCGCGTCCGCTGCCGTCACCGCCTCGCTCGTCGCGCACCTCGTCCACTGCCTCTTTGACTTCATCTGGTACGTCCCCGGTTGCATGGTCGTCGTCGCCATGCTCGCCGCTTGCGCCCGTTCACTCGCCACCGCAGCAAACACCGAAGCAAACACCGAAGCAAACACCGAAGCAAACACCGAAGCAAACACCGAAGCAAACACCGAAGCTGGCACCGAAACTGGCACCGAAGCTGGCACCGAAGCTGGCACCGAAGCTGGCACCGCTAGCCTGGGCACGACCTGGCCAAGTCGACTCGGCTGGGCCATGGCCGCGGTCTTGGTCGTCGCGGCGACCGGTTTTGGTGTCGAACGGACTGCCGAGCGGATTGCGGGCGAGGTTCACTGGGACCAGTACCTTCGGCTCAGATTCCCGAAAGACGACGCGGGCGACAATTCGCAGTCGCTCACACCGGCCCAGCAAAAACACGCTTCGAGGACGAAATACCGCCAAAGGATGCTGGCGCTGGGCAATACGATCACCGCCGATCCGAACCACGCCCGAGCCCATCTCAGGTTGGCCTCACACTACATCACCATGGTCGAAGAGCAGCGCACTTCCGGCAAGAACCCCCACATGCCGCTGGCTCAGATCCGACAAGCCGCACTCGGTGCGGCGTTCCAGTCCCAGTCCGAACGAGCCGAGTGGCTGTCTCGACCCGGAGTTCTCGGCGACCAGCGCCGACATCTCGACAAGGCGCTCGCACACGCACGCCACTCATTGACACTCTGCCCCCTGCAAGGCATCGGCTACATCCACCTCGCTCAACTGGGGTACCTCGCCGGAGACGACTCGGCGGCCAGCTCAGAACTGTTCGCCCAGGCACTCGTCGTCAGACCTCACGAAGCTCGTATCCACGAAGCCGCGGGGATCGAAGCGTGGTTGGCCGGCGACCAGCAATCGGGGCTTGACCACTGGAAACACGCCTTCGGTCTCGATCGCAAGGTCCAACGAAGAATCCTCAGACGACTCGCCGCAGCCGGACTCTCGGCTCAGGTCATCATCCAGGAATTCCAACCCGATTGGGAATCACTGGTCTACATGAAAGACCTGTACAAGCAGACGCTGCCAAAGACCGAATACCAGGTCGTGCTCGCCGGTTACGCTCAGGCCGCTCACGATCGAGCCGGACACCAGGACGGAACCGATGCGGTCACCAGCTGGTTGCAGGCCGCCGGAGCCTACCGGCAACTCGGCAAGACAACCGAAGTCCAGGCTTGCTACGAAAAGGCGTTGGCAGAAAACCCCGCGTCGCTGACCGCCCGCTTGGCGTTCGGCCGCTGGCTCTACTCGCAAAAACAATTCGCCGCGGCACTCGAACACCTACTCTGGTCAGCACGCCAACAGCCCGACGACGAACAACTCGCCCGCCTGATCACCGCCTGCCGCAAAGCAGCCGCCCCAAAATGACCCACACACGCGCCCACCCCCGCCCTCGGGGACCGGCTCCCCAGCCCACGCTATAGCCAACCCGCTGGTCACGCTATCATCGACCGCGCAAGCCCAAAACCTCTCCCATTCTCGGATTGCCCGCCCCGATGACCGAATTCCGCACCGAACACGACTCGATGGGCGACGTCCAGGTCCCCGCTCAGGCCTACTACGGAGCACAAACCCAACGAGCCGTCGACAACTTTCCGATCAGTGGCTGGAAACTTCCCGCCGAACTGGTGCACGCTCTTGGCCGAGTCAAACTGGCCGCGGCCGTCGCCAACCGTGACCTCGGCAAACTGACCGACAGCGGCAAAACACCTCTCGGCCAGATCCAGGTCCAGGCCCTGATGTCCGCCTGCCAAGAAGTCGTCGACGGAAAACTCGATGACCAGTTCCCCATCGACGTCTTCCAGACTGGCTCGGGCACCTCGAGCAACATGAACGTCAACGAGGTCATCGCCAACCGTGCGATCGAACTGGTCCAAGGCGACCGGTTTGCTGCCGAGAAACCGATCCACCCCAATGACCATGTCAACATGGGGCAAAGCACCAACGACATGTTCCCCACCGCGATCCATGTCGCGGTCGCCGAAGGTATCCGCAACCAGCTCATCCCGGCACTCCTGCGGTTCGCCAACTCACTGCAGAACAAGGCCGACGAGTGGGACCAGGTGATCAAGATCGGCCGCACGCACCTGGCCGATGCGACACCGTTGCGACTGGGGCAGGAAATCGGAGGCCTGGCACGGCAACTGGTCCTCTCGACCCAACGGGCCGGCCGAGCACTCGACGCCGTGCTCGAATTGCCAGCCGGAGGCACCGCTGTCGGGACCGGCATCAACACGCATCCCGAATTCGGTGCCCGAGTCGCCGCCGACCTGGCGTCGCAAACCGATATCGGATTCGTCGAAGCCACAGATCACTTCGAAGCCAACGCACAACGAGATGGCTTGGTCGAATGCCACGGACAACTCAAGACAATCGCCAGCACACTGTTTGCCGTGTCGAACAATATCCGCTGGCTCGGAGCCGGACCACGCTGTGGCTTCTACGAAATCCAACTGCCCGACCGACAACCCGGCAGCTCGATCATGCCCGGCAAGGTCAACCCTGTGATGTGCGAAAGTATGATGCAGGTGGCCGCACGAGTGATCGGCAACGACGCGGTGATCACCTTCAGTGGAGCCACCGGTGGACAGTTTCAACTGAATATCATGATGCCCGTCATGGGCCAAACTACACTCGAAAGCATCTCGCTGCTGACCGGAGTCACCAACGCCTTTGTCGAGTTCTGCTCGGACGACATGCAGGCCAACAACGAAGCCTGTGAAGCCGCCGTCGAAAAAAGCCTCTCGATGTGCACCAGCCTCAATCCCTTGATCGGCTACGAAAACGCCGCCGCGATCGCCAAGGAAGCCTTCAAGACCGGCAAGACGATCCGAGAACTCTGCCTCGAAAAAGATGTCCTCCCCGAAGACACTCTCGCCGAAGCACTCGACCCGATGAGAATGACCGAACCCCAAGCCTGACACGCCCCCCAGGGACTGGCTCTCCAGACGTCCCCGGCGGTGAGCCAGCCCCGGGCCCTGTCACTCGGGATCGTAGCCCAGGTTCGGAGCCAACCAGAGTTCCGCTTCGGGAACCGGTACGCCCAGCCGAGAGGCATAATCTTCGACCTGGCCCCGAGTGATCCGGTCGACGGCGAAGTAACGCGCCTCGGGATGATGCAGGTAAAGACCACTGACCGAAGCCGCCGGCAACATCGCATAACTCTCGGTCAAACCGATCCCCACGCGAGACTCGGCCGACAACAACTCGAACAACCGACCCTTCAAGACATGGTCCGGACAGCTGGGATACCCGAACGCCGGGCGGATGCCACAGTAACTCTCGGCGATCAACGCCTCACGATCCAACGACTCAACCTCACCCCACTCACGACGTACTCGCAAGTGCAGACACTCGGCAAATGCCTCGGCCAATCGGTCCGCTAAGGCCTTGGTCATGATCGAACGGTAGTCGTCATGGTCGCTCTCGAACCGCTCGACCAACTCACCAATCCCCTCGCCCGCCGTCACCGCAAAGGCCCCCACATGATCGATTCGGTCTGCCTGACGCGGAGCCACATAGTCGACCAGAGACCGAAATTCCGACTGCCCCTTCCTCTGCCACTGCTGCCTGAGCATCGGAAAACGGACCAGTTCGTCTTTACGCTGACGGTCACAATACAACACGATATCCTGACCGTCCGAGACCGCCGGCCAGAAGCCATACACCGCCTTGGCCTTCAATAACCCGCCGCTAATGATCTGAGCGAGCAGCTCGCGGGCGTCGGCGAACAACTCGCGAGCCTGCTCGCCCTGCTTCTCATCGTCGAGGATCCCCGGGTACTTGCCACGCATCTCCCACGTCGCAAAGAACGGTGACCAGTCGATGAACTCGACCAGCTCCTCCAACGACTGATCGTCGATCGTCCGCTGTCCGATGAACTCGGGAGTCGCAATCGGCACCTCCGACCAGTCGGTCACGAATGGATGACTGCAGGCGTGTTCGAACGATACCAGTGCCTTCTGTTGACGCTCCTCAAACACACGCCGGTCGCGGTCCTGCCCCACACGATTCGACTCGACAAACGACTCGCGAGTCGATTCGCCCATCAGCGATTCCACCACTCCGACAGCTCGCGACGCATCGAGCACGTGCACAACAGCCTGCTGGTACTCGGGGGCAATCTTCACCGCCGTATGTCTCGCACTGGTCGTCGCTCCGCCGATCAGCAACGGAACACTATGACCCTGCTCCTGCATCGATCGCGCAACCCGGACCATCTGATCCAGCGAAGGAGTGATCAGGCCCGACAGTCCGATCATGTCGGCATTCTCGCGGACAGCTGTCTCGAGAATCTCCTCGGCCGGCACCATCACACCCAGGTCAATCACATCGAAGTTATTGCACCGCAACACGACTCCAACAATGTTCTTGCCAATGTCGTGCACATCGCCCTTGACCGTGGCCGTGACAATCCGGCCACGGTGACTGACCACCGTCCCGTCCGCACCTTGCTCCTCCTCCATGAAGGGAGTCAGATAGGCCACAGCCTGCTTCATCACACGGGCACTCTTGACCACCTGAGGCAGAAACATGCGGCCGGATCCGAACAGCTCGCCAACCGTGTTCATCCCGTCCATCAACGGACCCTGGATCACCTCCAATGGCCGCCCCAGCTTCTGCCGAGCCTCCTCGGCATCCGACACGATGAACTCGTTGATCCCCTTGACCAACGCCCACGACAAACGCTCCTCGACCGGACCCTCCCGCCAGGCCGCCACCTCCGGCTCGCCACTCTCAACATCCGCTCGCAATGTCTCGGTCAACTCCAACAACCGCTCGGTCGCGTCGTCGCGACGGTTCAACAAGACGTCCTCGACACGCTCGAGCAACTCGCCGGGGATGTCGTCGTAAACGGTCAGCTGAGTCGGGTTGACGATCGCCAACTCCATCCCGGCATTCACCGCGTGATACAGGAAGGCCGAGTTCATGGCGCGGCGGACCTGTTCGTTGCCACGAAACGCAAACGATACGTTGCTGACTCCACCCGATATCAATGACCCCGGACACGCCTCGCGAATCAGCCGAGTGGCCTCGAAAAACGCCGTCGCGTAATCCTTGTGCTCGTCCATCCCAGTCCCCACCGTCAGGATGTTGGGATCGAAGATGATGTCGCGGGCCGGAAAACCGACCACTTCGGTCAACAACCCGAACGAGCGACGGGCGATCTCGAGCTTTCTGCCCGAATCGGTCGCCTGGCCACGCTCGTCAAAACCCATCACGACCACAGCCGCCCCGTATCGTCGCACCAGACGAGCCTGATCCAGAAACGACGCTTCACCTTCCTTGAGACTGATCGAGTTGACGATCGCCTTGCCCTGCACGCACTTCAACCCAGCCTCGATCACCTCCCAATTCGAACTGTCGATCATGATCGGCACCCGGGCCACATCCGGCTCGGCCGCGATCAGGTTCAGGAAATCCCGCATCGCCACCGGACCGTCCAACAAAGCCTCGTCCATGTTCACGTCGATCACGTTGGCACCGCCATCGACCTGCTGCCGGGCCACCGCCACCGCTTCGTCCAACTCGCCGTCGCGAACCAATCGAGCAAATCGGCGGCTGCCCGATACGTTGGTCCGCTCGCCAATCATGATCAGGTTGCTGTCCTCGCGAATCGTCAATGGCTCCAGACCGCTGAAACTCGACTCGATCGCCTCGGGAGACGGCGTCCGTGGAGTCAACCCGGACACCGCATCGGACAGTTGACGGATGTGATCCGGAGTCGTCCCGCAACAACCGCCCACGATGTTCAACCATCCCGATTCCGAGAACTCGAAAAGAGACTTCGAAAGAGACTCGGGCGACAGGTCGTAACCACCAAACTCGTTGGGCAATCCGGCGTTCGGATGGCAACTGGTGAAGATCGGAACAAGCCGCGATAACTCCTCGACGTAGGGACGCATCTGGATCGGACCCAACGCACAGTTGAGGCCGACCGAAATCAACTCGGCATGAGCAATCGAGTGCCAGAAGGCCTCGAGTGTCTGGCCCGAAAGCGTGCGGCCGGAATTGTCGGTGATGGTCACCGACACCGACACCGGCAAACGCACGCCGTGACGATCAAAGTACTCCTCGATCGCAAACAAACACGCCTTCAGATTCAACGTGTCAAAAGTCGTTTCGGGCATCAACAGGTCGACACCCCCTTCGACCAGCCCGGCGATCTGCTCGAGATAGGTGGCGACCAGTTCGTCAAAATAGACCGCTCGGAAACCGGGATCGTTCACGTCCGGCGACATCGACGCCGTGCGATTGGTCGGACCCAGACTGCCGGCGACAAAACGACGACGGTCCGGTGTGCGGTCGCTGGCACGGTCGGCGGCACTCCGAGCCAGACGGGCGGCCGCCAGATTGATGTCGAAAACACGGTCCTCGAGCCGGTAGTCGGCCAGTGAGATCGATGTCGAGTTGAAGGTGTTCGTCTCGAGTATGTCCGCTCCGGCTTCAAGAAACTCGTCGTGAATCCGCTCGATCGCCGACGGCCGAGTCAGACTCAACAGGTCGTTGCAACCCTCCAACGCAACGCCGTGATCCGCAAACTGGTCGCCACGAAACTCCGATTCGTCCAACGACAAGGCTTGGATCATCGTGCCCATCGCACCGTCGAGCACCAGGATCCGCTCCGACAAGGCTCGCTTCAGCTCGCAATCCGACACATCAATCCCCACCGGCCGGACCAGTTTCATCCGTACCATTTCCATTCAACCCGGATACAACGCCGTGACCCAACTGCTCCAGAATGCGGGCACAGGCGTGCGATCGGTTGAGTGCGTAGAAATGGAGCCCCGGAACACCCTCGGCTATCAACTCCAGACACTGAGCCACCGCGTACTCGACGCCGACGGCCAACTGAGCCTCACGATCGTCCTGGACCGATTCCAGACGCTCGGCCAGCTCGACGGGAATCTTCGCTCCACACAACGACGCGATCCGCTGGATCCGCGAAAACTCGGTGACCGGCATGATGCCCGGCACCAATGGCACCTCGATTCCCGCCGAATGGTAGCGGTCGCGGAACCTCAGGAAGTTGTCGTTGATGTAGAACAACTGAGTGAAAGCCGCGTCGGCTCCAGCGTCGATCTTGCGTTTCAGGTTCTCCAGATCGCTCGCCGCGTCTGGCGACTCGGGATGCACTTCCGGATACGCCGCCACGCCGATCCCCATCAGGTCGCTCTCGCTGCGGATCAACTCGACCAACTCGTTGCCATGCTGCAACCCGCCCGACACAGCAACAAAACCGTCCGCGCCCCGAGGCGGATCGCCTCGCAATGCCATGATGTTGTTGATACCCGCAGCACGGACCGAACCAATCCACTCGATCAACTCGGCACGAGTGGCACCGACACACGTCAGGTGAGCCGTCGCCACCGTGGCGTACCTCGTACCAATCTCGCGACACAGGTCCAGCGTTCGGTCTCGAGTCGAACCGCCGGCGCCGTAGGTGCAGGAAATGAACGATGGTGAGTACTCCGCCAGACGATCCAGGTTCTCGAAAAGAACTCGGTCGCCGTCCTCGGTCTTCGGTGGGAAAATCTCGACCGAGACCTTCGGCCGCGATCCAGTCGACTCGCCACCGTAAATCTCTCGCAACGTCAACATCACTCAGACAACACTCCTCACAACACCACAACACAACAACACGCCAGCACATC
>CAVOEV010000208.1:0-8971 GCA_963694825.1 Planctomycetota bacterium
CCGCAGTGGCCGTCAACCATCGACCCGCCAGTTCCACCGCCTCGAATGCCATTCAACTGCTCGACGACAACTCCGTCGATTGGCTGACACCCACTCCACACGACACCTGGCAGGCCGATCCCTATTCTCATTCAAAAGATCACTACAGCACGCTCACGCAACTCGCCAACAACCTCCCCACGCTCCCCGACACCTGCATCTCACGCCTCGAACTCGCCGGACTGCGAGGCATGGGCGGTGCCGGATTCCCCACGGCGCGCAAGTGGAGACTGGTCGCCGACCAGGATGCCGATACCAAGTACGTCATCTGCAATGCCGACGAAAGTGAACCGGGGACGTTCAAGGACCGAGTCCTGCTTGGCACCGTGCCACACCTGCTCATCGAAGGCATGGTGCTGGCCGGGCTGAGTGTCGAAGCCGACAAAGGCATCATCTTTCTCCGAAACGAATACTCGCTCGAACAACAACTCCTGGAAGCCGCACTGCAGGATGCCACACGTCGCGGAGTGCTCGGACCCGACGCAGCCGGTAGTGGACGTGCCTTCGAAATCGAAATCTTCGTCTCGCCCGGCGGGTACATCCTCGGAGAAGAAACCGCTCTGCTCGAAGCACTCGAAGACCGACGGGGCGAACCTCGTAACAAACCACCCTACCCCGGCCAGGTCGGACTCTTCGGTCAACCCACACTGATCAACAACGTCGAAACTTTCGTGCTCGCCGTCCCCATCATCGCCCGTGGCCCCGATTGGTGGACACTCCAAGGCGCCGACGGGTTCGACGGACTGAAATTCGTCTCGATCTCAGGCGATGTCCATCAACCGGGAGTCCACGAAATACCCGTCGGCACGACGGTGCAAGAACTCATCGATCGAGCCGGTGGAGTCGCCGGCGGAGCGGCTGTGAAGGCGTTCTTGCCCGGTGGAGCCAGCTCGAACTTCCTGCCCGCCAATCGACTCGACACACCACTCGATTTCGACACCATCGCCGAGGCCGGCAGCATGTTCGGCACCGGAGCAGTCATCGTGGTGGCCGAAGGACGTAACCTGTTCGATCTCGCCACCAGCCTTGTTCGGTTCTTCCGCAACGAATCGTGCGGCAAATGCGTGCCCTGCCGCATCGGTAGCCATCACGCCGTCAGACTGCTCGAACAGGTCGCCAACAACAACGCCAACCCTGACACGCTCGGGGAACTCAACCAGCTCGCCGACACACTCCAGCAAACCTCCATCTGCGGACTCGGACAGGTCGCACTGGTCCCCATCCTCTCGATGCTCAAACACTTCCCCGACGAGGTGCCCGGGTCGTGATCTCCAATCACAACGCCGTCGAACACAACACAGTCGAACTGACCATCGACGGGCACAGTCTCCGTGTGCCGGACGGAACGACGATCTGGGACGCCGCCCGCATGGCCGGAATCGCGATCCCGGCACTGTGTCACGACCCCGGATTGGATCCGGTCGGAGTCTGCCGGATGTGCGTTGTGGATGTCGGTGAACGGGTTCTGGCTGCAAGCTGTGTTCGCGAATGCAGCGATGGAATGTCGGTCACAACCGATTCCCCGACGCTCGAGAGCCACCGCCGACAACTGACCAGCCTGCTTCTCACCGAACATCCCTCGCCCTGCCAACAACAACAGCAGACCGGCGACTGTGCTCTCGAACAACTGGCCAGCCAGTTCGATCTGCTCCAGTCGACTCGATCAGTCTCCGACACTCTGCGTCCGCGAGATCAGTCGTCGGCCGTCATCAGCGTCGACCACCAGGCCTGCATTCTCTGTGACCGCTGCATCCGAGCCTGCAACGACATTCAGTCGAACGATGTGATCGGGCGGACCGGCAAGGGAGTCACCGCCCGGATCGCCTTCGACCTCGACCAACCCATGGGGCAAAGCCGTTGCGTGTCGTGTGGCGAGTGTGCTGCTGCCTGCCCGACCGGGGCACTGGTCGGACAGACACTGACACTACCGGTTCTCGAGCCAGACCAGATGACCGGCGTCGACACCATTTGCCCCTACTGCGGAGTCGGCTGTGCGATCACTGCCTGGACACATAAGAAGACGATTGTCGAAGTCCAGGGCCGCCAAAGCCCCGTCAATCACGGGCGCCTGTGCGTCAAAGGTCGCTATGGCTGGGACTATACACTGCACGCCGATCGACTCAAAACCCCGTTGATCCGTCGCGAGTCAGCCTATCCCAAGGGACCTCTCTCGGCCGAAGTCGCCGATTCGCTGCCCGGCAAGACTCGCAAACCCGGTGGACTGGTCGACCTCGACACCGTACTGCCCGCCTTTCGCGAAGCGACATGGGACGAAGCACTCGAGCTGATCGGACACAAGCTGACCTCGATTCGAGATGCCCACACAGGCAACGCACTGGCCGGGTTCGGGTCGGCCAAAGGGTCCAACGAAGAAGCCTACCTGTTCCAACGGTTCATTCGAGCCGGACTCGGGACCAACAACGTTGACCACTGCACGCGGTTGTGCCACGCCTCGAGTGTCGCGGCACTGATGGAAACCATCGGTTCCGGAGCCGTCACCAATGTCTTTGCCGATGTCGCTCGAGCCGACGTCGCACTGATCTGCGGGTCCAATACCACCGTCAACCACCCGGTGGCAGCCACCTTCATCAAGCAGGCGGCCAAGGCGGGTACCGAACTGATCGTCGTCGACGTTCGCCAGAACGAGATCGCCGACTTCGCTACACACTTCGCTCGGATCCGACCCGGCACCGATGTCGCCTTCTACAACGCGTTGCTGCACGTGCTCTGCCGCGACGGACTCATCGATCGCGATTATATCGACAGCCGCACCGAAGGCTTCGAACAACTCCAGTCACTGGTCACCAACGACTACAGCCCCGCTCAGGCTTCGGCCATCTGTGGTGTGGCGGTCGAACAGATCGAAGCCATCGCCGCAACGATCGGTCGAGCCACTCCACCCGGCGGCGGTGGCTCGATGATCGTCTTCTGGGGCATGGGCGTCTCACAACACACCACCGGCACCGACAACGCACGATGCCTGATCTCGCTGTGCCTGGCCACCGGGAACATCGGTCGACCCGGTACCGGACTCCACCCGCTTCGCGGACAAAACAACGTCCAGGGAGCCAGCGACGCCGGGCTGATCCCAATGGTCTTCCCCGATTACCAACCCGTCAGCGACGACAAGATTCGACGCAAGTTCTCGACCGCTTGGGGCCGCGAACTCGACCCAACACCCGGACTCACAGTCGTCGAAATCATGAAAGGAGCACTCCAGGGATCGATTCGTGGACTCTACATCATGGGCGAGAACCCCTTCAGCTCCGATCCCAACGCCAACACCGTCCGACAAGCTCTCTCGAATCTCGAATTCCTCGCCGTCCAGGACATCTTCCTGACCGAAACTGCCGAGTTCGCCGATGTCATCCTGCCGGCAAGCAGCTACTTCGAAAAGACCGGGACCTACACCAACACCGACCGTCGAGTCCAACTGGGTCGACCGGTGCTCGAACCACCACACGAGGCACGCCAGGACTGGGAAATCCTCTGCCAAGTGTCCCGACAGGTCGGACTCGAATCCGACTACCAGTCCGTTTCGGATGTCTTCGACGAATTCACATCCCTGACACACAATTACCAAGGCCTGAGCCACAAGCTGCTCGGCTCCACCGGGCGACTCTGGCCCTGCCCCAACCCCCAGACCGACGATGGCACGCAGATTCTCTTTGAAGACCGGTTCCCCACACCAACCGGACGCGGCCGTTTCGTCCCCTGCTCTTACCAGCCCGCCGACGAGCTGCCCGACGACCAGTTCCCCCTGGTGCTCAACACCGGCCGCGTGCTCGAACACTGGCACACCGGTACCATGACCCGACGCAGCAAGGCACTCGATGCGATCCAGCCCAAAGCGTTTGTCGCCATCCACCCCGACGACCTGCTGAAATACGGTCTCGTCGACGGGCAGTGGGTGAGAATCACCAGCCGGCGAGGCGCGATCGAATTGGAAGCCCGTTCCGACCTCCGACTGCAGCCCGGATCGATTTTCATCACGTTCCATTTTCGAGAAGCCGCTGCCAATACCCTGACCAACGACGCGCTGGACCCGTACGGGAAGATCCCCGAATACAAGATCTGCGCCGTCAGCGTCTGTGCCGCCGACAGCTGACAGGCTGTTAGACCGTCACCTCGCCCGCGTCGGCGTCCAGAGCCGATCGGTAACGATCGCGGATCGGCTCGATCACCTGGCTCAGAAACTCATCCACCTGCTCGGCCGCTCGGCCAATGAACCCGCGGGCGTCGAGAGCCACGTCGAGATCGACGTCGGCAAATTTCGCGTCGGCCCGCAATCGAGCAATCAGGTCGTTCTCGCCACCACGCTGCTTCACCTCGTCGCCAGCCGCCTGGCTGTGAACCCGGATCGCCTCGTGCAACTCCTGGCGGTCGCCTCCAGCTCGTACACCCGCCATCAAGATCTCCTCGGTCGCCATCATCGGCAATTCCTCGTTCAGACGCCGAGCAATCACATTGGGATACACAACCAACCCCTCGACAATGTTGCGGTACAGAATCAACACCGCATCGATGGCCAGGAAGGCCTGAGGCAACACGAGGCGGCGATTGGCACTGTCGTCGAGCGTCCGCTCCATCCACTGAGTTGCCGCCGTGTCGGACGCACTGTCGGCCAACGAAATCGCAAATCGCGACAAACTGCACATCCGCTCGCTGCGCATCGGGTTTCGCTTGTAGGCCATCGCCGAAGAACCCACCTGCCGTGCCCCAAATGGCTCCTCCACCTCCTTAAGGTGCTGGAGGATGCGGATGTCGTTGCCCGCCTTGTGAGCCGAAATACCGATGCCCGACAGTACGCCCAGGACCTGAGCGTCAATCTTCCTCGAATAAGTCTGACCGGTGACCGGGTAGACACGACTCGCACCCATCTTCTCGGCCACCAGCTGTTCGAGTCGGGCCACCTTCTGATGGTCACCATCAAATAACGACAGGAACGACGCCTGAGTCCCGGTGGTCCCCTTCACTCCACGCAGACACAGACTGTCGATGCGGTGCTCCAACTCCTCGAGGTCCAGTACCAGATCGTAGCACCACAAAGTCGCCCGCTTGCCGACGGTGACCGGCTGAGCCGGCTGGAGGTGAGTGAATCCCAGGCACGGCAAGTCGCGCTGGGATGCCGCAAACAACGCCAGATGATGAATCACTCCAACCAATCGGTCCCGGATCAACTCCATGGACTGCCGCAACAGCAACAGGTCGGTGTTGTCGGTCACAAAACAACTGGTCGCACCCAGGTGGATGATCCCGCGAGCCTCAGGACAACGGTCGCCGTAGGCGTGCACATGAGCCATCACGTCGTGACGTAGGTCTCGTTCGTGTCCAGCCACCACTTCGAAATCGATGTCGTCGGTCGCGTCGCGCAACGACGACAATTGCTCGTCACTGATCTCCAGGCCCAGCTGTTGCTGAGCTTCCGCCAACGCCAACCACAGCTTGCGCCACGTCGAGTGTCGAGTCTGATCCGACCAGGTACGACTCATCTGGGCCGACGCATACCGGGTGATCAGCGGGTTCTGATAGCTCTCGAAATCCGACATGTCCGTTGCGTCCAGACCAGGGAGAAATCCGTCAAGAGACCGTCTCGGAGCCTCCATTGTAACGAACACAACCCGCCGACGGCATCGCCACAAGGACCGCGTCTGGCAACCTCGCGATCGGCCGTTTACGATGGTAAGCCGGTGGTGGCTGCGGTGGTGGCTGCGGTGGTGGCTGCGGTGGTGGCTGCGGTGGTGGCTGACCACCGAGATGGTGCACGGAGGCTGCACGTGGTTCAGGACTTGCAACCCCCATGCATTACATCCCCGAATCAGCACGAGAATTCCTGCAGGCCGACAGCTTGTCAGCCACCTCGGCCGACTCGGCCGACTCCAGTCCAGTCGGCTTCCACTACCGTTCGGCCCCGATCTACCTGCTGACCGCCGTGGTCGGCCTGCTGCTGGCCGCCGACCTGCTGATCGGATCGGTCGCCTCAACCGATCTGGACCCTTGGTCCGGCTACCAGGTCATCTTCGGATTCCGACTCGCCCTGCTCGCGGCGGTGATCGGCGGTTCGAGGATCCTGTTCCAATCGCTCGAAGGCCTGCTCTCCGGGCGGATCGGAGCCGACCTGGCTCTGACGATCGCCTGCCTGGCCGCCATCCTGCTCGGCGAACCGGTCACCGCCGCGCTCGTTGTCTTCGTGGCCCTGTGCGGCGAGAGCATCGAAGGGTACACCGTCGATCAGGCTCAGCGAGCCATCCGTGGCATCTTTCAGCTGTGCCCGCGGATTGCACATCGACTGGTCGATTCGGTCGAAACTGACGTGGCGATCGAAGACCTGCAGGCAGGCGACCTCGTGGTCGTCCGGCCCGGAGAACGACTGCCCGTCGATGGACAGGTCCGCTCGGGTACCTCGGCCGTCGACCAGTCAGCACTGACCGGAGAAAGCCTGCCAATCGACAAACAGCCCGGAGATCCTGTCTTGACCGGGACTCTCAACCAGTTCGGCTCACTGGTCGTCAGCACCCAACGGATTGGAGACCAGTCGACGCTCGGACAAGTCGTCGCACAGGTGGCCGAAGCCACTCGACGGAAGGCACCGCTCGAACGAACCGCCGACCGGTTGGCTCGACTGTTCCTGCCCGCCGTGCTGCTGTGTGCTCTGCTAACGCTGCTTGGCTGGAGATTTCTGGGCGACGACGGCAGCTGGGAATCCGGGTACCTGCCGGCACTGGCCGTGCTGGTTGTCGCCTGCCCCTGCCCGCTGATCCTGGCCACGCCCAGTGCAGTGATGGCCGCCATGGCCTGGTTGGCTCGCGAAGGTGTCGTCGTCAAAGGCTCCGTCGCTCTCGAACGACTCGCCTCCGTCGACACCTTCGTCTTCGACAAAACCGGGACGCTGACTCGCGGTGAACCCGTGCTCGGACTGGTCCGACCCGCCAAGAACTCGGGACTCGAACCCGACGAACTGATCCGAATTGCCGCGTCTGCCGAACGAGCCAGCGAACACCTGCTGGCTCGACTTGTGGTCCGCGAGGCCGAAACACGCGGCATGGTGGTCCCGACACCCGAATCGTCCACGGCCATGCCCGGCTTCGGTGTCGCCGCCAACCTCAAAGCCGGAACACTCAAGGACGAAGCCTGCCATGTCCTCGTCGGAAATCGACGGCTGCTCGAACAACACGGTGTCCGCATCGATCAGGATGCCGAAACCGTCGTCCGCGAACTGACGGACGCTGGACAGACGTCGATCCTCGTCGCCATCGATGGAGACTGGGTCGGAACACTCGGCGTCACCGACCTGCCCCGATCCGAATCCGCCACTGTCCTTGAGCAACTCAAACAACTCGGCATCCGAGAAATCGTGCTGCTGACAGGCGACCGACCCGAACCTGCCACCGCACTGGCAGACACTCTGCCGGCCCTCGATCAAGTTCACAGCGAATTGCTGCCCGCCGACAAGGCCGATTTCATCAACCAGGCCGTCGCCGATGGACGGACGGTCGCGATGGTCGGCGATGGAATCAACGACGCTCCAGCACTCGCAACCGCCTCGGTCGGGATCGCTCTCGGACAATTTGGCAGCGATATCGCCGCCGAAGCCGGCGACCTGGTCCTCATGGGCGATCCGCTCAGACCACTGCCCGGATTGCTCCAACTCTCCAGGCAACTCGTGAGGACGATTCGACAGAGTATCTGGCTGTTCGCGTTTGGGATGAATGGTGTCGGCATCCTGCTCGGAGCACTCGGGCTGCTGACTCCACCAGCAGCAGCACTCTTTCACGAATGTGCCTCCCTCGCCGTCATGCTCAATGCACTCAGATTGCTCTGGTTCCAACGCTGGGACGACACTCGCTGCGGACGACTCGGACGACAACTCGCACGACAAGCCAACAGGATCACCCTGATCCTCTCGCCCTCACGACTCACCTTCGAAGCACTCAACCACTGGAGACTCGGACTCAAACTCGCCGCCACCATCGCACTCTTCCTCTGGTGCACCTCGGGTATCACAGTCGTCCCGCCCGATCAACTGGCCGTCGTCACTCGGTTCGGATCGCCTCATCAAGACCTCGAACCGGGTTGGCACTGGAGATGGCCCAGGCCACTCGAAACCGTCCACAGCCAAAACGTACTCCAGATCCACTCCATGCCGATCGGATTTCGATACCAACTCCACTCACAATCCGACCCCGCCATCAGGCTCGCACCAGTCGAGTGGAACAGTCAACACGATCGACTCGAATCCGATGCCACACTCCTGGGCGAAGCACAACTGGTCACTGGTGACGAGCTGCTGGTCGAATTGACAGCGATGGTCGAATACCGGATCGGCGATGCCGAGAACCTGCGTCGCTATGCCTTCGGGAATGCCGCTCCACAACGACTCCTCCGAGCAGCCGCCGAAAGTGCGATTCGAGAAGTCGCCGCCTCGGCATTACTCGATGACCTGATGGCCGACGCCCGAGACGAACTACAGACCCGCTGCCTGAACGCAACACGACAGGCCGCAAAACACTACCAGCTTGGACTCGAAATCGTTGACCTCAAACTGATCGATATCCACCCGCCGCGACAGGTCGTCGATGCCTATCGACAGGTCGCCGATGCTCTCGAAGAACGAGAACGACTGATCAACCAGGCCCAGGGCTACTACGGACAACGACTGATCGCCGCCGCCGGAGCCCGAGCCATCTCGGCACTCGCCCAAACCGATAAACCGGACGACAACACGGCCAATGATCGACGGGCCGCCGACGTGTCCTATTGGAATCTCGACGATCCCGATACCTGGAAGATGCTGCTCCAAGGCAACCTGCTCTCAGGCGAAGCCGCCGCCACCATCGATTCGGCCAAGGCCGATGCCGCCAATACCGTCGCCAAGGCTCTCGGGACCGCCGATCGCTTCGGAAAACTGCTCGATGCCAGCTCCGAATCCACC
>CAVOEV010000209.1:0-8943 GCA_963694825.1 Planctomycetota bacterium
CGTCGACTTCGGCAAAGCCAAACAGATCAAACAGGTTCGTTTGTGGAGCGGCTACGGTGGTGGGGCGCGTGGCGCGACTATGCAGGTGGCCTTCGCCGATGAACCCGGCGGTCCGTTCACTGTGCCTGAAGGCGGGGAATTCAATTACCTCACTTCCAGTGGCGGAGGAGTGCTCAAAAACGGCGAGGCATCGCCTGATTTCACTGGCTCGTATCACTACGAATTCCAACCGGCCATCGCGAGGTACTGGAGAATTGGCTTGGTCGGCGCGACGTCCGGACACATGCCTCGGACCACGACGATTCAGTTCGGTCCAATGCCGGACCTGGTGGCGCCCGGACTGCTGGGGATCATCTCCCGCAGGCAGGCACGGTTGTGGAAGTTCAACAGTCAAACCAATCACCTGATCGGTTCGCTGGGGTTGTTCGGCCCGCATGTCATTCCGCTGAGCGACAAGTCAGGAAAATCGAAACTGGATTCCGACAGGTACTCATCGTTCGCAAGGCTGTTTCCCCGGGCGGTCTGTTTCGCCCCGGTCATACCGGTCAACACCGACATGACCGTGGAGTTGTTCCTGCGGGAAGACGAGCCGTTGTCTCGACTGATCCTCGACGAAAAGGAACAGCGGCAGCTCGATCGACTGTGGGACGAGTTGCATTACCTTTCGCGGGAGCCGGTCGAAGTCCTGTACAACACAAAAGAGTTCATCGGGTTTCAGCCGGCGGATCGCATCGAGAACACGAACAAGTTCGCGAAACTGATTCCGTCGTTGCAGGTAAAAGCGAAAGCGTTCGAGAAGTCGGCGGCGTCGGCCGAGCCGGGACAACTCAACGCCGTCATCGAACTGGCAACCCGCGCCTGGCGGCGTTCCCTGTCGAAAGCGGAGACCGATGGGCTGCGAGAGTTGTATCAACTCCTGCGTGGCAAACAGGAACTGTCGCACGATGCTGCGATCCGCACCGTGGTCACGCGAGTCCTCGTTTCACCGAACTTTCTGTATCGCATCGAACGTTCCGTTCCCGGCGAACAGGCCTCGACGCTGTCCGATTGGGAACTGGCAAGCCGGTTGAGTTACTTTCTTTGGTCCTCGATGCCGGATGATCAGCTGCGAACAGCAGCGAGTAACGGACGGCTGCAGGACGAGGATGTGCTCACCGCCGAGGCCAGGCGTCTGCTGAAGGACTTGAAGGCACGGGCGCTGGCGACCGAATTCGCCGGTCAATGGATGCAGTTCCGTGGTTTCGAACAGTACGACGGAAAAAGTGAAACGCGATTCCCGACGTTCACCGCGAAGTTGCGGATGGCCATGAACCGGGAGGCCACCGAGTTCGTTTCGGAGATCATCCGCAACGACCGCAGCATTCTCGAATTCCTGCAGGCCGACTACACCTTCCTGAACGACGAATTGGCCGACCACTACGGCATCCCGGATGTCGACGGCCCGGAGTTTCGTCGCGTTGCAGGTGTCGGCCGCTTTGGCCGTGGTGGAATTGTGACCATGGGCAGCGTGCTGACGAAGCAGGCGGGTGCGTTGCGGACCAGCCCCGTTCTGCGTGGTACCTGGGTGGTCGAGACACTGCTCGGTCGTCGGATCCCCAATCCGCCGGATGATGTCGCTCAGCTGGACGAAGACGAGGTCAACAAGGATAGCTTGACGATGCGACAACAACTCGAGCGTCATCGCGCCGACGCGGCCTGCGCGACCTGTCATGCGAAGATCGACCCTTATGGATTCGCACTGGAGGCCTATGATCCGATCGGCCGACTTCGTGAACGGGATCGGAACGGAAACCCGATTGATGTGCGTGCCGAGCCGCTGGATGCAGACGCCTTTGAAGGGCTCACCGGACTGCAGGCGTATTTGCTGAAACACCAGGACGAATTCACGAAGCAGTTCTGCCGTAAGCTGGTGGGATACGCATTGGGCAGATCGGTCGAGCTGTCCGACGAACCGTTGCTGGCCGAAATGCAGGCCCAGTTGAAGACGCACGACTACCGTTTCTCGACGGCGATGTTGACGCTTGTGAAGAGCAGTCAGTTCCGCCGTCATCGCGGGCAGAACGACCCGAGGGACACGTCTCCATGAGCCAATCACGACGCCGAAAATCCTGTCAGAAGTTGTCACGCCGCACGGTGTTGCAAGGCCTGGGTGCGAGCATTGCTCTGCCGTGGCTGGAGTCGATTCCGGTGTGGGGCGATGAAACGACGTCTCGTGGGTCGAACGAACCGCCCGTGCGATTTGCCTGCGTCTTCGCGGGCAACGGATTTGCGAAGAATCACTGGTGGGCCAGGGAGGCCGGCGGCACGTTGGAACTGGGCAACGTGCTCACTCCCGTCGAGGCGTTCAAGGAGAAGCTCACATTCATTCGTGGGCTGTACAACCCCAACGCGCGCGGTTGCGGCATTCACAGCTGTATGACCGGCAATCTGCTGACCGGTATTCGGTTGGCAGCCGGCGGCCGAATCCGCGCGGGGGTGAGCGTCGACCAGATGCTGGCCGAGCACGTGGGCCGACGAACCCGGGTCAAGAGCCTTGTGCTTGGTTGCGAGAGGCCGTACGCGGGCATCCATGCGGGCTACTCGATGTTGTACAGCTCGCACATTTCGTGGTCTGCTCCGACAACTCCGGCTCCGCTGGAACTCTATCCGGCAGCGGCTTTCGATCGACTCTTTGGCGATGGAGGGGTCCACCGCGCCGACTCCAGCGTGCTGGACGCAGTGCTGACCGACGCGCGAAGCCTGCGAAGCCAGGTCAGCGTTCCAGATCGCCGCAAGCTCGACGAATACCTGAACTCGATTCGTGAAGTCGAACGTCGAATCGAAGATGCCGGCAAGGATCGACGTTTGGAAGGCTGGCGGCCGACCATCGACAAGCCCACCATGAAACGCCCCGATGACGAGATTCCGCAGGACATCGATGTCCACATGAAGCTCATGTCGGACCTGGTGGTGCTCGCTTTTCAGACCGACGCAACTCGTGTCTGCACCCTGAAACTCAACAACGATCATTCGGGCATGAGGTTCCCGAATCTGGGGATCGACCACATCATTCACCACCTGTTGTCGCACGACGACGTCAACCCGGACTGGCTGCGGGTGAACCAGTTTTTCCTTGGCCACCTGGCCCGCATTCTCAAGGGGCTGGACGCCGTCCAGGAAGGCGAACGCACTTTGCTGGACAACAGCATGATCCTGTTCTGCTCGAGCATGCTCACCGGAGCCCACGACAACACACAGCTTCCGGTCCTGCTCTTCGGCCGCGCCGGCGGTCAAATGAAAACGGGACGCGTGCTGGACTACCTGAAAAGCGACAACCGCAAGATGTCCAGCCTGTACCTGTCGCTGATGAGCAAGATGGGCCTGCACCTTGACGAGTTCGGCGATTCCACGCAGCCGCTGTCAGACATCTGATTGCCGTGCCTGGTGTTCTTTGGAGTTGGACTCAGACAGATCGAATCATCTTGTCGCGGGTTCGATTCCCGCGGCTTTCTCAGCCAGACGTTGTCGATCTTCAGGGGGCAACTCAAGAGGCTGGCCCGTCGTGCGTTCCAACTCGGCTTTCAGTATCAGGACGGTAGGGCTGGAGCATGATTTGCTTTGGAAACTCGGTCGTGGACAGGAAAACCGACCAGCTTCCAAGGCAAGATGCGTCAATTCAAGCGGCTGAGGGACCGAAATGCGTGCGTCCGTAACTGTAGTGCTAAGTGCGACTTCGAGTATCGGTTGAGTTGTTTGACCCAACGAACAAGGTATTACGCTGACTGAATTCAAAAGACCGCGTCGCGACATGACGGAGAGTAGAGGTGGTGGCTCGAAATCCAATCAGAGGGCCTCGGGGCCGTAGCATGTGAGCATGATTTACGGCCCGTTTCGAGCCCGTTGGGGACGACATTCTCACGTGTGAACCAGAAGTGGATATAACCAATTCAGCTTTGTCGCCGCAGTGTGCGATCGGTTAGGCTACACTCAGTAAGGCGGTCATGACACAGCATCTCGGCGAACCCAGTTTGTTCGTCTGCTATGGATGTTTGCCAGATAGGGATTCACACGATCACATTCAGGGCCTGACGACTTATGTCCTTACACGATGAATTTAGCAGCCGCAGAGGCCGGGGTTTTGAACTCAACGACATTCCCTGGGATCAGATCGGCAAGCGGGTTAGACTGGCGATGATTGGACTGGCCGTCGCCCTTGTTCTGTTCGCGGTCTGGTCGTCGTTCTATCGCGTCGAGGCGAGCGACGAAGGCGTCGTACTCCGGTTCGGCAGGGCGATCGCCACCGTGCCGCCTGGACTTCACATGAAGATGCCCTGGCCGATCGATACGGTTTACCAGGTGCCTGTCCATCGCATCCAGTCCCTCGAATTTGGATTTGAAACGGCTCAAGCAGGTCGTAAGACAGTCTTCGCATCGCAGACGACGGACGATCTCGAAGTCGCCGAAATGCTGACCGGAGACCTGAATCTGGGACACGTCGAGTGGGTCGTGCAGTACCGCGTCAAGGATCCGGTTGATTTTTTGTTCAAAGTCGGCAGCACCGACAGCGTCGGCCAAAGCGTCTTGCCCAGCGGAATGACATCCGACGTCAACGCAGCCGTTCCCGACACCATCAGTGATGTCTCCGAGTCGGTGATGCGAAAACTCGTGGGTGATTCGAGCATCGACTACGTGCTGACGATCGGCCGCGTGCAGCTTGCCACCGAAGCCGAGCAACTGATCCAGGCGGAACTGGATAGCTTCGAAGCGGGTGTGGAAATCATCACCGTCAAGCTTCAAACGACCTCGCCGCCAACCGAAGCGGTTCAGGACGCCTTCCAGGAGGTCAACCGCGCCCGGCAGAAGAAGGAACAGGTGGTCAACGAAGCACAGGGTGAACGGAACAGCAAGATTCCAGCTGCACGAGGAGCGAAGGACAAAGCAATCGCCGAAGCCGAGGGGTACCAGAATCGTGTCGAACTCGAAACGATGGGGCAGACTAAAGCATTTCTCGCCCAGCTGGCTGAATACGACAAAGCGCCCGATGTGACACGCAAACGGCTTTATCTGGAGGCCATGGAAGTCGTCCTCTCTCAGGCAGGCGGCAAGACAATCATCGACGAGTCAATACGTGGTGTGCTGCCTTTGCTGAATCTCGATCAGGGGACTCCACAGCGTGCCGTCGAGACTGGAGGTGCACGATGAAGTCAAAAATAGCTGCCGCGGTATTCGTGTTGTTCGTCCTTGCCGCTGTCGTTTTGAACGCGAGCACGTTCATCGTTGAAGAAGGGAAGCAGGTCATCGTGACCCAGTTCGGTAAGCCCGTCGACGATGTTCAGACTGCCGGACTGCACTTCAAAACGCCTTTCATCCAGGAAGCGTACTACCTGGAAAAACGACTGCTGCCCTGGGACGGGTCGCCCGAGAGCATGCAAACGAAAGACAAGAAGCGAATCGACATCGACGTCTGGGCTCGCTGGCGTATCAGTGATCCGATGACCTTCTTTGTGAAGGTTCGTAACGAAAAACGCGGGCAGAAACTCCTTGACGATCTGGTTGATTCGGCGGTGCGCGACGTCGTCGCACGCCACAACCTGATCGATGTTGTCCGCAAGTCCAACGATAAACTGATTTACGAGACTGAAGAACTGGAACGCACCGAAGCCGACCATGTTGCGGGTCGCGGACGTGACGACGTCGAAGATGAAATCCTCATCGATGTCGACTTGAAAGAATATGGAATGGAGCTGGTCAAGGTCCGCATCAAGCGAGTCAATTACGTTGCCTCGGTGCGTGCAACTGTGTACGAACGCATGATCTCGGAGCGGTCGAAGATCGCGAGGCTGTATGACTCGGAGGCATTGGAAGAGAAGAACCGCATCCTCGGTCAAACGCAGAAGCAACTCGACCAGATCGAAGGCGAGATGGAACAGAAGTCTGCAGAAATCCGCGGTGCTGCCGACGCGAAGGTGATCGAGTTGACGGCCAAGGCCTATGGCCAGTCCCCCGAATTCTACGAGTTCCTGCGACGGCTGGAAGTCTTGAAGAAGACGATTGACCCGCACACACGTTTGATTCTGTCGACCGAAAGCGATTTGTTTAAGATGTTCAAGGAACCTGGCCAGCCTGCATCGGCGCCTTCGTTGGCTCCCACGGCCAGCCCGTGATGGGGCGACGACGGACGGGGTTTCCTCGCCTGCCGGCCCTGGAGATCACCGTGTAGACCTACTACCGCTGGCGTCAGAAGTGCGGCGGCATGCAGCCGGCGATGGCCAAGCAGTTGAAGGCGTTGCAGAAGGAGAACTCTTGCCTGAAGAACGTGGTTGTCGACCAGGTTTTGGACATGGAGATCCTTCGCGAGGCCGCCCAGGGAAACTGGTAGGCCCCAGGCGAGTTGCGACGGTCACGGAAGTTCGTCGTCGTATGGGGCCGGATCGGTGCTGGCGTCCAAGAAGGCTTCCACAAACTGTCGTACCACTCCATCCACGTCATCGCGTTTTCCTTTCGCTGTGTTGTCTTCTTCCATTACGCCGTTCTCCGAGGGTTTGCGTTACCGACCAGAGAGCCAGCATGACGTGGAAGAATTGGGGATCATGACGAACGATTCCTCAATCCGCCTGGGCCTGTGCTGCATCTTCCGTGACCAGCCGATCAAGTTCCGTAACACGACGGTCAAAGCCAACAGCAAGATGGATCGTGATGCTGCTCTTGAGAAGTTGTCGGAACTTTGCATGGCGAACGCCGAAGCATTGCAGGCATCGCTGCAATACTGTGGCGACAACGGAATCGGCTGCTTCCGCATCAATAGTCAACTCTTGCCACTGAAAACTCACGCTGAGTGCGGCTACGACGTGGCCGATCTTCAGGACGGCGATGCGATCATTCGGCGATTCAAGGCATGCGGTGAATTTGCCAGAGATCACGACATCCGAACGTGCTTCCATCCTGACCAGTTTGTTGTTCTGAACTCGCCGCGGCCCGACGTGGTGGACCGATCCATTGCCGAACTTGAATATCAGGCTGAGGTCGCTGAATGGATCGGGGCGGACGTTGTGAACATCCACGGTGGCGGTGGGTATGGCGACAAGCCGAATGCTCTGGCCCGATTCGCCAGTAACCTGAACCGCCTGTCAGACCGGGCACGAAGCCGACTGACGGTTGAGAATGACGACACCACCTACACGCCATCAGAACTGCTTCCGATGTGTCGGGCTGAAGGCATTCCGTTGGTCTACGACGTTCACCATCACCGCTGCAATCAGGATGAACTTTCGGTCGAAGAGGCGACCGAGCGGGCAATCGCCACCTGGAACCGCCAGCCAATGTTTCACATCTCCAGTCCCATCGAAGGCTGGAAGGGACCAAAGCCGAGACGCCATCACGACTTCATCGACGTGCGAGACTTTCCAGAATGCTGGCGTGGCCTGTCCTTAACCGTCGAGGTTGAAGCCAAGGCCAAGGAAGTCGCCGTATTGAAGTTGAAGAAGCAGTTGGCGGAACAGTGGTTTGTCTACATTCTTCGATGTGCTGACGGCTCGCTCTACACGGGCATCGCCAAGGATGTGGACCGGCGACTCGAACAACACAACGCAGGCACCGCTTCACGCTACACACGCAGCCGACTACCCGTCACGTTGGAATATCAGGAAGAGCAGTTGAATCAGAGTATGGCGTTGAAGAGAGAGTTGGCGATCAAGGCGTTGTCACGGAAGGCAAAGGAAGCACTGATCCAGTCGGCGAAGTAGCGGCAGGTATTACCGTGGCGGATCAACCGGCGTCCACCGAATAAACCAAGACTTCCCGCCCGTCTCGGTCGAAACTTTCCACAAGCGTCATGCCCAACTTCTCGATGACTCGAATCGACGCCACGTTCGCCGCTTGGACGGTGGCAATCGCCCGCTGGAATTCCAGCGTCTCAATGCCATGTTTGAGGACCGCCCTGGCTGCTTCGGTCGCCAGCCCGTTCCCCCAATACTCCGGTGCGAGTCTCCAGCCGATTTCCGGGCCGTCGTCTGAATTCACGAAGCCGCAGTAGCCGATCAGCTTACCGTCAGCTTTGCAGAACAATGCCCACTGGCAATACCCATTTTCTCGAAGCATCTCCGTAGCGAACTGGATGAATTGACCAGTTCGTTCCTTCGCCCATGCCTGACCATCGCCAACGAATTGCATGACCTGCGGGTCGGAACAGATCGAATGGAATCGGTCCAGGTCGTCGTCATTCCATTCTCGGAACGAAAGGCGATCTGTGTCGGACGGTATCATTTCCCTGCCACCCCCTCGCACGCTTCCAACATCTTCGCCAACGGTTCGGCATCGGCGAGTCGATGATCGTCACCGACTTCGACCAACGCCGACTCCGGCAGTCCGCTGTTTCTGACGAGTTCGATGCTGTTCTCGAACGGAACCACGTCGTCTTGTCTTGAGTGCAGGATCGTCGTGTTGGTTTTGACTTTGGTTGCCGTTCCCCATTTCTTCCACGCTGGGCAGAGAAGGACCAGGGGAGTGTCGTGGCTGTCGATGTTGACAGCGACCGCACCGCCCCGTGAAGAGCCGACAACCGCATCTGGTTGATGCTCGTCGTACTCGACCTGCGCGATCCTGACGGATTCGTCGAAATCTTCGTCGGGCAGAGCCGGGTTGAGGACGGTGTGGCCCGCGTCCTTCAGAAAGGTCGGCTTTCTGCCGCCTGGGACGCTGGTCCAGCCGTGTAGGAAGAGGATTTTCATGGATTAACAGTGGATTGTTTCGCAATCCAGTCTTCGAGTCAGGCATAAGCCTGCTCCCATCCTCCGCATTCGAAAACGAAATTAAGTGTAACCTGCTCGTTGGTGACATTACCCCTCTCATTGTACCGTTGGAATTGAGAGGATCATCCGGATCACGTAGATCCGGGTGAATCTCTGAGTTCCACTAGGACAACGGGAGGGGGTAAGGTCACTGGTCGATTTGTTACGGGCGTTTCTT
>CAVOEV010000210.1:0-8922 GCA_963694825.1 Planctomycetota bacterium
TGCTGTTTCCCTTGGTCTTCCAGTTGGGTTGCCAGGGCGGGCCGATGGTCCGTGGTCAATCGCCCGAGTTGACATCGCCTCCGCGGTTGTTGTCGACCGGCGTATCCGACTCGTCCGACTCGTCCGATACGATTGCCGAGCGGCCTGTGACGGCTGTTCAGATCGAGGGCAACGAATCGATCAGTGACGGCGACATCCGGCGATTGTTGCGAGTCCAGGCGGGACGGAATGTGACCGAGACCCAGGTCCGCGAGGATGTGCGGCGGCTGTTTGCCACGCGTTGGTTTTTCAGCGTGGAACCGATTTACCGGGCGGATCCGATGAAGCCGGGCGGCCGGTTGCTGGTGTACCGGTTGGTCGAGCGACCGATGATCCGTGCGATCCGTTACGACGGCAACTCGCGACTGGACGACGACGAATTGTCCGAGGCGATTGGGTTGCGAGTGGGTAGTCCGTTCGACATCAGTGCCAACCGTGAGGCATTGCGTCGTCTCGAGGCGTTTTACAGTGACAAGGGATTCCCGTTTGCGAAGCTCAAGCTGGTCACCGGTGGCGAGCGAGGCGATCGGGACGTGGTGTTTGGGATTGTCGAGGGCCAGAAGGTCGTCGTGTTCGACGTGACCTTCGTGGGTAACGAGTACCGTTACGCCACCGCCGGAATTCTCAAGACCAAGATCACCACGAAGCGAGCCATGCTCGGCTTCGACTTCTTCGGTGGCAAGTTCGACCCCAAGACGATTCCTGAGGACAAGAGAGGTCTGTCGAATTACTACCGCGGCCTGGGTTTCTTCGACGTCAAGATCACGCACCGCGTGATGACCGGCGATGTTCTCTACAACCCCTTCCGACTTGGCGACTCCAACCTGACGATCGAGTACACGATTGACGAGGGTCGACAGTACACGGTTCGCAGTATCACTCTGCGAGGCAACTCCGTGTATTCGACCGAGCAGTTGGAGGTGGATTCGGAGTTGGTCGAGGGGGAATCGTTCAACCAGCGGCATCTTGCAGCCGACGTGCGACGGATCAAGGAGAAGTACGGTAGTTTGGGTCGCCTGTTTGCCAAGGTGGATCCATTGACGCGTTTCGACGAGTCGGCTGCGGGGATGGTCGACGTCATTTACGAGATTGACGAGGACCGGCCTTACCTGATCGGTCCGATCGACGTTCATTTTCACGGCGATTACCCTCACACCAAGGAAACCGTTGTCCTGAATCGGCTGTTGTTCCAACCCGGTGAACTGGCCGACCCGAAGCTGATCCGTCGCAGCGAGCGTCGGTTGGCGGGCATGATTTTCGAGCGAGGCCCGATGCGAGGGCCTCGGATTCGTGTGCGGCCATTGGAGCCCGACGAGTTGGTGCCCCGGAAAATTCAAGCCGAACCACTCTCGGGTCTCATCCCTCGAACTCATCACGACAACGTCCGGCCCGGCAGCGATCCAACTCGGTCAACTCGCCGGAAACTGGTGCAACGATCCGATTCCATTTCATCGGCGGTGGCATCGACGCGGACTCTGATTCAGACCTCACACCGGTTGCTCACAGACGTCGTGACCGGCGATTCGCCTGTCGTTCGCGGCCAGAGTCGCGAACTGCCTCAGTCTGCCCTGCCGTTCAACCCGATTCTTGAGAACTCGCCATTGGGCGATCCGTTCGGGTCGTTGGGTCGGGCCTTGACCGATCCCAATTACGGATTGTTGGATATCGATGTCGATGTGACTGAGGCTCGGACCGGTCGATTGATGTTCGGAGCCGGGGTGAACAGTGATTCAGGAGTTATCGGGTCGATTGTGCTCGACGAGAACAACTTCGACCTGTTGCGGTTGCCGACCAGCTTCCAGGACATTGCCGACGGAACGGCATTCCGTGGCGGCGGACAGCGGTTCCGGATCGAGGCGATGCCCGGATATTACTTCAGTCGTTACCTGTTCAACTGGTCGGACCCCTATTTCCTGGACACCGATTTTTCGCTCAGTGTCGCTGGTTTTTATTACCAGCGATTTTTCTACGACTGGGACGAGCACCGCGTGGGTGGTCGAGTCACTCTGGGCCGTCAGATCACTCGCGAGTGGTCAGTGGCAGGATCGTTGCGTCTCGAGGAGGTCGAGATTGACAACCCGGCGGTCAACCCGCCGCCTCAACTGTTAACCGAAGCTTTGGGCAAGACGTGGTTCACGTCGGGCAAGGTGGCGGTGACCCATGACACTCGCGACAACGCGTTTTTGCCGACCGAGGGACATTTCTACCAGGCCAGTTACGAGCAGGCGTTCGGCGACTTCTCGTTTCCTCAGGTCCGAGGCGACGCGAAGCAGTATTTCACTCTTCACGAGCGTCCCGATGGAAACGGCAGGCACGTGCTGTCACTCTCGTCGCAGCTGGGCTGGACGGGTGACAGCACGCCGATTTACGAGCGGTTCTTTGCCGGCGGTTACCAGAGTTTCCGTGGCTTTGATTTCCGTGGCGTGACACCACGCGAGCCGGGCTTCGACACCATTGGCATCGGTGGCCAGTGGATGGCGTTGGGAAGTGTGCAGTATCAGTTCCCGGTGACGGCCGACGAGATGATTTCGGGGGTGGTGTTCACCGATTTCGGCACGATCGAAGAAGGCGTGGCGTTTGACGATTTCCGATTGACTCTGGGTGCGGGTTTACGAGTCACCATTGCGGCGATGGGTCCGGTCCCGATCGCGGTCGACTGGGGCATCCCATTGATCCAGCAGGATCTGGACGACAAGCGAATCTTCAGTTTCTACATCGGGGTCAACCGATAGTTGGAGCCGGGTTGCGCTGCAAGTCGTGTCTGCAGGTGCTAGGCTGCGGAGATGATTCTGGAAGGGCTGGTGACGACTGTTTCGGGTGCGGGGCAGGTTAACCTGGCCCCGATGGGGCCGATCGTTGACGACGAGATGTCGACCTTGGTGCTGCGGCCATTCCAGTCATCGACGACGCTGGCCAACCTGTTGGAGCATCCTGAAGGGGTGTTCCATGTCACCGACGATGTGCTGCTGTTGGCTCGGGCGGCGATCGGGACTGTGGACCCACTGCCCGAGTTATTTTCGGCTGAGGAGGTCTCCGGCCAGGTGATTGCCGGAGCGTGCCGCTGGTACGAGTTTCGGATCGAGGAGGCGGATACCAGTACCGAGCGGACCAGATTGACGGCCCGCATTGTCCATTCGGGTCGAATCCGGGACTACTTCGGCCTGCATCGGGCTCGTCACGCCGTGCTCGAAGCTGCGATCCTGGCCACTCGGGTGCACATCCTTCCGGTGTCGGAGGTCAGACGTCAATTCTCCGAGCTGGCGGTTGTGGTCGACAAGACGGCTGGCCCGACCGAGCGGCAGGCTTTCGGTTTGCTCGAAGACTACCTCAAGGAGGCTCTCACTCGACCCGCGTCCTTTTCGGTCAGCACCGGATCGCGGTTGCACTTCGGGTTGTTGGCTCGAGGAGACATTCGTTCCGGCGGCGTCCGCCAGTTCGGCGGTGCGGGGATGATGATCGAGGACCCGGGCGTGAGACTGCAGGCGGTGTCGGATCAGGTGGATGGCGTGGTGATCGATCCTGATTTCGAGTCGTCGGTTGTCGATGCGGCGGCCATCGAGCGAGTGGTCGATTGGTTGGCGGATGTTCGCGGCAGCGAGACGCACCTGGGGGGGTGTCGGATCGAGATTCGCGGCACGATTCCTGCTCATTCAGGACTCGGCTCGGGCACTCAGTTGGCTTTGGCAACCGCCCGCGCTGCGGCCGGTCTCTGGGACATGCCATCGACTTCGGTCGAGTTGGCTGGTCGAGTGGGTCGAGGCATGCGTTCGGGGATCGGGATCCACGGTTTCGAGCACGGCGGGTTCCTGGTCGATGCCGGCAGCCGTAAAGAGTCCGATATTGCTCCGCTGGTGTCTCGGGTGGATGTGCCTTCGGGTTGGAGGATTGTGCTGGCGGGTCCGGAGTCTGGTGCGGGGGTATCGGGAGCGGTTGAGCGTAAGGCATTTGCCTGTTTGGGCGGGATGTCGGAGGTAACGACCGGCGAGTTGACTCGGCTGTTGTTTCAGAGTGTGCTGCCGGGTTTGTGTGAGGCGGACATCGAGGAGACGGGTGAAGGGCTTTACGAGTTCGGCCGATTGGTGGGCGAATCGTTTGCTTCGGTGCAGGGTGGTTGTTATTGGAATCCGCAGATGTCGTCGCTGGTCGAGTGGGCTCGGGGTGCGGGCATTCGCGGAGTTGGCCAATCGTCGTGGGGTCCGACGATCTGGATGCTGGTCCCTGACGCGGGCGTGGCCGAATCGTTGTCGGCGGACGTGGCCGTTCGTTCGGGTGTCGGCTGGTGCCGTGTGGTTCGGCCGTTGAACTGCGGAGCCGAATCGAGGCCGATGCTGAGTCAGCCTCGGAGGACCTTGTCGAACAGCGGATAAGCCAACTGTCCGTTCCAGCGGTGTCCTCCTTCGAACCGATCAAACAGCAGGTGGTTGCTGGCGCCCATGGCTTGGTAGATCTTTCGCAGCCGGTTGCGGAAGAGTGTGTCCCACGTCTTGACGATCAGGGGGTCGGTGGAGCCGGTTTCCCAGACGGCATGTCGTGGCGCGATCAGCGAGCCGATTTCGGAGTAGTCGCCATATTCGAGCAGGCCGGGGATGACTTGGGATCCGCAGCTGTAGCGGCCGCGGATGCGTTCCTGGAGCAAGTTGAGTGCACCGCTGATGGCAGCCACCTTGATACGGCTGTCGATGGCCGAGACGAGCATGGTCATGCGGCCTCCGTACGAGAGTCCGGCACAGCCGAGTCGCGTGGCGTCGACTTCTGGGCGTTGTTGGAGCAGGCTGAGTGACCAGCGTAGGTCTCGGAGATTGGCGGTGATCGAGAGAGTTCCGAGTGCCTGCATGCGAACGAAGGTGGTGGCACACGGGTCGGTGCCTCCGTACTTCGTCTTGTCGACCCGGCGTCCGAAGGGAATCATGCCAGGGGCCACGACCACGTAGCCGCGGCGGACCAGTTGCAGGCCGTAGTCGTAGTTGGCGGTTTTGATGGCGGCGGCGACGCCCTGGAGATCCGTTCTGCCGGCGACCGGGTGATGTCCGTGGTCACCGTGGCCGTGGACGGCCAGGACACCGGGTCGTTTCTGGCCGGGTTTCCAGTCGGCGGGGATTAGCAGCGAGACCGGGACGCTGTCGGTACCTGGGGATTCGAGCAGCAGGTCGTGGCGGGTGTGGTCGGGTTGTGTGGACCGAGCTTCCTGTTTGACGCGGAAAATGTTGGGAGGTTGGCTGGTTCCGAGGAGTCGATTGAGAGTGTTGCGGAACTCCGTTTGCCAGGCCACGGCGTCGTTTCGGGTCGATCCTTCGAAGAGCATCGAGAGTCGAGCTCGGGCGGCGGCGGCACGGATGGCGTCGTTGACCGAGAAAGACTCGGGTGGTGCGGCTGCCAGAACCGCTCGTGCGGTGGGGAGGATGATTGGCAGGGTGGCGAGCGCTTGACGGCGGGTGATGGGAGGCATGGCGGTGGACTCCAGGGACTGGCTCACTCGTCGCAGGCAGGGTGCCTGTCCCGATTTCGAGTCAGATCGACCGTGGACGGTCCACGAGTCGGCCGACGTGTGGTGAGGGAGTTATACGATTCTGGGCGTGTGGGCTGCCACTGGTGGGGGCGAGGACTTTGCCCGGTTGCTACAGAGTAGAGCTTGAAGGCTGGGTTGGTGACGGTAGAGTATTGGGAGCACGGTGAGTCTCGCGGGTCGGGAGTTGCCGGGCAGGGACGTTCGGGGCCGGTTGTCCGTTGCGGGTGGTGGGTTCGAGCGGTGCAACAATTGAAGTGACAACTGGATTCGGATTGGTGACGGTCTCGGGAGCAGAGGCCGCAAGGGGAGGCGATGTTCTCGGTGGGTCGCAGGCAGGATTCGGGTCGTGGACCCGGACGAATTTTTGGACGACTGTTCGGTCGGAGGATCGGATCGGTGGTTTCGCGTCGAGACTTTCTTCGGGTGGGTGGACTGAGCGTTGTCAGCCTGTCGGTTGCCGAGCGTGCCGCGTTGGCTCGTCGTGGCGGCACCGAGGGTCGCAGCGTAATTTTGCTGCTGATGAGCGGTGGTGCGAGTCAGTTGGAGACGTTTGATCCGAAGCCGGGTGCGGTGTCGGGAGTCCGCGGTCCACTGAAGGCGATCTCGACGGCGGTGCCGGGTGTGTCGTTTTCTGAGGGACTGCCGAAATTGGCCGAGCGGGCAGGTCGCCTGTCGATTGTCCGTTCGTTGAACCACTCGGCCACACCGATTCACGAAACTGGCCTGCAGTTGTTGCAGACCGGTCGACTGGCGAGCGGTGGCCAGGACTTCCCGTCGTTCGGATCGGTCACCTCGCGTGTACTCGGCCCCAATCGTCGTGTGCCCGCATCGGTAGTGCTGCCACGTCGGATCGATGGGACCGGGGTCAGGATGGGACGCGGACAGGAAGCTGCGTTTTTGGGTTCGGAGTTCGAGTCGACCGAGATTGGCGTGCAGGTGCCCGAGGTGTTCCGGACTTCGGGATCGACTGCGGCCGAGCTGCCGGGACTCGATGTCGACGTGTTTGCCAGCGAAACGGACACGACTCGACGTGCTTATGGTGAGACTCGTTTTGGAAAGCTGTGCTGTCGGGCCAGGCAGCTGGTCGAGCGTGGAGTGGCCGTGGTGACGGTCAACTTGTTTGATCGGTTGCATGGCCAAGTGACCTGGGACGCTCATGCCGCCGGCGAAGCTGCTCCGGCGACGTTGATCGATTACCGCGACATGCTTTGCCCTCAGTTCGACCAGGCCACCGCCGCCCTGCTGGACGATCTCGACAGTCGCGGGCTGTGGCGGGACACTCTGGTTGTGGCCACCGGTGAGTTTGGACGGACGCCGAAGCTGAACTCCCGAGGTGGTCGGGATCACTGGACGGGTGCCTGGTCGGCGATGGTGGCTGGCGGAGCCGTGCCCGGTGGCCAGGTGGTTGGTGCCACCGACGCCAATGCTGGCAGTGTGACCGACAGCCCGGTGGATCCGGCCGAACTGACCGCGACCATTTACCGGCATCTCGGCATCGATCCTCAGATGGAACTCGCCATCGAAGACGGATCGACAATGCCTTTGATGGAGGCCGACTCGGTCGCCGCCTTGATGCCGACCTGATCGCTAGTTCTGGTCGTGGTCGTGGTCGTGGTCGTGGTCGTGGTCGTGGTCGTGGTCGTGGTCGTGATCGTGATCGTGATCGTGATCGTGATCAGTGTCGATTGCGGGCGGTTTCAGTTGTGGGTTGGTCACGAACCCGGCGACTGCGGCGCGATAGACATCTCTGAGCGGGACGCCGGCGTCGTTGGCCAATCGGGCGCAGTCTTCGAATTCGGGTGTAAACAGTTCGCGACCGCCTTGTCGCCAGCCTCGTTTTCCGGCCACGATTCCCCAGGGTGTTTCGACGGTTGTGGCTTCGCGTAGTCGGAGGGACCGTTCGATCGTGTGTCGTCGGATGCCGAAGGTACCGGTTTCGTCGAACAGGATCGATTCGATGGTTTCACGATGTTCGGGTCGGCAGATGACCGAGAGCACGACGCCGGGTCGATCTTTTTTCATTTGTGCGGCGACGGAGTAGACCTCGAGGGCACCGGCTTCGACGAGTCTTTTTCTGGCGTATCCGATCGTTTCGCCGCCGACATCATCGAGGTTGGTTTCGAGTAGGCAGACGGAGTCGGTTTCGGGCGAGGCGACGGCTGAGCCAACAAACAATCGCAGCAGGTTGGCTCGTTGTGGAAAGTCCATTGTCCCGGCTCCATAGCCGATTGTCTCGATGGTCATTTCCGGGAGTGGTCCGAATTGATCGGCGAGCGTCTTGACGATGGCGGCACCGGTGGGCGTGGTGAGTTCGGCTTCGATGGGGACGTCGACGAGTGGGATTCCCTTGAGCAGTTCGGCGGTGCCTGGGGCGGGGACCGTGCAGATGCCGTGGTCGATATGGATCTGTCCGTGTCCGGTGGGGATCGGGCTGCAGACAACGATGTCGGCTCCGAGCAGATCGAATCCGATGGCGGCTCCGACGATGTCGACAATCGAGTCGATGGCTCCGACTTCGTGGAAGTGTACGGTGTCGACGGTGGCACCGTGCACGTGGGCTTCGGCGCGAGCGACTGCGAGGAAGATCTCGCGAGCGAGAGTTTTCTGGGATTCGGTGATCCGATCGGCTCGATCGAGCAGAGCCTCGATATCAGCCATGTGTCGATGAGCGTGCTGTTCGGGGTGAACGACCTGGACGTGAGTCGCTCGGAAACCGCCCTTTTGTACGGATTGGCATTCGAGCCGCACGTCATCGAGTTGGATCGAGTCGATCCCGGACCGAATCAGTTCGATATCGACACCGGCATCGATCAGAGCGGCGAGCGTCATGTCGCCGCTGATTCCGGTCGAGCAGTCGAGGTAGGCGATGCGCATGTGGGGGGCTATCGGGGGGGCCGAGTATGTTTAGACGGCCAGTTCAGCCGCCGTCCTGAGCTCGGCAGGCGGCCAGGATGGCAGCAGTTCGGTTTGGGCCTTCCGCATCGGGGATCTCGACGTTTGCTGCCGCCGAGTCAGTCTCGCCCTCTGCCACAGCCTCTTCGACCACCTCTTCGGTTTCAACCGCTGTTTCCTCGGCCACGTTCTGCTCAGCAGCCGGGGCGTCTGGTGCAGCAGCGGCTGTGTTGCCGCCGGTGTCCTGCATGCGAGCGAGTTCCAGCGGTGAGAGGTTACTGGTGTCGGGGGTTGGGGCGGGTGCAGCAGCAGCGGTGTCTTGGGTTTCGGCGGGAGCTGTCTGGTCAGGTTTGTCTTTGGCGGCAGGAGCGGCAGGAGCGGGGGGGGTGGCAGGTGCGGCCGTGTTGTCACTGGCGTCCTGCATGCGAGCGAGTTCCAGCGGCGAGAGGTTACTGGTGTCTTGGGTTGGGGCGGGTGCAGCAGCA
>CAVOEV010000211.1:0-8901 GCA_963694825.1 Planctomycetota bacterium
GAGAACAACGATGCCCGATCGCAACGGCCAGCCGCACCCGATCGCCGGGACCGGCAGCCTGCGACCGGAATTGCTGGGGTAGGCGGTCTCGACCCGAGCCCCTGTCGTGATAGACTGAATCGTCGAGAGCGTCATTCACGGTTTCTGTCGTTTTGTCGAAAGTTCTGTCGTGTTGATCAGCCCCTGGATTCCGCAAGTTGGCCGGCGTCAGGCGATATCGTCGCTGGCCGCCGGCGGATTGGGGCTCTCGCTAAGCGGCCTGCTGCGGGCTCGGGAGATCGCTTCGCCAGCGGCTTCCAAGCGTCAGTCGGCGATCCGTTCGTGCATCATCGTCTTCTACTACGGTGGTCCGAGTCATCTCGATACGTACGACATGAAGCCCAAGGGGCCGACGGCGATCCGGGGCGAATTCCGCCCGGTCACTTCGAGTGCTCCCGGGATGTCGGTCTGCGAGCACCTGCCGCGGATGTCTCGGGTGATGCACCATTGTGCGGTGATCCGCAGCATGCGGCACTCGAATCGACTGCACGATTCGGCATCGACCGAGTCCTTGACCGGTCGTCAGGGGCCGATGGGCGACCGCGAAGAATTCGCACCGATGGAACAGTTCTTCCCCTGCTACGGTGCGGTGGTCAACCACTTCAATCGGCACAAAGACATCAATATTCCTCACGCTGCCCTTCCGTGGGTCTTTCACAACGTGGTCCCCACGCCGTGCCAGGGGGGTGGGTTCTTAGGCAAGACGCTGGATCCGTTCCAGATCACCGGTGATCCGAAGACGCTGACGTATCGAAACGAGGCGTTGACGTCGCCGGAGACATTGCCGTCGGGCCGCCTGGCCGAGCGTCGCAGCCTGCTCGAGCAGATTGAGCGGGGACTGCCGGTCTCGGCCACCACGACGGCAATGACCGATCTGCGTTCGTTTTACGAGCGGGCGTACGAGTTGATCGGATCGCCCACGGTCGCTCGGGCGCTGGACATCGACAGTGAACCGACCCGGTTGCGTGAGCGATACGGGATGATGAAGGAGATCCCTCGCGGAGGCGGCAACGGGGCTGAAAAGGGATTTGGGCGAAACCTGAGGGGGCAAAACCTGTTGCTGGCCCGGCGACTGGTTGAGGCAGGAGTTCCGTTTGTCAACATTTATGACTTCCTACAGCAGGGTCAGAACTGGGACTCGCACCGCGACAACTTCAACCAGCACAAGAAGTTTTTGCTACCCCAGGCCGACCAGGCCCTTTCGGCACTGATCGAGGATCTTGAAGATCGAGGCCTGTTGGAGACGACGCTGGTTGTGGCGCTGGGTGAGTTCGGCCGGACCCCGAAGATCAACGGCACGGCCGGCCGCGATCATTGGCCCGACTGCTACTCGGTGCTCGTGGCCGGTGGTGGAGTTCGAGGCGGGACCTATTACGGGGCCAGTGATGCTTCGGGTGCCTACCCGGCTGACCTACCGGTGACTCCGGCCGATTTGGCCGCGACGATCTACTGGCGATTCGGGATCGATCCGAAGCGGGAGGTACACGACCGGACGGGTCGACCGTGGCGGCTGGCCGAGGGGCAGCCGATCCGTGAGTTGTTCTCGGTGTCTGAACCCCGTTGACGCTACCTGGCGCCGCGGGACTTCAGCCATTGGTCGAGGGCCGTTAACCAAGACGGGTTATTTTTGAAGGCGCTCGGGCCGTGGCTCCCGGTTTCGAAGATCAGCAACTCGGCCGGCACGCCGTGCCTGGCCAACTGACGGTAGTACCTCAGGCTGTTTTCCACTGGCACCGCACGATCGTCGCTACAGTGCAGCAGGAAGGTCGGAGGTGTCTGGTCAGTGACTCGAGCGTCGCTGGAATACCTTTCGATCATCGCGTCCTTCGGGTTGGCTCCCATCAGGTTTCTTCGCGACCCCTTATGGGCGGCGTCATCGAGCATTGTGATCACCGGGTAGAACAGGATCGAAAAGTCCGGCCGGCTTCCCTGCTGTTCGATGTGGTCCGTCGCCTTGGGATTTCCGGAATCGAAGACGGTCGACACCGTACTCGCCAGGTGGCCTCCGGCCGAGAACCCCCAGATGCCGACTCGACCGGGGTCGATATTCCACTTCGCGGCGTTGGATCGAACAGTGCGGATGGCTCGTCGTGCGTCGTGTGCCGGCACGAGGTGGTGTCCGTTGGGCAATCGGTACTTGCAGATGATCGCCGCGATGCCTCGCTGGGCCAACAATTCGACGATCGGGTAGCCTTCGGTCTCGACACAGACCACTCCATAACCGCCTCCAGGGGTGATCACCACCGCGGCGGTCGGTTTCCCGGCCGGCGTCGTGGGCTGGGGCAGGTAGACCAGCAGTTTCGGCTTGCTGATATTGCCAACACAGCGGGTACCTTTTTCTGGTCCCGAGAGTCCATTGGAATCGGGAGGACCGTCGGGCCAGAGGTCAAGCACGGCAGTGGGTTGGGGTGGTGCGGCGTGGGTGCTGGTTTGTATGGCCAGCAGCGAGAGCAGCATCAGGGACAGCAGTGTGCGGGTCATGCTTGAAGTCTCGTCAGATGGTCGATTTGTTCTGTAGAGTACTGGCCGTCGTGAACAATCAGCTTCAGGCGGCAGGTCAGCGAATCGTCTTGTGCGAGTTCGTGGGTGCGGGACACGAGCGGATTGACATCGATCGTCCCCCATTCGTAGAGGCTCCAGGGCATTTCACGGGTCTGCTGATCCCGCACGACGACGATTCCGGCTGTGTGCCCGGCCACGACGTCGGCCGAAGCTTGCACCCACGGGCCGGATTGTCCGACGACATCGGCCACCGACGTCGGTCCGCCGGGGCCGGCCAGTTGTCCTCCCAGTGCCGGTCGAAGCGGTTCGACGAGCCGGATGCCGAAGAAGGCGTGGCGGGTCGGTCCGATTTTCAGAGACCATTCGGTTGGCGAAAGTGTCGAGACGACATCGATCAGGAAGGCGGCCCGGCCGTCGGTTTCTCCGTCGACGAACCGCAAGCTGGTGGTTCTTTGTTCGCGTGCGACAGTGCGGCCGTCGGGGGCACCCCATTCGGGCGGTCCGATCCAATCGAGCGACTGGAGCAGTTGCAGGTGCTGTTTGTTGTTTGAATGGTGTTCGAGTGACCGGGCCACGATGCGTCCGGCGGCTCGGCCCTGAAACGTCTGGTTGATGTAGAAGCTGTAGGTGGCTTCTTCGAAGCGACTTTCGTTGTCCGACCCGAACGGCAACAGTGCGGTGACGTGATCGGCTCCGATCCAGACCGAGTTGTGGTGTGGATGATCGGTGGGCGATTCGCTGGTCACGGCCACTCCGGCGGGCGTGCACACCGGAAACAGGTAGGCTCGGTTATCGTTCTGACTGAGTCCCAAGACGGGTCGTCCGTCGAAGGTGACGTAGGTCCGCGGCGTTTTGTGGAACGCTCCACGCGGCAGTTCGACGACTTCGTCCTGCACGTCAAACCGAAACCCCAGGCTGCTCATGGTGGCGGCCTGTCAGGCGAGTTCGGTCATCGGCTGGATACCCGGGGCGACCATGTACTGTGGTGTGCCCGAGGTGTCGAAGAAGCGTGTGCTGGTGGAATCGATCCCGACGTTCTTGTAGAGCGTGGCGAAGATTTCCTGGAACTTGACCGGTCGCTGGACGGCGTGTTCGCCTTTGCTGTTGGTCGATCCGATGACTTGACCACCGGGCATGTGTCCACCGGCGAGCATGGCACACGAGACTCGAGGCCAGTGATCGCGGCTGTTGCGTTTGTTGATCTTGGGCGTCCGGCCGAATTCGCCCCAGACGACAACCGAGACATCCTTGTCGAGGCCTCGTTCGTGGAGATCGGTGACGAGTGCCGAGAGGCCCCGGTCGAGGAGTGGGAATTCCTGTCGACTGCGAGGGAAATTCATTCCATCGCCGCCGTGCCAGTCCCAGCGGCTGTAGTTCATCGAGACGATTCGGGCTCCGGCTTCGACCAGTCGCCGGGCGACGCAGAAGTTGCGGACCATCTTTGGGGCCCCGTCACGTTGGTAGGCGGGGTCGTTGATGCCATAGCGGGCGAGGACTTCGGGAGATTCCTTCGATACGTCGAGTGCATCCGAGAGTGCGCTGGTGGTCAGGATGCCCAGGGCCTGCTGGTGATACACGTCCATGCTTTCGAACAGCCCCTTCGTATCGGCTTCGCGGCGGAAGCGATCGAAGGCCCGTCGCAGTTGTTCGCGGTGTCCGAGTCGATCCAGGGTGATGCCCTTGAGCACCATGTTGCTGGATTTCTGGTTCGGGTCCTTCTCGACCAGTCCGAAGGGGGCATTGGCGGCACCCAGGAAGCCACCGAACTGGGTTTCACCCCATTCTCGGTGTCCGGTCGGGTAGCAGAGTGAGACGTTGGGCGGGACGGAATTGTTGACCCGGCCTTGTGCGTGAGCGATCCAGGCTCCGAAGTTGGGTCGACCTTCGCGAGGCATCTGGTCGCCTTTTTTCCAGCCGGTCATGCACTGGAATGCGTCGTGGCGTCCGTCGGCGTCGCAGATCGAGCGGACGGGGATGAACTTGTCCATCATCGCAGCCATCCGCGGGAACAGTTCGCAGATCTCGATACCCGGCACGCTGGTGGCGATCGGCTGGAAATCGCCTCGAATTTCCTTGGGAGCGTTAGGTTTCAGGTCCCAGAGATCGATGTGCGAGGGTCCACCGGGCATGTAGACGTTGATGATGGCACGGTGATTCGAGCCGGTACCGGCCTGCTGGTCGGCGGCCAACATCTGGGCCAGCGAAAGGCCTCCGCAAGCCATGCCGCCAACGGTCAGGAAATCGCGTCGCGAGACTCGGTCACAAAAACCGGTGTCTCGGTCGCGTGCTTGTCCGAGGATGCTGAACATGCGTACGGTTTCCTGCCTGTTGGAGTCGGTGTGTGTTGGCGGATGTCGCGAGGAGTCGGCTGCACCCGGTCAGTCGTTTCACCGGGGCACTGTATAAATAGTATCGGTATTCGGCCAGTGATTCTATCACGCAGTCTGAGCGTGGTGTTTGTCAGGGTCGGGAGGCGTCGTCGAGGTGTCCGCGTGGAGTCAGCGGGATGTGCGGGTTTTGGCCGAGTCGATGATCCGGCAGCGGGGCAGTTGGTTCGCGAGTTTCAGTCGGCCCAGGACGGTGGTGGCCGTGTCGGTCAGCAGTAGAATTTTGAGTGACTTGAGCTGTGCGAGTGATTCGAGTCCCCGGTCGGTGACGGCAGTTTGGCGGAGGTCGAGAGTTTCGAGGTCTTTGAGTTGTGGAAGTGATTCGAGTCCCCGATCGGTCACGAGGGTGGCTCCGAGGTGGAGCTGTTTGAGTGCAGGAAACGTGCCCAGGATGGCGACTCCACGATCTGTGATCGGGGTGACCTGCAGGTTGAGTCGTTCGAGTTGTTTGAGTTTAGCGAGGTGAGGCAGTGCGTCGTCGTTGATCGGTGTGTCCCACAGCGAGAGGTCTCTGAGGTCGTGAAGCTCTGCCAGGCGTGCGACTCCTCGTTCGGTGATCTGAGTGTTGGTCAGGTCGAGTTGTTGGAGTTTGGAGAACCCGATGACGGTTTCGAGGCCTCGGTCGGTGACTAACGTACGGAAGAGGTGAAGCATGCGGAGGTTGGCGAATGCAGTCTTGTCGGTGGCGAGCAGTTCGAGGCAGCGGTCGGAGATTCTGAGCTTGCTGAGATCGAGGCCACTGGGTCGTCGGCTCTGTGTTGGGGTGGTCTTGGCGTTGATGGCTGTGAGGGCGGGAAACAGTTTTTCGTCGGCGTCGGCATAGGCTTCTCCGAGAAGGCCTCGGTCTCGACTGATGTCACAATCGGGCAGTGCCTTGTGGAGCCGTTTGAGGCCCGGGTCGGTGATCCGGGTTCGGTCGATCGCCAATCGCTTGAGCGTCTTGAACTTTTCGAGTTCGGGGATACCCGCATCGGTGAGCAGAGTGTTTTCGAGCCAGAGTTCTTCGAGGTTTTGGAGCGGGAGCAGTTTGTGGATTCCGGCGTCGGTGATGTGGTTGTGACTGAGTGCGACATGTTTGAGCGACTTGAGTCGAGCGATATGATCGAGTCCGTCGTCGGTGATCCGTGTCAGTTCGGCGAGCAGGACTTCAAGATTCTGCAACTCGGCCAGGTGCACCAGGCCGTCGTCGCCGGCTCGTGTGGAACGCAGGACGAGCCAGGTCAGGTTGTGGAGCTTGGCGATGTGGACCAGTCCGTTGTCGGTGATCGACGTGCGAAACAGAACCAGTTCTTCGAGTTTGGGGAACGAGGCGACGTGAACCAGGCCGGTGTCGTTGAAGTTGCGACAGTAGGTCAGGTTGAGGTCGATGAGTTCGGTCATGCCGGTGATGTGTTTCAGGCCACGACCGGTGATCGAGGTCTGAGCCAGATCGAGGTAGCGGAGTTGCGGGAGTGCTTCGAGGTGTTTGAGACCGTCGTCGTTGACTCGGGTCTCGGTGACGGTGATCAGGTCGAGTTGTTTCATGTCGGTGACATGAGCGAGGGCGTCGTTGGTGATGTCGGTCTTGTAGAGACCCAGTGACTTGAGATGGGTCAGCCCACGCAGATGTGCGACTCCGGCATTGGTGATCCGCGTGTCGTAGAGGTCGACGACGGTGAGAGTCTTGAGTTGTCCGACGGGTTCGAGGTCCGAGTCGGTGACCGAGGAACCTCGGAGGTCGAGGTAATCGAGTTGCACGAGGCCGGTGAGCAGTTTGAATGAGCCGGTCGGGATCTGGCATCGAATCAGGTTCAGGAACTTCAAGTCACCTCCGCAACCCGCCACGATCGCCTGCAGTTGCTCTCGCGTCACCGACTGCTCTTTCAGGGTGACTCCTTCGATCTTTCCGTCAGAGTTCTTGGCGAGTTTGCCGGGGACGAGAACGTTGCCAGCCGTCGGTCGGTCGCCACTCTCGCTACTGCAGCCACCGCAGCCACCGACGATCGCAAGCAGAAGCGGGATCAGGGCCAGTTGGATGTGTTGGTGCGAGCGGGTCATGTGGAGTTGCCTGGGAGACGAGTCTGGGGAGAGTGGGCTGTCGATTCTATGACGGCTGTCGAGCGGCCGCCAATCTGAGACATGTGTTTGGGTTTGCAAACCGTGTGGGATGGTGTTTGTCTTGGGTTGGAAATTGGTGTTTATCGAGCGAGGCAGTGTGATGACGAGGCAATTGTCGTGTGTGGTGGCGTGTGTGCTGGTTGGGATGTGGGGTGCATCGTGTGCGATTGCGGCTGACGGCAAGAGGCTGAATGCGGACAACCTGATGGAGTTTCACGGCGAGGGCGGCGTGGTTGAGCCGGTCAGGACGGCCGCGGACTGGGCCCGGCGTCGCTCCGAAATCGTATTGGGGATGCAGGCGGTGATGGGTCCCTTCCCCGGCGACGACCGTCGTGGTCCGGTGGAGATGAAGGTGCTGGAGGATGTGGACGCGGGCAGTTTCCGGCGTCGGCTGGTCGGGTACCGTGTTGATCAGGATATGTTGACTCCGGCCTACCTCTGCATTCCCAAGGACGTCTTGTCTGGCAAGCGGAAAGCTGCAGCGGTGTTGTGTCTGCATCCGACCGACAACCGTGTGGGTCACAAGGTGGCGTTGGGTCTCGGTGGTCGTGCCGGGCGGGGTTACGGCAAGGAGTTGGCAGAGCGAGGATATGTGACGTTGTCGCCGGCCTATCCGCACCTGGCCAATTACTGGCCGAACCTGGGTGGGCAGGGGTATGTCAGCGGGACGATGAAGGCGATCTGGGACAATTCGCGAGGCTTGGACTTGTTGGCTTCGCTGGAGTTCGTCGACAGTTCCCGAGGCTTCGGTGCGATTGGCCATTCGCTCGGCGGTCACAACGCGATCTACACAGCGGTCTTCGACAAGCGGATCACGGTGGTGGTCAGCAGTTGTGGTTTCGATTCGTATCAGGACTATTACGACGGAGTCGAGCGGGTGTGGTTTTTCGGAGCCGGCTGGTGCCAGATCCGCTATATGCCTCGGCTGTCGAATTACCGGGGTCGGTTGACCGAGATTCCATTCGATTTCCAGGAACTGATCGGCGCATTGGCTCCACGTCGGTTGTTTGTCAACGCACCGTTGCGGGACGGGAATTTCCGTTCTCGGAGCGTGGACCGTTGTGCCAAGGCGGCGTTGCCGATTTATGGGCTGTTGGGTGCCGAGGGTCGATTGATGGTGCGTCATCCCGACAGCGATCACAATTTTCCTGATGCGATGCGTCGGGAGGCGTATCAGACGATCGATTCGGTGCTGCGGGCGAAGTAGGGATGGCTGAGGCGGGTTGTGAAGAAACCGGAGAAACCCGGAATCGGCTGGGACTCACATTGACAGTGGTCCCCTGTTGTTGGGTTCAATGGGCACAACGACACACGGGCAGGCTGAATCCGGTCGCATCGGGAGGGGACGGAGGAAGGAGTCGGGCCACGGTTGGCCGTCCGCCGACCGTTCTCTGAGACCGAAACCACCGACTGCGATCCCTGGCGGGACGGACGTCGCATCGGCATGGGGAGCCACGGGATGGATGCAAAACGGGGTACTTGGGTTGAGCAGGAGCGAAGCCGGTGGCAGCTGGGTATGGAGGCGGAGTGCGAGTTGTCTGCTGTGGGTCCGGTCGATGATGGCTGGGTCTTTGATGACGACGACGAGTCGTACTACGACGATGCTGCGACGGTCGCTGGTGGCGATGCGAGCGAGACGATGTTGAGCCTGTCGCGGTCGTTGGCGACGGCGTTTCTGATCGCTGACATCGGGATCCGGTTGACGTGTCTGGATCACGAGTTCGACGGGGACAGTCGTTTCGAATCGATTGGCGAATCGCTGCGTCGGTATTACGAGACGCTGTGCCATTCGGTCGAAGAAGCCGACGGTTGGCGAGTCGAGACGGCGATCGGGTGTTTGCGTGAGCGATTGCAGCCGGTGGCGAGTTTCGGCACC
>CAVOEV010000212.1:0-8877 GCA_963694825.1 Planctomycetota bacterium
GAAACCGCCCAAGTCCCTGCCAGTTGCGGACTTGGGCGGTGTGGTGCGGCCTGATGCGACTGCAGGCACAAGTAGCGGAGGAGGGACTCGAACCCCCGACACGCGGATTATGATTCCGCTGCTCTAACCAACTGAGCTACTCCGCCAAGATTCCCCGCTCGGGGATCGACATTGTAGTCGGTTGAATGGGGCGTGAGAAGTTCTTGTTGGGGAGGGAGGCTTTGACATCTTGTGCGGTTTCGGTGGTAGAATCTCTGGATCGTAATCTGACTGGCAGTCAGGACCATCGCCATGGGTGTTGCCTATTATCGACGTTTTCGGATGGAGATCGATCTCCGGAATACTCAATTGGCAGATCCCTCACTCCCCGACGGCTTTCGCTTCCTGCCCTGGGACCCCGATCACCTGGATCGACATGCCGAGGTCAAGGTGCAGAGTTTTCGCGACGAGATCGATTCGCAGGTCTTTCCCTGCCTTGGTGATTTCTTGGGCTGCCGCAACCTGATGCGAGAGATCTCGAATCAGCACGGCTTCCAGGCTCAAACCACCTGGCTCATCGCCGGACCTTCGTCCGATGCCGGCACCATCCAGGGACTCGCTCACAGCCAAACACTCGGTGCCATTCAAAACGTCGGAGTCGTTCCCGAGTGCCGAAGCCAGGGCCTGGGCCGTTCGCTGGTGCTCAAGAGCCTCGCCGGTTTCCGCGCGGCCGGATTGCAACGCGTCTACCTGGAAGTGACCGCCGAAAACCTGCCGGCCGTGGCACTCTACGATTCGCTCGGATTCCGGCTGGTGCGGACGAAGTACAAGCCTGTGAAGGTGGAAACGGATCGGGTGTGACCTTTCGCTGCGGATGGTGAAGCGATCGGTGCTGCGATACACTCGGACATTCGTCTCAATCCGCAACCGACCCCGTCTGATTCCATGCCCACCACGGCCACGATCCACACTCTTGAGAACGGTCTGACGCTGATCATCGAGCCGATGCGCGATGTCCAATCGGCTGCATTTTCGTTTTTGGTCCCCGGCGGCAGCCTGTACGACCCCGCCGGCCAAAACGGCACCGCCGCCATCCTCTCGGACCTTATCCTCCGAGGCGCCGGTTCTCTGGACAGCCGACAACTGACCGCCACACTCGACAACCTTGGCCTGCAACGAGGCGAATCGGTCGGAGTCCAGCACCTGGGCTTCTCGGGAGCCACCGTCGCCGATCGCCTGCCCGACGCCCTGGCCGTCTACTCGGACATTCTCCAGAACCCGCACCTCCCCGCCGACCAGTTCGAAGCCTCGCGAGATGGCCTCAGCATGACTCTCGAAGCCATGCACGACGAGCCGCGTCAACGCCTGATGGTCGAACTCAGACGCCTCTGCTTCCCCGCCCCCTGGGGCACACCCACCTACGGACGACTTGAACAACTCAAAAACATCTCATCCGATTCCATCACCGCCCACTACCACCAACTGGTCCGCCCCAACGCGGCGATCCTGGGTGTTGCCGGCGGAGTCGACCCGGCCGCGGTGATCGACGTGGTCGAACGGTCCTTCGGCAGTTGGGAGCCATCGCCCGAGCCCATCCCGGAAACTCTCGAACACTCACCCACCAACAGGCACATCGACCACGAGTCGACTCAGACTCACATCGGCATCGCCTACGACGCCGTGCCGTATCGCCACGACGACTACTACAGTGCCTGGGCGGCGGTCGGAGTGCTGAGTGGCGGCATGAGTTCGCGGTTGTTCACAGAAATCCGCGAGCGTCGCGGCCTGTGCTATTCGATCTCCGCCGTCCTCAACAGCCTGCCTCATCATGCTCGAGTCCTCACCTACGCCGGAACCACCTCCGACCGCGCCCAGGAGACACTCGATGTGACCCTGGCCGAAATCCGCCGCGTGGCTGATGGCATCGAGCTGGGGGAACTGGAACGCTGCCAGGCCAGGGCCAAGAGTGCATTGATCATGGAGCAGGAATCCACGATCTCGCGAGCCGGATCCGTCGCCCGCGACTGGTTCCATCTCGGCCGCATCACCACTCTCGAGGAGGTCCGTGGCAAGATCGAAGCTCTGACCGTCGACACCGTACTCGACTACATCCACGCTCACCCGCCCGAGAACTTCACCGTCGTCACGATCGGGCCTGAACCGTTGGACCTGGAAACTCAGGAGGTGGCCGATGGAGTTTCATGAGACCACTCTTGCGAATGGGCTGACGGTGATTGCCGAGTTGAACTCGGCGGCTCAGAGTGTCGCGGCGGGTGTCTTTGTCCGCATCGGATCCAGAGACGAGACCGAGGACGTCTCGGGCGTCAGCCATTTCCTGGAACACATGGCGTTCAAGGGCAACGAGGTCCACACGGCCGACGACATCAACCGGATCTTCGACGAGCTGGGTGCCAACTACAACGCGTCGACCAGCGAGGAGGTGACCCAGTTCTACGCTGCGATCCTGCCCGAATACCTGCCAACGGCCCTGGAAATGCTCTCGGCGTTGCTCTACCCCTCGCTCCGCACCGACGATTTCGACATGGAAAAGAAGGTCATCCTGGAAGAGATCGGGATGTACGACGACCAGCCGACGTTCACCGTCTACGAACAGGCCATGCAGGCTCACTTTCCCACTCACCCACTCGGCCGCAAGATTCTCGGCACTACCCAAAGCGTCTCGGACCTCACCGCCGACGCTATGCGGCAGTACCACACCGACCATTACCGAACCGGCAACATGGTGTTGGCGATCGCCGGGCGGGCCGACTGGGACCAGGTCTGCGAGTTGGTGCAGACGTATTGCAGCGAGTTCCCCGCAGGTCGCACCGATCGAGACAGGTCGTCACCCGCGGTCGGTGGCCAGACCCAGGTGCTCGAGCGTCCCGCATCGCTACAACAGCACATCATGCAGTTGGCTCCTGCGCCGGCAGCCGATCACCCGCTGCGTTACGCCGCGGACTTGCTGGGAGTCATCGTTGGTGACCACAGCAGCAGCCGGTTGTACTGGGAACTGGTCGACCCGGGTCATGCCGAGAGCGCCGATTTGGGCTACAACGATTACGACGGCACCGGCACATGGTTGACCTATCTTGGCTGTCCTCCCGATTCGGTTGCCAGGAACCTGGAACGGATCCACGCGGTCTACGAGCAGGTCAACCGCGAGGGTGTGACGGCCACGGAACTCGAGCAGGCTCAGAACCGAGTCGCCTCGTCCATCGTGCTCCGCAGCGAACGTCCGATGGGTCGGCTGGGTGCCCTGGGCAGCAACTGGGTGTACCTGGGTCGGTACCGTTCGGTCGACGACGACCTGGAGACGGTGCAAGGCATCACGGTGGATGACATCAGTGAGTTGCTTGCGGAGTACCCATTGTCTGCGGCGAGCACCGCGGCGGTTGGGCCGCTGGCGAGTTTGTAGGTCAGGCTATTCGAGGGAGACGATCATGTCCGGGTTGAGGATTGCGCTGTTGGTGTGCTTGGTGGTCGTGCCGGTACAGGTGCAGGCGTTTGACAAGCCTTTGCTGTACAAGTCGATTGATTCGCGTCGTGACACGACGTGGCAGGCGGCATTGAAGATCTGGGGCTGGGCCGAGCCGGGTTACCAAGAGACGAAGTCGTCGGCGTTGCTGTCGGGGCTCCTTGAGCAGGCTGGTTTTGACATGCGTCGTGGCGTGGCCGGGATCCCGACCGCCTTCACGGCGACGTTTGGCGAGGGCAAGCCGGTGATCGGGATCCTGGCCGAATTCGACGCTCTGCCCGGTCTGTCGCAACAGGCAGTTCCCCGGCAGGCTGTTCGGGACGGCGTCGGTTACGGGCATGGTTGCGGTCATCATTTGTTCGGAGCGGCATCGATGTCGGCTGCGATTGCGATTGCCGAGCAGATCAAGTCGGGTCGGCTGAAGGGGACGGTGCGGTTTTACGGTTGTCCGGCCGAGGAGGGTGGCAGTGGCAAGGTGTTCATGGTCCGGGCCGGGTTGTTCGACGATTGTGACGCGGTGCTGCACTGGCATCCGGGCAGTACGAATTCGGCCGGCGACCGATCGTCGTTGGCTCGGATGGCCGTCAAGTTCCGTTTCCACGGCCAGGCCGCTCATGCCGCCGGTGCTCCGGAACAGGGACGCAGTGCGTTGGACGCGATCGAGTTGACCAATCACGCGGCCGAATTGCTCCGCGAGCACACTCCGGATCTGACTCGCATCCATCACGTGATCACATCCGGTGGCGAGGCTCCCAACGTGGTGCCGGCCTTTGGCGAGGTCTACTACTACATTCGTCATCCCAAGGTCGAGGTCGTGCGTGGTCTCTACAAGCGGCTGGTGCTGTGTGCCAAGGCCGGTGCGCTGGCGACCGAGACGAAGTTGGAGATCAAGTTCGAGGGTGGCATTTACCCGATCCTGTCCAACAACGCGTTGTCGGCGGTCACGCTGTCCAACCTGAAGCAGTTGTCGAACCTGGAGTATTCTGCCCAGGAGACCGAGTTTGCCTTACGAATGCGCGAGCACCTGCCTCGGCCTCGACCTCTCGATTCGATCACCCGAGTCATCAACCTGGATGGCCAGGTCGGGCGTGGTTCGACTGACGTCGGCGACGTGTCGTGGGCGGTCCCGACGACGGGGTTTTCGACATCCTGCTGGGTGCCCGGCACACCCGGCCATAGTTGGCAGGCGGTTGCGTGCGGAGGCACGACGATTGCCCGCAAGGGGATGCAACTGGCCGCTCGAGTGCTGGCTGCAAGTGCCTGGGATCTGTTCAGCGACAGCGAGTTGTTGTCGACGGCCCAAGCCGAGCACCGTCGTCGGATTGGGCAGGAGGCCTATCGCACCCTGATGCAAGCGGGGCAGAAACCTCCGTTGGATTACCGGCGAGCTCCGACGGGACGTTAGCGTTCGAAATACAGGACTGTTTCGGGTAGCACTTCGGGTGGTCCGACGACGGTCAGCAGGTCGCCGAGTTGCAGTTCGGTGTAGCCGTGCGAGATCAGGGTGTGGCCGTCTCGGGTGATCGAGAGAATCAACGCTTCGAGTGGCAGCTTGAGGTCGCGGATCGGGATCCCGACCAGCCTGGTGTCGGCGACGATGACTTCGACGACATCCTGTTCGGGGTCCATTCCGAGCAGGATCGAGGTGGCGGTCGGTGAGGTGACGAAATGTTCCAGCAGCGTGACCAGGGTGGTCTTCGGGTCGAGCACGATGGCACCTCGCTGATGCCACTGCCGACCCTCGCCGATCTTTTCGGTAAACCGGACCACCACCTTTTCGACACCGAATCGGTCGTGGTTCAGTTGGCAGAGCGCAAGGTTGTCGTCGTCGCTCATCAGCCCAATCACCACGTCGGCCGTCTGCAACTCGATCGTTTCGAGCGTCGCTTCCGAGATTTCAGAGATCTTGGCAATCGAAACTCCAGTGTCTCGCGGTTCGGTCTTGGTTTCGGTCTTGGTTTCGGTTACGTCGCCGAGTTGGACGAGTGTGACCTGGCAGCCTCGGGCAAGCAGTTGATTGGCCAGCATCATTGGGGCTCCGGCCGGGCTGCCGAAGATGAACGCGGTTTGCGGCGCTTCGAGTCCGCTGCCGGCCTTCCGCCGGACCTCATCGGCCATGGCAACGCGGACCGAAACGTCCAGGTCCATCATCACCGGCAGCCACCCGGACAGGATGTACATGGTGATCGCACCGAGAGAAAACGTGGTGACGACCAGGCAGGCGGTGACCCAGCCGATGCTACGGAACTGGGATCGAATTTCCTTGATCACCAGCTCGTTTCCGGCCGCCAGGGCGATGACGGCCAGAGCGATCTGGTTGACGAAACCGAGCTGATCGATCGTGCTGCGGGTCACGATGCCCAGGATGTCGGGTCCGGCCAGGAAGCCGGCGGCGAGATAGCCGGTGATCAGCGGCATCCGCCAGTGCGAACCGGCCGATCCGTTCGGCGGCCAGAACGATGACGGTGAACACCAGCACTCGAGGGATCAGCTGGATCAGTGCGTCAAAGAACTCGCCCATCGACAGAAACCAGACTTGAAGTGACTCGTGTAGCGGAGACAGGATTTCCAAATAGACGATTTCTGGGGAAGGTCAATTCGCTCCGATTCCTTTCGATTGCCGTGATTCGTTAGAATGTTGTGGTCCGCTGCACCTTCAATTAAGCCTTTAGGATGGTCCGACGATGAGATTGTCTCAGACAGTTTCTGCCATCTGTTTTCTGCTGCTGGCTCGGTTGCCCTCGGCGAGTGCTGTGGAGCCGGTCGATTTTGTCCGAGACGTCCGGCCGATCCTTTCGGACAAGTGCTTCCAGTGTCACGGTCCCGACGAGAACGCGCGTGAGGGTGACTTGCGACTGGATCTCGAATCGGCAGCCCGCGAGGTCTTGTCGCCCGGGAAACCGGCGGCCAGTGAGCTGCTGAAGCGGGTCACGAGTCCTGACCCGGATTACCGAATGCCGCCTCCGGAATCCAAACGCACTCTCTCGAAAACCGACATCGACATCCTGCGTCGTTGGATTGCCGAAGGAGCCGTCTACAAAAAGCACTGGTCGTTCGAGCCGGTGGCCCGAGTCGATCTTCCTGTGGTCCAGCAGATGGATTGGTGCCAGGTCCCGATCGATCGTTTCGTGTTGTCTCGGCTGGAAAAGTCACGAGTTGCTCCGTCGCAGGCGGCGACTCGCGAGCGGTTGATCCGGCGAGTCACGTTCGACCTGACCGGTCTGCCTCCGACTCTCGAGCAGATCGACGCGTTTGTGAACGACACGTCGGTGTCGTTGTCCGCGGCGTACGCGAAGGTCGTCGACCGGCTGTTCGAATCGCCGGCCTACGGCGAACGGATGGCCGCCGAATGGCTCGACATCGCACGCTACTCGGACTCGTACGGATACCAGGTCGACCGCGATCGCCACGTGTGGCCGTATCGCGACTGGGTGGTTCGAGCGTTCAACACGAACATGCCTTACGACCGGTTTGTCACCTTGCAGCTGGCCGGCGATCTGTTGCCCAATCCGACCGACGACTCGCGGCTGGCCACCACCTTCAACCGCCTGCATTCTCAGAAGGTCGAAGGTGGCAGCACGCTGGAGGAGTTCCGGGTCGAATACGTTGCCGACCGGAACCACACGTTTGCGATGGCCTTTCTGGGTCTGACACTGGAATGTGCCCGGTGTCACGAGCACAAGTTCGATCCGATCGCTCAGAAGGAGTACTACCAGCTATTCGCTTTCTTCAACAACATCGACGAATCGGGCGTCTATTCGTACTTCACCAATTCGGTACCGACTCCGACGTTGCTGCTTTCGACGGCGAAGCAAAAGGCTGCGATATCGGCTGCCGAGGCGAAGGTGACCGCGACCGAGTCGGCGTGGCACAAGTTGGCCGCTGGCCGCCGGGTGGCGTTTTCCGATTGGCTGGCGTCTCGAGGTCCGGACGCCAAGTCGAAGAGTCCATTGGCCGGGCGTGTGCATCACAACGATTTCGAGAAGCCGGTCGGGGGCGCCAACCGCAGTGTCGAGGGTCGATTCGGCAAGGCTGTTCGATTGAGTGGTGATGACGGGATCGGGACGGGTGTCGGCAATTTTCGTCGCTTCCAGTCGTTCAGCGTGTCGCTGTGGATGTTGACTCCGGACGAGAAGCAGCGGGCGATCATCTTTCATCGGTCGCGAGCCTGGACGGACGCGGGCAGCCGTGGCTATCAGTTGATGCTCGAAGACGGGCGATTGAGCGGTTCGCTGATCCATTTTTGGCCGGGCAACGCGTTGCGGGTTCTGACCAAACGGAAGTTGCCGGTGGGCAGCTGGCATCACGTGGCGATGACCTGGGACGGATCGAACCGTGCCAGCGGCCTGAAGATCTACATTGACGGCCGATCGGCGGCGACGACGGTTGTTCGTGACAACCTTTATAAGAACATCTCGGGCGGCGGCGGCGACACGATCACGATAGGCCAGCGGTTTCGCGACCGAGGCTTCAAGAACGGGAGTGTCGACGAGTTTTCGGTCTTCGATCGTCGGTTGACCGATCTCGAGGTCGCTCAGTTGTACGACGGACGCAGCCTGGACGTTGCGTTGTCGGCGTCGGCCGAGGCATTGACCGAGACTCAGCGAGCTGGGTTGTTCGAGTTCTTTCTCGAGACGGTCGACAAGCCGTTTTCCGAACAGCGAACGTCGGTTGATGCGGCGAGGAAGATGCGGTGCGAGTTGTACGACGGTGTTGGTGAGATCATGGTGATGTCGGACTTGGACGCCACGCATCGACGCCAGACGTTTGTGCTCAGTCGTGGCGTCTATGATGCTCCGACCGATCCTGTCGAGCCGGGCACACCGGCTTCGCTGTTGCCGTTTCCGGCCGATGCGCCGCGGAACCGCTTGGGTTTGGCTCGTTGGTTGACCGATCCGGCCCACCCACTGACGCCTCGGGTGGCAGTCAACCGGTTGTGGCAGCAGTGTTTCGGTGTCGGGTTGGTGCGGACTCCCGAGGACTTTGGCAGCCAGGGCCAGCCGCCGACTCATCCCGAGCTACTCGACTGGTTGGCAGACGACTTTGTCCGAGGCGGTTGGGACGTGCGTCGGACGCTTCGGCAGATTGTGCTTTCGTCGACGTACCGACAGGATTCCACTGCGTCGGCTGACCTGCGTCGCGCCGATCCGGACAATCGGCTGTTGGCTCGAGGTCCGTCGTATCAGTTGCCGGCCGAGATGATCCGCGACAACGTGTTGTGGGCCAGTGGTTTGCTGGTCGACAAGCGAGGCGGCAAGCCGGCTCGGCCTTACGACTTGGCTGTGTCGTTCAAGCCGGTCAAGGTGGACAGTGGCGAGGGTTTGTACCGGCGGAGCCTGTACACATTCTGGAAGCGAACCGGTCCGGCTCCGGTGATGATGATCCTCGACGCCTCGAAGCGCGATGTGTGTGTTGTGAAC
>CAVOEV010000213.1:0-8863 GCA_963694825.1 Planctomycetota bacterium
TGGCGACGACATCAACGGCTGGCGGTGTGGATCTGGTCGAACCGGGTCGCACCGGATACCTGATCGACGACCCTTCGGATGCCGTGGGATTGTCTGCCTGTCTGAGACGATTCGAGTCGCTTTCGGTAGCTGCTCGGCTGGCGATGAGCGAGGCGTGTTTCGAGGTCGCTTCGGGTCGTTCGTTCGACGCGACGGTGGCGGCGACCGAGCGGATGTTGTCGGCGGTGTGTGGCGAGTCGCGTCAGCCGGCCACGAGACGGGCGTCGTGATTGGCTCGCAGATCGTGACGTGGGATGGGGGTCGATTGGCCGTCAACCGTGTGTTTGCCGAGTTGCTGAAAGACGCCGGCCTGACGACGGTCGCGGCATTCCTGGAGTTTGCGGGTGGCGAGTTGGCCAAGCAGGCGGTTGTCGACCGTCGAACCGACCGCATTCGGCTGGACGGTGGAGACGACGGATTTGTCGGGTTCCTGAAGCGGCATCGGCGACCGCGCTTCAGTGAGTACCTGAAGGCCTGGCTGCGGTTGACTCGTCCTCTGCTTGGAGCCCGAGTGGAATGGGACGCGATCTGGCAATTCCACGAGGCGGGTTTGCCGACGATGACACCGGTGGCGTTCGGCGAGTGTGCAGCCGGTTCGTTTGTTCTCACCGAGTCCTTGGAACCTGGTCAGAAGCTCTCGGCAATGGTCGCCGAACCTGGTCTCGAGGCGTCTCGTCGTCGTCGGCTGGTTCGTGAAGTGGCCGGTTTGGCTCGTCGGATGCACGAGGCCGGCCTGCACCATCAGGACTTTTATCTCGGTCACTTGCTGTGCCAGGTGGACGAACCTCACGAGCCGATCTTTGTGCTGGACCTGGGCCGAGCCCGCCGTCGAAGCCGATTGGGACGTCGCTGGATCATCAAGGACCTGGCCCAGCTGCATTACTCGTCCAGAAACCTGACTGCCGCCGATCGACTCAGGTTCCTCAACGAGTACCTTGGTCGCCGTCCCGGTGCAGCCGATCAGCAGTTGATGGGCCGAGTCGTCCGCAAGAGCCGGGCTATCGCCCGGCATTCGCTCAAGCACCGACTATAGGGGTGCTTCCCAAGTGCCCGGCGCCGGTCTCTGCTGTTCACTGGTTCAAAGAGACGGTTTCATCGGCCGTAGTGGGTTTTTCAACAACGATCTTGATGAAGTTGGCTTGTCCGGTCAGTTCCGACCAGCGGGAGCGGTCTTTACAACGGCTGGTCGACGACGTGGTCTTGCGGCGGCAGATCGGCAAGCATGGCCGCCGGCATGTTATCGAACATGTTTCGGTCGCGACCGCGATCGAGCAGATGTGCGACGTGTTCGAGCACGTGGCCCGAGCGGCTTGAGCCACCGACTCAGCCGAATGTCACCGGTTCGTACTGTCCGGCGAGTCGTTCGATTGCGTTCTGAGGGTCCATGTTGAACATCGCCCTTCCGCCGGTGCCCCAGTGGCCGTGCTGGTAATGGAAGAGCGCCGCGGCATCGCGGATCAGGCCCACCGCCTCGACGTCTTCCATGTCGCCCCCTTCGACCGCTTCGAACCGGATGTTGACTCCGACAAATGCCGTCAGTATTTCGTCTTCGACCGATCGACCAAACGTGACCTGTTCGAGCCATTCGCACTCGACCCACCGCAAGTCACGCGGAATCCCTCGGCCGCGTGCCAGGTCGAAGAAACTGGCCTCCAAGTGCTCGCGCTCGATCCGGAACCCGGACACAGCCCGCCTCTCGATCCGACGTCGCCGGCGTCGGGCCAGTCCGGGTGCTGCCAGGACGAAGGCGACCAGCAGCACGACCGGCACGGCGATCAGGATCAGAGTCAGGTTTGACACCTTCAGATGGCCCCTGGTAATCACAAGTCAAGGTGTGCCGCTGGTAACTGGTTCGTTTGATCCTATCAGCGTGTGGCACAAGGCCAAGGGCGGCGGGCGGGTCCGTGAGTGGAGCGTGAGCTTGCGTCGGGCTGCCACGCCGATAGTCTCGCTGTTGACCGGTTCCCGGCTCTCATTGTTAGAAGAAAGTCATCTGCGATGCCTCTGCTTGGTGCTCACATGTCCGTCGCCGGTGGCTTCCACCTGGCCGTCGAATCTGCGGCCGAGCTCGGGATGGAATGTCTGCAGATCTTCACCAAGAACAACAACCAGTGGCAGGCTCGGCCGATCGATTCGGACGCCGCCGAGTTGTTTCGGCGGCGACTGGAAGAGACCGGCATCCGTCTGCCCTGCTCGCACTCCAGCTACCTCATCAACCTGGCCAGTCCCAAGGACGAACTGAGGGCGAAGTCGGTCGAGGCGATGGTGATCGAGCTGGAGCGTGCCGAGTTACTGGGTCTGGCCGGGGTGGTATTGCATCCGGGGAGTTTCACGACGTCGAGTGAGGAGGAGGGGATCGAGCGGATCGCCGCTTCGCTCGATGAGGTGTTGCTTTTGACTGATGGGCTCGAGGTCGAGGTGTGGCTGGAAAACACTGCCGGGCAGGGCAGCAATCTCGGACACCGCTTCGAACAACTCGAAGCCATCATCTCGGGGATCCCCGAGTCGACACGAGTGGGAGTCTGCCTGGACAGTTGCCACCTGTTCGCCGCCGGCTACTCGTTGGGATCGTCCGACGAGTACTCATCGACGATGAGCGAGTTTGACCGGACGGTGGGTCGAGATCGTCTGCGGGCCTGGCATCTCAACGACAGCAAGAAGGAACTGGGCAGCCGGGTGGATCGGCACGAGACGATTGGCGAGGGGATGATGGGTCTGGATCCGTTTCGTCAGATCCTGACCGATCCGCTCTCGGCCGAGCTCCCCATGTATCTCGAAACGCCCAAGGGCGACCGCGACGATCGCACGCTGGACTCGATCAATCTCGAGACACTGCGCTCGCTGGTCTGATCGCGGGACCGCCGGAAAAACCGGCAATTCCCTCTCAAGCCGACCCCTCGGCTCCGCCGATCTCAATCGAAGCGGCTATGGGGGCTGGTGGACGACTGAGCGACAGGCCAAAGGACTTCTCGTGGCGACCGACCTTTCTGCACAACATCGTTGTTCTTTGGCTGCTTGGGTGAGCCTGCTGCTGTCGGCTGCACTGTTGGCGTCGTCGGGATGTGCCACGGCACGTCCGTTGGCCGGCCAGTTGAATCGTCGGGTCGAACCGGCCGCGGCTGCCGAATTGACCGTCAGCGACAGTGCGGCTCGAGTCCGAGCCAACTCGGTCGGTGACGTGGTTCCCGTTGATGCTCCGGCCACCGTCGCCGGAACGGTTCGACTGAACGATGCGGCGGTTTCTGAGGCCCGGCCCGGTCGGGCTGTCGTCGTCGAGCCGAAACTCAGTAGTCCGAGCGGTTTCGGGCCGGTCTTTCGTCGTCTCGAAGCGGCATTGGACGGCACCGACTCGCGGCCTTCGCCGCCACCACCACCGCTGCCGCGTACGATTCGTCCGCTGCGAACGTCGGCTCCTGTGGCCATGGGATTGATCGAGCCGGCCGGCGGTAGCCGGTCTTCGATTTCGCTCTCGGCACCGACAGATTCTGAGCCCATTGTCCAGGACACCGTGTTACAAGTCGCGTCGGCACCCGTTTCGAAAACACCTCGGACTCTCGAACCCGCACCGGCCATCGCCGCAGTTGTCCAACTGCCCGACGTGATCGACTGGTCGAGCGCAGGCCCGTCTACTGGCTTGGTGTCGGAGGTCCCGACGGCGAGCGGTCGGGCCTTCGTGGTGGCGCGTACGGTGCCGTGGTGGATCACCGTGATCGGGTTGGTGTCGATGTTCGGGTTGATCGGGTTGTCCCAGCGTTTGGGTTGGCCATCGGTCTCACCACTGGACTGACCCGACCTCCCAGCCCACCCAACCCATCTTCCAAGGTGGTGATGGGGTACCAGTCGGTGCTGAAACGTTTCGGGTGGTGGCACTGGTAGCGGTCATTCATGCCAAAGGGATGCGGCTGGCTCGCGGTGGTTCGCGGTTCGGGTTTCGGGTCACGGTTGTTCGGCCGTCGATTCGATAGTCATCAGTAGAAACTGCCTGTCCTGGTCGACGCACCGCCTGCTTGCTGTTGGTTGTGGCTGTGACCGGGCCACAGGCGGCGATTGCCACATTGATTGATATCCCTGACTGCCTTTTTGGGACGACGCCTCATGCTTCCCGAATTCTTCCGTCGGCACAGCCGATTCGTGCTGGGAATTCTGATCCTGACGTTCCCCTACCTGTTCTTCACTGCCGAGTCGTTGACATCGAACAACGACATCGAGACGTGGTTGCCAGGCGAGGCCCCGGCGCGGCAGATTTATGACGGTTTCAAGGAGCGATTTGGAGCCGAAGAGCTGGTGCTGGTGGGTTTGCCGGGCGAGGAGGCCGAGGGAGCGATTGACGAGGAGTTGGTCGAGGCGGTTTGCGAGCGGATCGAGGCGTTGCCGGGGATTCGGGTTTGCTGGAGTCCGTATCGGCTGATGTCGATCATGCAGGACTTGGGAGTTGATCGCGACGAGGCTCGTAGTCGTCTGGAAGGTCTCTCGGCCACGCGTGGCCCCGACGGCCTGATCTCAATCGCGGCGTTGTTGTCGGACGAGGGTCTTGCCGACCGAGTTGGCACTGTGGCAGCGGTTCGAGGCGAATTGGCGTATTGCCAGCTCGAGGAGTCTCAACTGGCCGGTGCCCCGGTGATTGTTTCGGAGCTCGACCGTCTTGGCAGCCGCAAGAACAACAAGCAGTTCTTCCTGGTCACATTGGGTGTGTGCCTGGTGTTGTTGTACGGAACGCTGCGGGATTGGAAGTTGACGGCTGCGATCCTGGGTCTGACGATCTGGTCGATCAACCTGACGTTGACGGTGTTGTCGTGGAGCGGTACCGAGATGAACTTCATCCTGGGTGCGTTGCCGGTGATGGTGATGGTCTTCACCCTGGCCATCTCGGTTCACCTGGTCCATTACTACCGTCACGCGATGGGCGAACCTGACCCGTTGGCGACGATGTTGCGTTTGGCGTGGAAGCCGTGTTGCCTGGCCACTCTGACCACCTCGATCGGACTTGCCTCGCTGCAGGTCAGTGAGATCGGCCCGGTCCGGCAGTTTGGGTTGTCCGGAGCATTGGGTTCGATCGTGGCCTTGGTGACTGGCCTGGGAGTGGTCCCGGCATTGCTGACTCTGTTTCCACCATTGCCTCTGGCACGATCGAGTCGCAGTCGACTGTCTTTGGGCCAGGGCACCGGTCTGGCCGATTGGATCATTGCCCGCAAAGGTGTGTTGACGGCATTGAGTCTGCTGTTGATCGTGGCGGCCGGAGTCGGAGTCCCTCGCCTGGAGACTCGGATCGACCCCATCGATTTCCTGCCTGCTGGCGGCCGAGTGCGGCAGGACGCGATGGCGATCGAGCAGAACCTGACCAGCGCAACGACCCTGGAAGCGGTCATCGACTTCGGGACCGAACCGATCCCGTTCGTGAGCAAGCTCGATAAGATCCGTCACATCGAGCAACAGATTCGCAGCAACGAGGGTGTGCGGCACACGATGTCGCTGGCTCAGTTGTTTCCCAAGCAGATGCCCGACGACGCCTTCGAGACGCTCGGGCTGCTCGGCCGGGCTCGCGGCCACCGTGGTGGCAGCGAGTATATTGCCGATGGCGAGCGATTGTGGCGGATCAGCGTGAGATTGAAGGACGGATCGGTTGAAGGACGACGGCGTGTCCACGATGAGCTGGTCGTCGCTACTGCGGGGATGCCGATCGAGTGGACCGGGATCAGCCCGCTGCTGGATCATGCTCAGGCTCAGATCTTCTCGGGGTTCTGGGAGAGTTTTCTGACGGCGTTCGTGATCATCACCGTCGTGATGGTCGTGTCGCTCAGGTCACTCGGCACCGGGATCGTGGCGATGATCCCCAACCTGACACCGATCCTGTTGGTGTTTGGCGTGTTGGGCTGGGCCGGCTGGCACGTGGATATCGGAATGATGATGTCGGGCAGTATCGCATTGGGGATCGCCGTCGACGGTACGTTCCATTTCCTGGTCCGCTACCACGACCAGCGTCGTGACGGGGCCAGTCGCCACGAATCGTCGCGAGACGCCTTGAAACGGACCGGTCCGCCAATCCTTCAGGCGGCCATCGTCGCCGCCGCCGGCATGCTCGCACTGTCGCTCTCGCCGTTCCTTCCGACTCAGAGATTCGGCCTGCTGACCGCTGCGATGCTCGTCACCGCTCTGCTGGGCGACCTGGTCCTGCTGCCGGCACTGCTCGCATTGGGCAGCCGCAGGACCGATCGAGAAGATGGCGACAAGAACGACGACGTGACGGGGACTCGCAAGAGAACTCGGCATGGTCAACAGCGGCCGCACTTCGTGGCGATCGATGATCGTCAGGCGAATGGGAAGCCGTTGGAGACGCCGGCCGAGCAGCTGGGCAGGCGGTCTGGACGGAGTCGAAGGAAAAGTCGCGAGTCGATTCCGGCTTGATTCGAGTTGGAATGTCTTGCAAGCGAGACTCATTTTCGTCCAAGAAGGGTTCAGGATCGTGCCCGCTTCGGTTGTGAAACGCCTCGCAGGTCCTAGAATGTTCAGGCTGTACTGGATCTATGTTCTCGCACGGGACGGCAATGTCGGACTACGTGTTGCTTACCGGTGGCACCGGGCTACTGGGCCGCTATCTGATTCGCGATCTGACCGATCGTGGTGTTTCGCTGGCGCTGCTGGTGCGGCCGACTCGTAAGATGTCGGCCGAGCAGCGTGTGGAAGCGCTGATGGCGACCTGGGACGCTCATTTGGGCCGGCAATTGCCTCGACCGCACGTCATCCAGGGCGATCTCTCGCGACCGGACCTCGGCCTTGATGCCGAGGACCGTGGCTGGATCGCCGAGAATTGCGATCTGGTGCTGCACAACGCCGCCAGCCTGACCTTCCACGGCACGGATCGCAGTGGCGAGCCGTGGCGGAGCAATGTCGCCGGGACTCGAGCCGTACTCGATCTGTGCCGAACGACGGGAATCGTCGACTTTCAGCAAGTGTCGACCGCCTATGTCTGCGGGCTCAGGACCGACCGGGTCTTGGAAACTCAGCTGGATGTGGGTCAGGAGCCGGGCAACGACTACGAGCGGAGCAAGATGGCGGCCGAACAGCTGGTTCGAGAGGCCGATTTCCTGAGTCCACCGACAGTGTATCGGCCGTCGATCATCGTCGGCGACTCGCAAAACGGGTTCTCGACGACCTTCCACGGTTTCTACGCCGCACTGCATCTGGCTCATACACTCTGGCAGGCCGCTGCAGCTCAGCCACGCCGGATGACCGAGGCCGACCAGGCACCCACACGTTTGACTCTGGACGGCAACGAACGCAAGAACTTCGTCACCGTCGATTGGGTCTCGCGTGCCATCAGCGAGATCCTGGTCCGACCCGAGTGCCATGGCAAGACGTTCCACCTGACCTCGCCCAATCCGGTCACGTCGCAGGTGATGTCTGATGTGCTCGAACAGGTGATCGACGGTTGCAACAACTGCTTCGTCGGACCGGGTCCGCTGAAGGATCCTTCGAACATCGAAAAACTCTTCTACGAGCAGATGCAGGTCTATTCGTCGTATTGGCGCGATGACCCCGAGTTCGACACCAGCAACATCAGTGAGGCGTTGCCCAAATTGCCTGCAACGACGGTCGATCACGACATGCTGGTGAAACTGTCCAAGGCAGCCATCGCGATGGGGTTCCACTGGCGAGACCGGCAGTTCGTTTCACCCGAACCCGCCGCCAGTTGACGCTCTGGGACTGTGGTAGCCTTCACGGTTGCATTGGTTTACTGGTTGTGAGACCATCAAATCTGGTGCTAGCTGCCGATACTGATTGGTAGCAGCGTAGGTACATTGAGAAGTCTGAACCGCTCCGGTTAGGCCAATTGCCCTGGACCGGTTCATCCGTCACGGAGTCGCCAAGATGATGCGGATTCTGCTGGCTGTCATTTTGTGTTCGGCCGTGTTCAGTCCGGCAGATGCCGCTGATCGGCTTGGGCGGGTTTTGGATCAGGAGAACCAGGCTGCGGGTGTTGCCCGCAAGGCTTTGCCTGCGATCGACGACTTGACCTATTTGCGTCGCGTGACGATCGATCTGGTCGGTCGGATCCCCACGACAGCCGAGATTTCCCAGTTCGAAGCTCTGCCGGCTTCCTCCAGGCGTCGTCAGGTGGTGGATCGGTTGCTGTCAGACGAGCGATTTGCCGACCGCTGGACGATTTTCTTTGCCGACATGCTTCGATTGCGGAGCAACGCCGAGGGTGGTGGTGCGTCAATCGCGTTCATCCACCGCGCGGTGCGGCAGGGGATGGGTTGGGACGAGATGGCGCGTCGGATGATTTCGGCCAGCGGTAAGGCCGGTGCCACTCCGGAACTCGGCTATATTCTCGGCGACAACGTCGACCCGATGTCTCTGGCCGGTTCGACGGCGCAGGTCTTTCTGGGAGTCCGTGTTGCCTGTGCTCAGTGCCATGACCATCCGTTTGACGTCTGGACTCGCAAGGATTTCTACGGCCTGGCGGCCTACTTCGGCAAGACTCGCCGCATCGAGTCTCAGTTCACCAACACCGTTTACACGACCGAGGTCGACCAGACGACTGTGCTGTGGCCTCCCGAGGGTGTCGAGTCGGGAGTCGGTCGCAAGCCGATGTTGCCGCTTTTCCCATTCATATTGGACAAGTCCGATCGCCCCAGCCGACCGATCGCCCGACTCAAAGCACTCAGGAAACAGCAGTCTGACCAGGTTGCCGCCAATTCGAAGGGAGCCGAGTCGGGTGACGCGGGTCTGGAAGCGTTGTTGGCTGCGGCGGGCAATAAGGCGGATCGAGTTGGATCGAGTCGCAAGGCGGACACGTTGGGAGTGGCGGAGGAGGCGAAGCGAG
>CAVOEV010000214.1:0-8837 GCA_963694825.1 Planctomycetota bacterium
GCCGCGTATTCTCCGGCCCGTTTCCCGAAGACGATGAGGTCTGAGAGCGAGTTGCCTCCGAGCCGATTCGCTCCGTGCATTCCACCGGCGACTTCGCCAGCGGCAAACAGTCCAGGCACTCGAGTTTCCTGGCTATCGGGATCGACGCGGACTCCGCCCATGGTGTAGTGGCAGGTTGGTCCGACTTCCATGGGATCGGTGGTGATGTCGACGTTGGCGAGTTCTTTGAACTGGTGATACATCGACGGCAGTTTTCTCTTGATCGCTTCGGGGCTGCGTTTCGAGGCGATATCGAGGTAGACACCACCGTGGGGTGTCCCGCGTCCGGCTCGGACTTCACGCCGGATGGCTCGGGCGACGACGTCGCGGGTGAGCAATTCGGGAGGCCGTCGTGCATCGGGTCGTTTGTCGGCGACGACTGCTTCGACCCATCGCGTGGCTTCTTCTTCGGTCTCCGCATAGTCCCCCTGGAACATCTCGGGGATGTTGTCGAACATGAACCTCTTGCCTTCACTGTTTTTCAGCACGCCTCCTTCGCCGCGGACTCCTTCGGTGATCAGTGTCCCCTTGACGCTGGGCGGCCAGACCATCCCGGTGGGGTGGAACTGAACGAATTCGCTGTCGATCAATTCGGCACCGGCCCACAGTGCCAGTGCGTGTCCGTCGGCGGTGTATTCCCAGCTATTGGACGTGATGTCCCAGCAGCGTCCGATGCCGCCGGTGGCCAGCACGACCGATTTGCCGCGAAAGACGACAAACCGACCAGTTTCTCGCCAGTACCCCATGGCTCCGGCAACGTGCCCGTCTTCGTCTTTAAGAACATGGCGGATGGTGGCTTCCATGAAGACGTCGATGCCGGCGTGGACTCCCTGATCCTGAAGCGTGCGGATCATTTCCAGGCCGGTTCGGTCGCCGACATGAGCCAACCGGGGATAGGTGTGTCCGCCGAAGTTGCGTTGGTTGATGCCGCCGGTCCGAGTCCGGTCGAACACGGCTCCCCATTCCTGCAATTCGCGAACCCGTTCGGGAGCTTCCAAGGCATGGAGTTGGGCCATGCGATACTGGTTCAGGTACTTGCCGCCCTTGAGCGTGTCTTGGAAGTGAGTTTCCCAGCTGTCGCGATCGTCGGCACTGGCCAACGCTGCTGCGACTCCGCCTTCGGCCATCACCGTGTGAGCCTTGCCCAGCAGCGACTTGCAGACCAGTGCCGTGCGGGCACCGGCCGCTGAGGCTTCGATAGCCGCACGCAGTCCGGCACCTCCGGCTCCAATCACCACCACGTCGTGTTCGTGAGTCTCGTACTTGTGCATCGTTGTTGTCTGTCGTTTGGTCAGTTGGTCAGTTGGTCAGTTGGTCAGTTGGTCAGTTGGTCGATACGGAGTGTCAATCCGGGGCTGAGTGCCAGGTGGAGTCTAGAACAAGGCGGGGTCGAAGAAGACGCCTCGGGCGACCATCCAGATATAGAAGTCGGCGAAGCCGACCATGAACAGGCTCAACCAGGCAAACGCCATGTGGTTTTTATTCAGCAGTGAGACGATGGACCAGAGTCGAAACCTGGTATTTCCTGCGATGGTGTCGGGGAAGGTGTTCAGTTTGCCACCGATCAGGTGTCGCAGCGAGTGGCAACTGAAGGTGTAGAGGGCCAGCAGTGTGGTGGTGGTGAACAGGACCAGCGATCCGACACTGACGCTGAAGCGGTGCCCGGTCACGTCACCGGTTTGGTTCAGGACCGGCCATGTACAGGAGTAGACGACATCGGCGTAGAGCAGCACGATGAAGGCGAGTGCGACATAAAGGAAGTAGCGATGCAGGTTCTGGAAGAGCAGCATCCGCGTTTCGCCCTTGTATTCGCGGCCTCGCTTGAACCCACACAGGCCCGAGGGTTCTCCGACGGCACAACCGGCCGGGTCCAAGAAGAACGCTCGGTAGTAGGCTTTTCGGTAGTAGTAGCATGTGAGCCGAAAGCCACCGGGTGCCCAGAGGATGAGGAAGGCTGGCGAGATCCAGGCGGGCATGCCGTCCCAGATGAGTGTGGGTGAGTAGAAGGGGCTGAGCAGGTGAGCGTGTCCGGCGATGGCGGCCGACGGCTGCCCGACGGATTTGGCTGCCAGCAGCAATTGGCTGGCTTCGCCGTAGTCGTAATCGCCGTTGTAGAGTGCACGAAAGGTCGAATAGACGATAAAGGCACCCAGTCCCATGCCGGTGGCCAACGAACCGGCCCACCAGTGGTCACCTCGAGTGGTCTGACCAAACTGATCGAGAGTTCGCGGTGTGGGCGTGTTGGTCAAGTCGGCTTGAGCCATATCTAGGATCCGCTGCTTGAGTCGTCACGAGTTCGCCGGTCAGGTGACGGGAACTCCAAAAGGGCGAGAAATAGGGATTACCGCTTCGGTGCGGGAATGTCAACGTAAAGGAATTGGCCACTGGGTACTGCTGACCTTCTTCGGAGCTTCGGGCGAGGATCTTCACAATAGCGTGAGAGGGTTCCTGCGGTTTTTCAGAGGGAATGGCACCGGTCGGCCGAGCCGGTGCGATTCGAAACACCCGGCAATCATCTCGATCACTCCACGCCCTTCGTACATCCCACAACTGGGCTCCAGTCCAGTCTGGATGGCGGCGAGCAGGTCTCGGATTCCCAGCGTGTGTCGGGCCTTGTATTCGGGGCCCTGGAACGGTTCGGGTTGGCCGATCCCGGCCGACGAGACAGGTTGCCACTTGGCACCGCTTCGCCCCGGTGACCAGGACGGGTCGCCGAGGTAGTAGACCATTGGCAAAGTGCCTTCGATCACTTCGATCACACCTAGCGATCCGAAGATCTGCAGGGCGTATCGTCTTGGGTTGCCACCTTGGTTACGGACGCTGGCAAAGTGAGCGGTGACGCCGTCGTTCATCTGGTAGACGGCCTGTACGTCGTCTCCGGCCAGCGGACCAATTCCTTCGGGACCCTCGAAGACATCCTCGCGAGTCACCGCATGCCCTTTCCAGCCGATTCGTGCCGAGCAGGAGACCGGGGCACCGGCGAGGGCACGGATCATGTCGAGGATGTGCGAGCCGAGCACCCACAGGTCTTCGCCTCCGCCTCGCCGATCCTCCTTGCCACGACCGCGGAATTCGAGCAGCGTGCCGATCGCCTTGTCGGCGATCAGTTGCTTGATGGTGTTGAGCAGTGGTGAGAAGCGAGTCGGGTGAGCGATTTGGACCTTGGCATGAGTTTTCTGGCAGGTGGCCACGATCTGGTCGGCTTCTTCAAGTGTTCGGCAAAAGGGTTTCTCCATGTAGACATGGATACCTCGTTCGGCGGCAGCCAGCACCATTTCGGCGTGCTGATCGACCCATCGCGGGCAGATGGCGACGATGTCGGGCTTGGCTTCGTCGAGCATCTTGCGGTAGTCGAGATAGGTGGACTTGAGTTTGAGTTTCCGTGCTGCGGCACCCAGGCCGCTTTTGTTGTCGTCGGCGACTGCCACAACGCGGGTCTGCGGGACAGCCGACCAGGCGGTGTCCAACGCGTGCCCGTAACCGCCCTTGCCGGTGCGGCCGATGATGCCCACTCGATAAGTTGTTTCGAATGCCGTTGCCGTCGTACCCATGGATACGATCTCCGATCCGGGAACCGAAGGTTCAGTCTACCTCAAACACACAAAAAACTCCCACCGGTCGCCGAAGCAACCGGTGGGAGCGAAGTCCGCGGTGGGGATTACGAAAAGTGCCGGCAGATCGATACCCAGAACCATCGCACAGATAAACTGGTTCCCCACCAATTCTTGACGATGAGTGTGGATTTCGTCAAAAGCAGCTCGAGACGAACCGAGGAGGTTTTCTGCATGTGTTGCCAGCTGCCAGGCACCCGTTGGCGTCCGGGCAGCGACGCGAGGTTACGACCCGGATCGCTTCAATCTGTGGCGTGGTTCGATTGGTCCTCGGCTTCCTTCCAGATCGGACCGTAGATCTGTTTGTCGAACGGCGGGCAGCCGGTGGGGAACTGTCCCATCGGGTGGTTCTTGTTCCGCATCAGATTGGTGCAGTAGCTGAACGTACGGCAAAGTTGTTTGCGTTCGAGTTGTCCGGTTTCGGCCAGCGAGCGTGCGAAGTCGGGATGTGAGAGCGTGGTGCGTCCGAGTCCGACCAGTGCGACGGATTGGTTGGCGACGTTCGCGGCTGCGGCGTGGAGCGTGAAGTCCTGCAGCCAGCTGTAGCCGCTGCCGACGACTGGCACATGCGGCACTGCCTGCTGGATGGTTCGAGCCAGTAGGAACTGCCGATTGACTCCGATCAGTGGATGTTCCGGAGCGTTGTAGCCGTCGACGGGTGGGAACTCGGCCGGCCGCACGACGTGGGGGTTGGCGTAGGGATTGCCGGCCGAGACGTTGATCATGGCGATGCCCAGTTCGCCGAGCATCGTGGCGACTTGGCGGGGTTCGTCGAGTGCGAGGCCGAGATGGTTGTGGGGGTCGGTTCCGAAGGCGGTTTCCAGCGGAAATTGGTGCTCGCAGGGGACGCCGACACAGTCGTCGCCTTGGCCGCGATAGGGGATTCCGTCGTAGGCATTGATGCGGGTCACGGCCATCAGTCCGGGCAGTTCGTCACGGATTCTGCCGACGACATTTCGTACGAGTCGGGTTCGGTTTTCCAGCGAACCGCCATAAGGGCCTGGGCGGGTGCGTGCGGCGAGCAATTCGCTGAGCAGGTAGCGATGGCACTGCTTGATGTCGACGAAGTCGACACCGATCGCTGCAGCTCGGCGTGCGGCTTCCAGGTACTGGTCTTCGATCCGTTTCAGATCATCATCGCTCAACAGCGGCCAATCGTCGCCGATGGGTTGACCGGTCGATTGATCGACGGTCAACGGGTCGAGCAGAGTGTCGTGAGTAGCCAGTTGTGGTCGTTGGAAGCTGAAGCGTCCCGAGTGAGTCAGTTGCAGTCCGACGAGCAGTCGGTCGGTGTCTCCGTTGGCGTCGTGGTGAGCCTTGCGGCAGGTCCGGATCATCTGGCCGATGGCCGTTTCGGTGTGTTGAGCGAGCCAGAGTTGTCGCGGGTTCATTCGTGCGTCATCGGCGATGGCGGTCGCTTCGGCCCAGACCACCGCCGCACCTCCGTCGCCCAGTCGCCGATAACGGCGGATGGTCAATTCGCCGGGTGCTCCTTCGAGTGTCCCGTCGCAGCCTTCCATCGGCTGAGCCACCAGTCGGTTTTTGGCGGTTCGTTGTCCGATCTCACACGGAGTCAACAGCACCGAGAAGTCGTCGGACGTCGTGATTTCGAGCCCCATCGAGTGGGCGTCGGTCTCGAGGTCTTCGGCCGAGCGGTACTTATAGAAGCGGGCCATCGGTTGAGTTCGCAATGACAGTCGGTTGGGAAAACCGCTAGTATAGGCCTTCGATCGGAATGCTCTATCCGAAAGCCCGCCGATGCAGTTGGGACAGTTGACTCTCGAAACCGTCTCAGGCGGTCGTTTCCGGGCCGACGGCGGGACGACGTTCGGCGTGGTGCCTCGGGCCTTGTGGGCCAAGGTCTTTGCTGCGGACGACCACAACATGATCCAGCAGGCGACCAATTGCCTGTTGATTCGTGGCGGAGACGAGTTGATTTTGATCGACACGGGTTACGGGTCGCGGTTGTCCGAGTCGCAGCGTCGCCGGACGTCGTCGGAGTCGGGCGAGCCGTTGCTGGAGAGTCTTGAGTCGTTGGGTGTATTGCCCGAGCAGATCGGGACGGTGGTGTTGACTCATTTGCATTACGACCATGTCGGTGGTGCGTTGCGAGAAGACGACAGTGGTCGCGTGGTCCCGACATTTCCCAACGCGGCTCACGTGGTGCAGGCGGGCGAGTTCGAGCGAGCGACGTCGGGTCGAGACGAGTTGCGTGCGGCCTATTCGGCCGATTGGGTGACTCCGCTGGCCGATGCCGGTGTATTGGAGTTGATTGAGGGTGACGTCGAGATTCGGCCGGGGATCCGAGGGATTGTCACCGGAGGCCACACTCGGCACCACCAGGCGGTGTTGATCGAGAGCGAGGGTCAGCGGGCGTTGTACATTGCCGACCTGTGCCCGACGACTCGTCATTTGAAGAGCCTGTGGTGCATGGGATACGACGAGGAGTTGTTGGTGACGCGTCGACGAAAATCCGAGTTGTTGAATCGGGTGATAGCCGAGGGGTGGTGGGTTCTGTTCGACCACGATCCTGAAACCGCAGGGAGTCTGCTCGAGCGGGATGCTCGGGGCGAGTTCACGGTTGCACAGCCGTTGGCGTCGCTGTAAACCGAAGTCAAGTTGCGGCCTGTTCGGCACCGACGTCCGCCTGACGCTTGGAACCGGTCCGCATGCACGATGGGCCTACGAAACGGGGAGAACGACGATGAGAGGGATGCGGGGCTCTGTTGCTGTGATGGTTGTCGTGTTGGGCGTCTGCGGCTTGGTGGGTGTCGAGGCGGCTGAGGGGATCGGGCGTGTCGACGCTGGTGCTGCGGGGTTGCCGCTGTTGTTCTTCGACGATTTCGAATCGGGCCAGGCCGACCAGTGGGCGCCCGGCGATGCGAACGCCTGGAAGGTGTCAACGGCCGGAGGCAGCAAGGTCTACAGCCAGTTCCGGCATAGCCAGGTCAAGAACCCGGTCCGGTCGCCATTCAACCGCAGCCTGATCAAGGACGTCACCGTCGGCAGCTTCGCACTGGATGTGCGGTTGCAGTCGACGATCAAGGACTATCCCCATCGCGACCTGTGCCTGTTCTTCGGGTACCAGGACCCCTCGCATCTCTACTACGTTCATCTGGGCAAGAAGATGGACGCTCATGCCAACAACATCTTCATCGTCAACAACAAGCCACGGTTGAAGATTTCGAAAACGACCACTGCGGGAACCGATTGGGACGACAACTGGCATCACGCCCGAGTGGTCCGCGACGTCGACAGCGGTACGATTTCGGTCTACTTCGACGACATGACCAAGCCGGTCATGACGGCCGTCGACACGACCTTCAGTTGGGGCCAGGTCGGGTTGGGTTCGTTCGACGATACGGGGAACTTTGACGAGGTGTATCTGTTTGGCGATGTCGTGAAGCCGGGCACAGTCGGTGGGGTCAGTGGTGGCGAGATTGCGGTTATCGATAACCGGCCGCCACGAGGATTCCAGGCCGCCTTCAATGGCAAGGACCTGTCCGGATGGAAGGGGTTGATGGCCGGAGCCAACGGCAACCCGATCAAGCGAGCGGCTCTTGATCAAGCGGCCTATCGGAAGGCTCAGGCCGAGGCCGACTCGGACATGAAGGCTCACTGGCATGTGATCGACGGAGCTCTTGTCTTCGACGGCAAGGGCCGGTCGCTGTGTACTGCCAAGGACTACGGCGACTTCGAAATGCTCGTCGATTGGAAGATCAAGGAAAAGGGCGACAGTGGGATTTACCTGAGAGGCACACCGCAGGTTCAGATCTGGGATCCTGACCTGAGGAAGATCGGTTCGGGAGGATTGTTCAACAACAAGAAGAACCCGGCCAATCCCACGGTCGTCGCCGACAGGCCGGTTGGAGAATGGAACACGTTCCGGATCAAGATGGTGGGAGAGAAGGTCTGGGTTTGGCTCAACGGTGTTGCGGTCGCCGACAACGTGACGTTGGAGAACTACTGGGACCGCAATCAGCCGATCTTTTCCACCGGACAGATCGAGCTGCAGAACCACGGCAACACGCTGTACTTCAAGAACGTGTTCCTGAGAGAGATCGCGAGGGATTGATCTTCAGTCAGCATCCGATGACCACTCACGTTTTACAACTTTCTGACCTGCACTTGTTTGCCGAGCCGGACGCGGTTCTGCGTGAGGTGCCGACGCGCGAATCGCTGGTCGAAGTGCTCGAAGCGGTTCGTAAAACGGGCTTGGAGTTTGCGCGGGTCGTCGTCACCGGCGACGTCACTCACGACGAACGTCGCGAAACCTACCAGGCCGTGCACACTCTGATGTCCGAGTGGCTCGATCGATGCCACGTGCTGCCGGGCAACCACGATTGTCGGGCGTTGTTGCGTGAGGTCTTCGATGATAACGCGGGTGGGGTTGGCGAGCCGAGTGAGCCGGCCGATCCGGATTCGGAGATCTGTTTTTCAGTGTCGGTCGGCGGTTGGCGACTGATCGGGCTCGACACTCAGGTGCCGGGCAAAGTGCCCGGGCGCATAGCAGCCGGCATGCTCGACTGGTTGGCCGTGGAACTGCAGCAGCATGCCGACGAACCGACCATCCTGTTTCAGCACCATCCGCCGATTGGGGTCGGGTCGGCCTGGCTCGATCAGGTCGGCTTGCTGGACCCGGAACCGTATCGAGAGTTGATTTCGCGGTCGCCTCAGGTCCGAGCCATCAGTTGCGGCCACGTGCACCAGGAATCGGTCGGGACTCTTGGGAGGTCGGTCGTGTTGACGGTGCCGTCGACTGGAGTCCAGTTCAAGCCGCTCTCGTCGACCATCCGAGTCGACTCGATCGCACCCGGCTTCCGCATCTTCTCGCTCGATGATCCAGCCGCCACGGCCGATTCGGATTCAACCGCCTCGCCCGTCTGGTCAACCCGGGTCATCCGTCTTCCCGCGATCACTCACCCTGCCGTCGACGAATGATTCCAGTTGCCGGAGTTCTTTGGGGAGCGGGAAATGGACGTGTTCGTCTCGGACTGTGATCTCATTGATGGTTGCGTTGAATTGAGTTTTGAGGTGTTCGAGGCAATCGGCGACGACATCTTCGGGTGCGCTGGCTCCGGCGGTGACGACGACTTGGCGGACACCATCGTCCCAGCCGTCGGGCAGTTCGTTGACGGAATCGACGAGATAGGACCGCGTGGTCTGTTCGGCTCCGAGTTCGGCCAG
>CAVOEV010000215.1:0-8736 GCA_963694825.1 Planctomycetota bacterium
GTTGACCACAGTGCCTCCGACCGATGGCGGGATCAGGACTCCGACCATCTTTTCGTCGGCCGAGAGGACGCCTCGGTTGAGGACTCGTTTCAAGGCCACGGTGCCGGCCAGCAGGCGGGTGCCCGAGAGTGACTTGCCTGAAGAGTCGACGACCTTCTGGCGATTGCCGGCTGACTTGCAACTGCGGATCAGTCGCCTGGGAGGGACCAGTTTGGGTTGATCGGTTGCCATGGGAGGTGTCCCGGGGAGGTGTGTGCGTGGATTGGGAGCGAGTGCCAGGACGGCGGCTCGGACGTCTTCGACGGATTCGGGGCAATTGCTGGGTTGGCCGATGTGGATCGAGACGGGGTAGGGCCAGCGTTTGGGCATCTTCCAGAGGGATCGGCCTCCTTCGTGGCTGAAGATACTGCCCCAGAGTTCATCAAGATAGATCGGCACGATCGGAGCATCGAGGCCATCAACAATCTTCATCATCCCGCGATGGAACTGCTCGACATGCCCACTGTGTGTCAACTGCCCTTCGGGGAAGATGCAGACCAACTCACCGGCCTCGACGGCGGCTCGTGCCTGCCTGAGACTCTGGACAATCGCCCTGGGACCGTCGGTGTTGCGGATCGGGATGACCCCCATCACCCGCGTCAACTTCGCGATCCCGAACCGATTGATGTGGTCGGCATAAGCGACAAAGCGGATCGGCCGCGACGAACTGGTGAGCAGCAGGAACCCGTCCATGTACGAGACATGGTTGGCCACCAGCAGGGCTCCGCCCTGTCTGGGAATGTTGTCTCGGCCGAAGACCCGGACCCGATAGACGACTCGGCTGAGCAACCAGATGACCATGCGGATACTGGCCTGAGGCAACAGCCAGAGCACGTAGACGAGGATCGGGATGGTGCCGATGCCTGTGGCCAGGAAGATGGTCGGAGCACTCCAGCCGAAGCCACCTTCGGTAACCACGTAAAACATGACGGCCGAGACGATCATCATACTGAACGAGATGAAGTTGGCGGCGGCCAGGATACGGCCTCGGGTCTTGCGTTGACTGCGGTCCTGCTGGAACGCAACCAGCGGAACGATAAAGAACCCGGCTCCCAGTCCCAGCACGACCAGGCTGGCCGCAGCGGGCCAGACGGCAGCCAGTTGAGTGGCGGGGTTGGTCGGGTCGACATCTGCGGTGAACCAGTGGAGTGCCAGGGCACCCAGGGCGACGACCGTGCCGCCGAGTGGGACGAGGCCCAGTTCGACCTTGCCACCGGACATCAGCCCTGCCAGCACGCTGCCGGTTCCGACGCCGAGCACCAGTGCGATGGCCAGCATGCCGGTTTTGATTTGCGAGAGGCCGAGCACTTCGTTGCCCATCAGCGTGATGGCCGACGTGGCCATGCTGGCCAGGAACCAGAAGAACGCTTCGCCGAGTGCTGCTCGGAACAGCGGCCGGTTGTCGAAGAGCAGTTTCAGGTTGCCGACGGTTTCTCTGAGCGGATTGGGTGGTTGGCGTGTTGTGTCGGCCGGTGTGAGTGGTTCGATGAACCTGCTGGCGATGGTGCCGAGTGCGGCGATGGTGATCAGGACCACGGCCGGCCACATCAGGCTGGCAAGCGTCGGGTGGCTGGTCGAGAGGTCGGCCATTTCCGAGACGACAAACCCGGCGAACATGCCGAGAGCCGCCGCGGCGGTGGTGACCATTTGCATGAGGCCGTTGGCTTCGGAGATCTTTTCGGAGCGAACGATTTCGGGGATCGAGCCAAACTTGGCCGGCCCGAACATGGCACTTTGGCTGCCCATCAGAAACACGGCGGCAAACAGCACGTAGATGCCGAGCATTTCGTCGACGCCGCCGAGTGCCATGGCGCCTACGGCGAGTGCCATGATGAGGATTTCGGCGACCTTGCAGGCGACGATGGTCTTCTGTTTGCTGAAGCGATCGCTGACGTAGGCCGAGTGCGAGGCGAGCAGCAGGTAGGGGATGGTGAAGCAGACCAGGCCAAGCGACATGGTCGACGCCTTCATCGAGGCGATCTTCATGCCCTGCAGGACGCAGAACCAACGGAAGATGTTGTCGTTGAGCGAGCCGAAGCCCTGGGTGACCAGCAGCGCAAGGAACGATCGGGACTTGAGGCCGGCAGTGCCGTGTCCGTTGGATTGGCTCTGGCCCGTTGTCATCCGCAGGGGGGCTCGGTTGGATGTTTTTGGCGGGTGTTTTGCGTGTGGATCCTATCGAGGCGGGTTGGGTTGGGGAATATCACCTTGGGCGTGTTATGGGATGAAGCGGTAGGTTCCGCGATTGGCGACGGCGATTGACTTCATCAGTGGTTCGGCTTCTCGTTCGCCGAAGGTGATTGTGTGGATGACGCTGCGGGGTTGTCTGATTCGAGACAGGGCGACTGCTGTCTTGAAGTTGAAGTTTCCGTCGGTGAGGAAGTAGATCACGTCGGGTCGCAGCTTGAGTGCCATGTGCATCGAGCTCAGCGGGTCGGTCAGCCCGTTGGCTCGCATCCTGGCCATCCATCCGAGGTACTGCCGTTGCAATTCCGGCCGAGCCTGCTGCAGTCGGGGTGCGGGCATCGGGATCGGCTGGTCGTTGAAAAAGATGATGTAGAACGACTGGCTGGGTTTCATCGAGGCGACGGAGTTGAGCAATTCGAGTTTCAGCCGATGAAACCGAGTGGCGGCACTCGAGTGCCGGACATTCATGCTCGACGAGCAATCGACCACATAGACCACGCTTTGCCCAGCCGCCTTCATCCCGAAAAAGGCTCCACCGAACCCGTTACCGGCACCGTTTGCGAGTCCCTTGCCGGTCCCGATCCTCGAGAGTCGTGCCCGCCAGCCGGCGAGGTCGACGAGTTCCTTGCCCAGTTCGTCGTTCGAGATTCCGTCCTGGAACCAGCTGGGCGGGAGTGACCCGTTGAGTGAATCGTTGGGCGTGAATTCTCGAGGCGAGTGGGGTGGCGAGAAGACTGCCAAGGAGGACTGAGTTTGGCTGCCGCCGGCTGTGGTGTCGGGATCGGGCTTGGCCCAGGCCATGTCGACCGATTCGTCGAGCACGGGAGTCTCGTTGGCGTCGGCCCAGCGTGTGTCGAGTTGTGCGACTCCGGACGTCTCGTCGGCCAGGAACCACAGGCTGCCGATGGCGGCGATCAGGGCAACGTGGAGCAGAGTCGAAAGTCCGAACGAGCAGGACCAGCTATCGCGCAACTCGTCCCAACGCTGTCGCCACCATGGGCGGTTCAGCGGCGCACGCAGGTTCTTGAGTAACTCGAGCAGCCAAGGTTTCACACTGCTTCTCCGGCGTATCCATCGGACAGGATCGTCGTTCCGTCCGGCCCGTCTTCAGCTTCAGGCTAACACCCGGCTCGGAGTCCGTCCAAGGGAATCCGGACCTGCCGATGATGTGGATTGTCATTCCGATCTCAGCCTACAATCGGCACGACCGACAGCTGCCTTTTCGGTAATTCCGGTTTCAGTCACGAGGGACATGAGCGTGTTTGGCATTGCCGTTGTGTTGTCGCCAGTGTTTGCCTGTTGGTCGGGTGAGAGGTGCGCAGGAAAGGACTCGGTGCCGAAGGAGCGGCGTGATGATGAGTTTGACCGTGAGATGGGTGAGCGTCTGAAGCGGCGGCGTGGGACTGTGAAGAAGGCCAAAACGTGAATCAGCCAGAGATGCAAGGCGATCGATCCCATTCACAGTTCCCTCTGCGCTGGTGGCCGGCGGCGGTGATCGTTGTGCTGGGTGTTGCGGCGATACTGTTTGCTTGGTTCGGCATGGGGTTTGACCGGACGTACCAGGTGTTTTCGCTGTGGGTGCTGGTGCCGTTGACGTTGTTGGCCTTGGCGGTGTGGTGGGTGTTTGGCAGCCGGTTGAGTTGGAAGGCGAAGGGTGTGGGCGTGTTGTTGTGCGTGGTCGGTCTGAGCGTTGTGCGTTTGGAGGAGTACGAGGGCGACATGGTGCCGGTGGTCCGGTTTCGCTGGCAGCCGACTCGAGAACAGGTGACTCGCGAATACTTCGGCTCGGTGCCCGAACCGACGTTGGAGGCTGCGGGGAAGTCCGAGTTGTTGTTGGCGGGCGAGGGTGACTGGCCGGAGTTCCGCGGATCGGGTCGTGACGGCGTGGTGCGGGGGGTGCAGTTGTCGCGAGACTGGTCCACTGAGCCGCCTCGTGAACTGTGGCGTCACCCGGTCGGGCAGGCCTGGAGTTCGTTTGCGGTGGTGGCGGGTCGGGTTTACACGCAGGAGCAGCGGGACCAGATTGAGGTGGTGAGTTGTTGGGACCTGGTGACCGGCGATGCGGTGTGGGTTCATCGGGACGACGACCGATTCAACGAAGCGATGGGCGGCCCGGGCCCCCGGGCTACTCCGACCTTCGACAACTCGCGGATCTACTCACTGGGCGCCAACGGTCGGCTGAACTGCCTGGACGCATCGACGGGTCGATCGTTGTGGGAGACGCCGCCGAATGTGCTCGAAGCGACCTCGGGCTTGAATCTCGACTGGGCCATGTCCGGTTCGCCTCTGGTCGTCGACGGCCGCGTGATCGTGATTCCCGGCGGATCCCGGGGCGGTGTGGCGGCGTTTGATGCCGAGACTGGCGAGTTGAGTTGGTCGAGCGGGAATCGGCCGGCGAGTTACGCGTCGCCTCGGCTGTTCGAGATGGATGGTCGGGTGGGGCTGTTGTGTTTTGGCGGCGATGGGCTGACGGCGTATGCGATTGAGGACGGTGTCGAGTTGTGGCACTTGCCCTGGACGAACGGTCCGAAGGTGAACGCGGCGTTGCCGGTCGTGGTGTCGCCGGGTCGGTTGTTGGTGTCGAGTGGTTATTCGACCGGGTGTGCGATGTTGGAGTTGGGCGGCGCGGGTGCGGTGCCGTCGATCGTGTGGCAGAACCGACTGATGCGATGCAAGTTCAACGACCCGGTTGTGCGGGACGGTTTTGCCTACGGGTTGGACGAGGGGATTCTAGTGTGCCTGGACCTGGAGACCGGGCGTCGGAAGTGGAAGCGTGGACGGTATGGGTACGGGCAGTTGTTGTTGGTGGGCGATGTGATCGTGGTGCAGGCCGAACGGGGTGAGGTGGTGTTGGTTGAGGCGAATTCTGAGCGGTTTCGTGAGTTGGGGAAGTTCCCGGCGTTGGAGGCGAAGACGTGGAATCATCCGGTGTTGGTGGGGAACCGGTTGCTGGTGCGGAATGCCGAGGAGATGGCGTGTTTTGAGTTGCCTGTTCGGTAGGTCGCTGGGGAATCCGAGCACCGCAAGGTCACCCCTGCCTCTTCTGCAATCTACAGGGCTTCGATTTGGACGAAGTAGGCGCCTCGGGGTTTGCCGGTTTTGTCTTGCAGGGTGGTTTGCAGGCGTCGGTTGCCGGGTTTGAGTTTGATGGTGAAGCTGACCGAGGTGGCGTTGGGTGGCACGGGTTGTTCGCGGGTGATGTCGCCGATTGTGATTCGTGCGGTGGTGGCATCGAGCGGGTGATCGCGACCTGGGGGTCGAGTTCTGAGTGTGATGCGATAGGTGGCGGCTCGTGTGACGGTGACGGCCCAGAACCCGTTGGCTTTGAGTCCGTTGCGGATGTGGTTCTGGTGCCAGGGGACCGGTTGGTTGTTGGTGTGCCAGTCGTGGCAGGTCAGCAGGGTGGGGTTGTCGGATTTGTGTCCCAGTCCGATGCGGACGTAGTCGTTGAAGCGGGTGCCGATGCTGGTCCACCAGGTGTCGTAGGCTTGGGCGAGTTGTTTGACGACCTGGGGATGATTTTCGGCGACGTTGTTCTGTTGTCGGTAGTCGATGTTGAGGTCGAAGAGTTGTTCGCCGTTGACCAGTCGCCAGCGGTTGGTCATGACGGCACACTTGCGGAGTTTGCGAGGAAACTCGATCCGTTGCGAGTGGACAAACAGGGTGCGTTCGGGCCAGTCGGCAGACGGGTTGTTGAGTAGTGGCAGCAGGTTGGTGCCATCGATGGTGCGGTCGGTGGGCGGTTTCAGTTGGCAGATCTCCGAGAGTGTAGGGAGCATGTCGATGTGAGCGGTGACCTGTTTCACGTCACGGCCTCCGGTCATGTGTCCTTTCGGCCAGTACCAGAAGCACGGCACCCGATGTCCTCCGTCGAATTCACTCCCCTTGGTGCCTCGTAGTCCGGCGTTGAAGCCTCCGTTGCGACCGGCTCCGGCGGCGGTGCCGTTGTCGGTGGTGAAGATCAGCAGCGTGTTGTCTGCCAGTCCGTTGGCGGCGAGTTGTTTGCGCAGTCGTGCGACGTTTTCGTCGATGTTGGTGATCATGCCGTAGAAGGCGGCTCGGGATGCTGGGACGCCGGCCTTGAGGTAGGGCTGTTTGTACTTGTCGGCGACGAGGAACGGTCCGTGAGCGGCGTTGGTCGGGATGTAGCAGAAGAAGGGTTGTCGTTTGCCGGCGGTTGGTTGTTTGGAGTCGGCGATGAACTTCAGTGCGGCATCGAAGAAGACATCGGTGCAGTAGCCGGTCTGTTTGACCACTTGGCCGTTGTGCCAGTAGGTATCGTCGAAGTAGTCGTTGCCAAAGAAGTCTGGTGTCTGGCCGACTCCGCCACCTCCGCACACCAGTACGTCCTGGAACCCCTGGTCCTGGGGTCTCAGCGGGTAGTTGTCGCCCAAGTGCCATTTGCCGAAGCAGCCGGTGCGGTAGCCTCCGGCGGCGAACACTTCGGCCAGTGTGACTTCGTCGGTGTGCATCATCGACCGGCCCATGATCGTGTGCCAGACACCGGTGCGAGTCGAGTAGCGACCGGTCAAGAGTGCCGAGCGTGTGGGCGAACAGGTGGGGTCGACGTGGTAATTGGTCAGCCGGACGCTTTCGGCGTGCAGGCGGTCCAGGGCGGGTGTCTTGAGAATCGTGTTGCCGTGACAGGCCAGGTCACCGTAGCCCTGATCGTCGGTCATGATCAGGATGACGTTGGGACGCTTACCGGTCGATTTGACGGAAGTCGTGGCGAACTGGTCGGTTAGACCTGGCCGACATGGCAAGAACACGCATGTCGTCGACATAATCACCGTGGCCACCTGCCATGGTCTATAGCGTCCACGGATCATCGGATTCTCATTTGGTTGAGGAATTTTGAACTTCAGCAGACTACGTGTCCGCTCAAGAGGGGATTGTCAAAGCCCGTGCGGTACTTTTCTGGGTGGACCGTCACCCTGGCCTGTTCATCCGGTAGATGATCGCCGAGTGTACCACACGGCCGGTGAGTCTGAGAGCTAAACGTGATGCGATCCCGTCCGCATCGGGCTGGCCTCAACCCCGCACAACTGCTGAGGTCTGCCGCATCTACTGCAGTTTGGCGAACCGCCAAGTCGCGTCGGGTTGTTCAACCGCTGTGGGTTTACGTTCAGGCCAAATGCCTTCGGTTTTGTCGACTGGAGTAAGATCAGGCATGCGCCGGTCGGGACTGAGAATTCACTCGAAGCGCCATCAGCTTGATGGCAAGTAGCCAACGGGCTTCCGAACCGTTTCGAGCGTCCGATTGATGAAACCGACGCGAGCAACGGAATCCAGGCAACTGCGTCAGGGGAATCAGCACGATTCGTTCGAGAACCGCCATCTCAAGACGATTCGACATGCAGAATTCGCAGAACTTCGGAGTCGTTCGAGTTTTTTGACCACACGGGATTGGATCAATCGACCTTCCACAGCCTGACATAATCAAACAGCAATCGGCTCTTCGGGCTTTCGAGAGCCTTGAACGTGAACTCGTGACGTTCCTTCATCGAGACTTGATCGTGTTCAAAGAGCTTTCGTTGTCCATTGATTTCGATGGATAGCTTTCCCTCTTCAAATTCGATGATCATGTCCACCCATTGATTGAGAACGGAACCGACTTTGGTCACCCCAAACTTTTCGCCGCCTGACAACTTGAGCGAAAGGCGACAAACTTCCGCTGAGCAGTATCCACAACAAATCCCACACCCTGCGGCGGGACGACCAGCTTGACCTTCCCCTCGTGCAGCGACACACGCTGGTCGCTGTCCAGCTTCATCTTCAGCGGAGCCGTCGCGATGACATGGACGCCGGTTTCGCGAAACGCCAGTTCGATCAGACCTTGTTGCATTACCAGATCTTCGCCGGCAAACAATTCGGCCCCATCAACGACAACGCGGTCCTGACCGGCCTTGCCTTCGCCCTCGATCCGAATCACCCTGGCAATGCCGCGTATGGTTTCAGTCGGCGTGCCTTCCGGAACTCGGGACCAGCCGAATGCACCAACGACCAACGCAGTCGCGAGGGCGGTCACCGTCATCCAGAGTGGCATAAGACGCCGGGATTCAGCTGAACCGATCGTGCCAGACGCGGGTTTGGGCGCGGTGACTGTATTGTCGCCCGCGCCTCGCGCCATCGGCTCACCAGTTCTACCGAAAGCTTCGTCGGCAGCAATCTCCTGCCACATGGCGTCAATCGTCGCAAGCGACCGCAGCGTGGCCCGAGCCTCAGCACTGCTGCGCAACAGTTCATCCAGCGATTCAAGTTCCCCCGGAGTGATCGCGCCGTCCAGATAACGATGCAGCAGATTGAGTTCGTTTTCCGTCATAATTCGCCTCCGGCCAATGCCGCCGTCATGCAACGATGTAACTCCGCCCGGATCCGCGCGAGGAGCTGATACAACGAGCCTTCCGTCCGCTTAAGCTGCGCGGCCATCTCGCGAATCGTCGTGTCCTTCGCATAAGCCGCGAGCGCCAGTTCGCGTCGCTCACGCGGCAGACGGCACGCTGTTCATCA
>CAVOEV010000216.1:0-8626 GCA_963694825.1 Planctomycetota bacterium
GTGGGTCCATTTCCGTCACCAGTGACTCCGTGGCAGTGCATGCAATGTCGCATGAACGCCTTTCGTCCGGCCTGCAGTTTGTGACCGATCAGGCGGATCGGCGTTCCCGGTGCGGTGGGTGCGGTGGAATGAAGGGGATCGAGTGTGAGTGTGTGTGTGGTGGCATCGTAGTGGGCTGCCGTGCGGTGGGCGGGAGTTGCGTCACCGAGCACAACGGCGACTTGGCTGAATTGTTCGGTGGGGTCGGTGTCGAGTGAGACACGAAGTGTGTGAGCATCGGGTGCCGAGAGTACGGTGCCGGTGATTTCGCCGTAGTCAATCGGCAGCGCCCCCCAGGCGACCAAGTCGTTGGGTGTACCGAAGTGTTCGAGGAGGCTGTTGCGCACGTTGTCGGCCGCGACCGGGCTGGACGTGTCCAATTGTGCCACCCGCTCGTCGTTGACGAACTCGGCCCGGTAGTCGGCGCAGCCGAATCCCAGCGGCAGCAGAGCCAACAGCGGCAGGATCAGGCGGCGTGAAATCAACGTGTGGTCCTCGGCCGGGTTCGGTCCCGGGTCATGGTTGGTCGGGTTCTAGAGTCCAAAATCACTGAGTTGGAATTCGAGATCCTGTGTACTGGTTTGGTCCTTGGAGATGGTCACTTTGAGTGAACGTTTGAGGAATCCGCCTTTGCCTCCAGCCTTTTCGTGCCAGACGCGGAGTGTGATGTCGGTGGCGGGGAGGTCGTTGAGTTCGAACGAGCCATCGGCCTTGGTGACGGTGCCCCAGGGGTGATCGAGTGCGATGTGAAAGGCTTGCATCCAGGAGTGCATGTCGCACTTGACCGGGAATGGTGTTCGTTCGTGTTTGGTGTAGAAGATGGGGACGCCGTCCTGTTCGAGTGCCTTGATGGCTCCGTTGAAGCTGCGGCTGCGTCCGGGGTAGGTATGCGTGTTGTGTCCGGCGTCATCCTGACTCTTGATCAGGATCTCCTGATTGGTGCGGACGACGAGTACGTGGGGCGTAAAGACGCATCCTTTTTGGTCGAAGGTAGCCGGAGTGGTGGGTGGGTCGGGGACGCTGGCACCTGGTGGCGTTTTGTCGATGTAGATGAAGACATTGGCGATGCCATTGCCGGTTCCGACCGTCAGTGATTCGTCGACGATGGCCATGGCTGCGCCGCAGACACTGGCGTCTCGTTTGGCGGCCCCCTTGGCGACGATGACGGCAGGCGTGGGAGCGGTACCGACGAGAGTGATGGTGCCGTTGAGGGTACCGGAGCCGTCGATTTGTTTGACCGGTTCGCCGTCGGTGACGGGGGTCGAGTTGCCACCGGCCTTGTAGGTGATCGTAGGCGTAGCCGAGGCACCTTTTCCGCAGCCGAGTTGGAGGCTGGCGGAGGTGACCGCGAGTGTGGCGAGGACGGTGATGTGGAATGGACGCATGATTGGGGTCATTGTTGTGCGGCCGCCTTGGACGGAGTCGCCGGAGGAATGTAGGGGCCGTCGCGTTCCATCAGGCGGTTGTAGTTCATCAACGCATCTCGGACGGCGGTTGTCTGTTTGAGGCCGCTCCCCTGGAAGTGTTCGGGAAACAGCTTCTGGTTCCGAAGGAACGGTTGTGGCATCGAGGTGTAGGGAGTGAACCACTTGGGGTTGGAGAGCCAGACCTGGACCCAATCGGGCTGGAGTCGATCTCGGGCGAGGTCAAGATTCGGGCCACGGATATCCTTCTTGGGGTCGACCGCCTTGAACGGTCGTCCTCCGAGCGAGTGGCACTTGATACAGAGCGGTGCGTTGAACAGTCGCCACGATTCGGTCAGGTAATCGTGATCGGCCGATGTGAATTCGTTGTTGCGATCGGCCAGGTAGCCGGGTTGTCGTTGTGGCACGGGTTGATAGGGATAGTCGGCCCCATCGGCGGCGGCGAAGTAGTTGGCCAGTGCTCGGGCTTCTTCGTCGTCGAGGTTGAAGCGGGGCATGCGGAGAACGGTGGTGTGTCGCAGTCGTCCGGGGTTTTTCAGGAACCGGTAGAGCCACGGAGTCTGCACCTTGACGCCTTCGCCGACGAGGGGTGGTGGCGAGGCCTGCCAGGCGAGGTCACGGTTGGGGTCGGAGGCTCGTTTGAGGATGTCGTTGACCAGCCACTGGGCGAACCGGCCGCCTCGGGCGGGAGTTTCCGAGACGAGGTTGGGTTCGGGGACGAGCATGCGTGCCGAGGGCAGCACGGTGCGTGACTGCATGGCCGGTTTGCCGGATTCGTCCTGGCCCATCCAGTTCAGCGTGATCGGTTCCCAGAGGTTGTACGAGTATTCTCGTTCGTCGGGATCCAGGTCGTCGTCATCGGGTCCGGGTCGGGCGACCGCGAGGCCGTGGAACGAGTAGCCGACGTTGCCGTTTTTGTCGGGGTTGAGTTGGATGTCGCGTGGCGGCCGGATTTTCAGTAGCAGTTCGCGGGCTTCGGGATATTCCGACGCGGCCAGGGAACCATCGGGCAGGGAATCGAGGGTGGCCTGGATCTGGATTTCGGGCAGGTCGACCATATGGCAGCCGACGCAGTTGAACTTCTGCAACAGTCTTTCGCCTTCGATCCGATCGGCCACGCGTCTGTCGGGTTGGTAGACGTACTTGACCGGAGGCGGTTCGGCGACGAGTCCGAGAATGAAGGTGGCGATGGCTTCGATCGCCTGTTCGTTTTCCATCGGGTCGGTCGCAAAGGTGAACTTCGGCATTCTCAGCCGCTCGTCGTACCCCTTGGTTTCGGTTTTCTTGTAGTCGTAGCTGCGAGGGTCGCGGAGTTTTTGCCAGAGGAATCCTTCGCGGCCGTGGTGGAGCAGGCTGGCGTAGAAGAATGCGGCGCGGGTCTGTTCTTCTTCGACGTCGCGGTTTACGAATTTCTTTTTCCCGAGCGAGTGGGCTCGAGCGAGTCCCATTTCCTTGTCGACTCGTTTCCGTGTCGAGCTGCCATCGGCTTCGCCGTGGTGATGCAGGAACTCTTCGATGTGTTCCATGGCCAGCTTGGTGCGATCCTTGCGACCCCAGTTTTCGAGCTTGGTGCCGATGGGTCGAGCGGTTTCGAAGCCGGGGATATCGTGGCAGCCGTAGCAGCCATAGCGGCTAACGGTTCGGCGTCCGACGTACTGGAGTTTCATGTCGCGGGTCAGGGTGTCGCCGTGGAGTTCCAGTTCGTCGCCCTTGATCTTCGACTTGTCGGTTTCCGGGTAACGGCCTCCGTCGGTGACCATTTTCTCGGCAGCTGCGACTCCGATCACCTTACCGGCGTAGAGCATGACGAGTTGGTCGAGAGTGGTGTCGCCCGGTTGCGGCACAGGGTTATTGGCGAGTGGTGTGGTGGTTTGAGAGAGCAGGAAGGCGGTGATGTCGGCAGCAGGGTCGACCGGTTTGTCGTCTTGGGTGTGGGGTTCCAGGAACAGGTTGGGCATGCGTGTGCGGGAGAAGTGTTTCTGTGGGTCGCGGAGCCAGGTGTAGAGCCAGCGGAAGCCGGGGTCGGTGGCGGAAGCCGAGTTCTTCGGGTCGTGGCCGATCTTGTCCTGGATGCGTGAGAGGTCGGGTCCGAAGTCGGCCGAGAGTTGTTGCTTGGGGTCGGGGACGGCGTTGTGGCTGTGGCAGGCCAGGCAGCCACGTTCGCGGAACGCGAGGGCGCCTCGCTTGGCGTCGGGGGTGACGTCCTTGGGGACGGTGTCGAGTTGGAAGTCGGTGCTGGCCTGCTTGCTGGTTTCGAGCAGGAAGTGCGTCACCGCGGCGATTTCGACTTCACCGAATTGCTTGCCGTGTGCGTTTTGCTGATTACTGAGATCGAAGAACTGCGGCATGCGCGTGTTCGGACGGAAGTCGGTGGGCTTGCGGATCCATCGGCTGAGCCAGTCGGAGTTGGTTTTGAGTGCGACATGAGCGAGGCTGGGTCCGACCTTTCGCATCTTGCCGGCCAGTTGATTGGGATCGGCGTCGAGAGCGGCCTTGAGCAATGCGGTGGCGGGTTCGAGGCGGAGGTCGGGTCCGATGGGGTTGGTGCCGTCGAACCCGGAGATCTCGTGGCAGCCGAAGCAACCGAATTTCTGAACAAGCTGCCATCCTTTATAGAGCTTCGGTGCGGTCGGCCCGTGGTCGGGGTTGATGCCGAGTTCGACGACCTGGTGATGGCATTTCAGGCAGGTGGATTCTCTGAGTCGTCTCGGCTGCATGGGGAACACCCAGTGGTGGTTCGGGAAGAACCCGTACTGGTCGTTCCATTTCTTGTAGTCGGCCGGGTGATTGGGTCCGTGTTGAGCGTTGTGGAAGCTGGTGGCCGATCCCTGACCGTCGTGGCAGACTGTGCATCCGAACTCGGTCACCGGGTGCGGACTGGAAGCGGTCAGGTAGATGTCGGGTCGGGGGTGGGTGGCAAACGGGTGCGGGTAGCCACCGGCGGCGACCCACGAGGCGGGGTCGGCGTCGATGTTGGCGTCGGCGGCAAAGGGGAATTCGGGCACGTTGCCGGACAGCACGCGGTCGGCGGCGAGGTGGCAGGTACGGCAGCGATCGAAGCGGGCCGTGGCGGTCATCCCCAGAGTGATACTCTGGCCGGGCAGCCAGTCCTGGCGGACCCTGTGATGCGAGTTGAACCCGTCGATGACCGGTTGTTCCATCAGCCATCTCTTGACGGCCTGGACGGTGCTTTCCGGAGCGATCACATTGCGGGTGTCGCCGGTCAGTTGGAGTGCGGCTTCGAGTGCGGCAAGCGTGGTTTCGGAATCGGTTGAGTCGCCGGTGAGTGTGTCGATTTCAGCCTGAGCGGCCTGGACGGCGTCGAGGGCTGCTCGCAGAGTTTTCTCGGCATCGTCGACCGTCTTTTGATTCGCACGAAATGTCTCGAGCTTGCTGGCGGCGGGGTCGTTGTCGCGGACGGCGAGATCGTAATTGGCTCGAGCCACGTCGCGGTCGGTCCGCAGCGGCCTGGTGGCCCGCATGCGGGTTTCGACGGTGCCCTGGAGTCCGGCGAGGGCCTGGTTGAGTTGGTCGAGTTGAGTCTGGATGGAGTCGAGGTGAGTCTTTCGCTCTTTGATTTGGGAAGTGAGTTCTTCGGTGCGGGTGGTGAGTTGGTCCTGTTGATCGAGGCCGATGTGTCTGAGTCGGGCGTCTTCGATGCGGTCGAATTTCTGTTGCCAGACTCGCCACTCGTCGTTGTGGTCATCGTGCAGCATCCACAGCGTCGCTGCGAGCAGCATCAGGCTGCTGGCGGCGAAGACCATGTGGGTCTTCGACAGGCTGCGGAAGAAACCGTCGGTGGCAGGCATGAGACGTCTTGGCCGGGTGTTGAAGCTAGATATTGAAGAAATATTCGGGGATGTTGACGAGGTACTTCAGGTTGAGTGCCCAGCGGAGGACCATTTTCAGTGGCAGTGCGGCCATCCAGAGCAGCAGTTGTGTGAAGACCATGAAGCGGAGGTAGCCCATTCGCTGGTAGAAGGACTTGAGCCATTTCATGGCGAGGAACGGTGGGAGTGCGACGAAGTAGAAACCGATCACGACGAAGCCGGGGAGTTCTCTGAGCAGGATCATCCCGACCTTGTAGCCGGTTGGGTCGGAGTTCTGGTACGAGGGCATGTCGAGTCCGAACCAGTCGAGGTAGAAGAGTTCGGAGAGCATGACGTTGTTGAGTGCTTCGAGTTTATGGACGTCCCAGTACTCGTAGATGCCGAAGATGTTCCAGTTGGGTCCTCTGAGGAAGGTGCCGAGCACGATCATCGCGACCCAGAGGCTGATGAAACCGACGAGGAATGTGGTAATGGCGAAGGCACGTTGTCGGAAGACGTAGTAGCCGTTTCCGATCCGATTGAAGTCGATGTAGGGGACGGCCATCAGTCCACCGAGGATCATGGTGGGAAAGACGACACCGGCGAGCCAAGGGTCGTAGTAGACGAGCATTTCCTGGAGGCCGAGGAAGTACCAGGGTGCCTTGGAGGGGTTGGGTGTCTTGGCGCTCGAGGCGGGTTCTTCGAGTGGTGCTTCCAGCGCGATGCCCCAGACGATCAGCAGCGTGGTGATCGCGATCATGCAGATCAGTTCGCTGTAGACCAAGTCGGGCCAGACGAGCACTTTTTCGTTCTTGTCGTTTTCGAGGACCGGTACGGGCCCTTTGCCGTCCCAGTTGGCTAGTCGGCGGTCGTTTTCGACGGCGCGCGAGAAGTAGAGCCAGGTGAGGCCGCCGATGAGGTACAGCAGTGCGACGATCGGCACGTTGTCGGGCTTGCCGACGATTTGCCGGAAGTCGTAGTCGGTCATCGAGAGTGCCATGAACAAGATGGCGGCATTGAGCATCACCCAGCCCACGGTCGGCTTGACCAGGAACTCGCGGAACCACAGCATGCCGATCGTGGTACAGATCGAGATGATGAAGTAGGTGACCGGGTTGGCGACGAGTGTATCGACGGCGGTTTCGAACGGGCCTCCGGGTTCCAGGGCCAGCGGGAACTTGTCGATGTAGTCCTCGTTGCTCTGGCTCAAGTGCATGAACGCCAGCATCATCAGGATCGAGGTGTACAGGGCCCAGATCGTGGCTCGAGGCAGCTTGATCTTCAGCACCGGCAGCACGATGTACCGGTTTTCCTTGTAGATTCGGACGGTCCACCAGAGGTTCATGCCGCACAGCAGCATGTACAACCAGCCCAGCCCCTGCAGCACGGCAGGAGTCAAGTTGAGGTGCGGATCGATGAACGGGTCGAGGTGCATAGAGAGTTCTGAGTGAACCGGTTGGCCGGTGTGTATTTGTGTCTTGGAGTGTGTTTTGAACTAGAGTGGCTGGCTGATCCCGCCGTCTTTGCGGACTCGCCAGAAGTGGATGGCGATCAATCCGGCTGCGGCCAGCGGGATCGCCACACAGTGCAAGATGTAGAAGCGGTTGAGAGTTTCTTCGCCGACGAAGCGGCTACCGAGAAGCAGAAAGCGCGCATCGCTCCCGCTGGTGATCAGGTCGTACCCACCCATGTTCATCAACTGGAACCCGGGTCCTTCGTGACCGAGTACGGGTGTGGCTCGAGCCATGTTCGAACCGACGGTGATGGCCCAGATGGCCAGCTGGTCCCAGGGCAGCAGGTACCCGGTGAAACTCAGAAGAAGCGTCAATACCAGCAATAGCACTCCGACCACCCAGTTGAATTCTCGAGGCGGTTTGTAGCTGCCGGTCAGGAAGACTCGATACATGTGGAGCCAGACGGTGATGACCATCGCATGAGCTCCCCAGCGATGGATTTCGCGCATGATGCCCAATGTCGTGACATCACGAAGTGCGAGAATGTCCTGGTAGGCCCATTCGAGCGTGGGGCGGTAGTAGAACATCAACAGCACGCCGGTGATCGTTTCGACCAGGAACAGGAAGAAGGTGATACCGCCCATGCACCAGGTGTAGGAGAGTGCGATGCCCTGCTGCTTGACCGAAACCGGGTGCAGGTGCAAGAAGAAGTTGGTCAGCATCACGACCACCCGGTTTCGCCGATCGTAGGGCGCCGGGTGACGGAAGATGCTCTTCCAGATCTGAGATCCGCGGATGTAGTCGCCGACAGACATCGAGTGGGCAGGCTCCGAGTGTCCGGTCGATGGGACCGGGATATGTTGCGATCAGGGTTTCAGAGTGTCAGGTGGCCGTGCGTGATGTTGTTGTGTTTGGGAGTTGAGCGAGCGGTTTAGACGCTGACGAAGCAGTTGTCTTCTTCCCACTGCCCGAGTTCTTCCTGGAACTTCTTGCTCTTGTCCACTTCGAGCATTCCGTCGGCTGCAAGTTTCAGGCCGTGTCGTTCGAGTGGCCGAGGAGCAGGTCCTTCGAAGTTGACTCCGGACTTGTAGAACCCCGACCCGTGGCAGGGGCATTTGAATTTCTGTTCGCCTTCGAGCCAGTTGGGTGTGCAGCCCAGATGCGTGCAGACGGTCGAGACGACGACGATCTGGTCCTGGCCGTTGTACATGGTCGATCGGACGATCCAGACGGCTCGATCGGCCTTGAACTTGGTCGAAACCGATTCTGGCGGGTAGTCGCTGGGCGGCCCGATCTTGAAGGTCATCGGTGGTTCGACGAGTGTATTGGGGAACATGAACCGCGCCAGTCCGAGCAACATGGCGGTGCCGGCGGTTGCCAGAGCGGTCCAGGCGATGGCGAAGGGTGAGGTGACCAGTTGAGTCGGCAGGAGTAGAAGTGCGACGAGTGCGCTTCGGCGTTCGACTTGAGCGGGTGGAGCCACCGGTGCATCGGGAGCCGGCGGTGGCGACGGCATCGGTCTTTCGGACGCCGTCACCTGAGGCGTTGTTACTGGAGGCGTATCGGCCGAGGCCGTGCTGGCTCCACCACCGTCGGTTTGCCTGAGCCGCTGGAGCATCTCCTGAACGCTTGGCCGATCCCCGTCACCGTCAGCAGTCGCCGGACTGGATTCAGAAGCTGCGGTGTTGGTTGCGGTGTTGGCTGCGGTGTTGGCTGCGGTGTCGGCTGCGGTGTCGGCTGCGGTGTTGGCTGCGGTGTTTGGGTCGGGATCGGCATCCGCCGTGTTGGTATCCTGGGCTCTTGCCATCGCGAGGATGTCTGAGACACCCGCGGGTTTGGCGGCGGCTTTGGCCGGTTTTTCGTCGGCCGGCTTGGTTTCAGCTGCTGCGTCGTTGTCCTG
>CAVOEV010000217.1:0-8616 GCA_963694825.1 Planctomycetota bacterium
ATCAGACGTCCCATCACCCAGCGAGCCGGCCACCGCCACACCGATCGAAGTGGCCAGGCCCAACAAGCCCGCTGCGGCCAATTGAGATGTCGCCAACCCCTGCCCAATCGCACCCACCATCAACCCTGCCGCCAACATGACCAACGGACCGACCAGGCCAATCACGGTCATCAGAACAGGGCTCGAATCGGTCGGCACGAGCGGTGAAGCCGCCGAAAGGCTGAAAGCCCGGGAGAATACGAGCGATACGATGGCCAAGCCGGCGGTCGATAGAATCGTGCGACGAAGGAACTCGGGAGCCGTGCAATCGGCCCACACGCCGACACTCTCGATCGACCGCTCGGCCGATCCGACTGCCGCCGGCCTCGCTCGCAATAACCGCCGCGACCACCACAGGCAGACGACCGACACTGCGACGATCAACACGCACAACGACCACGTCAGAACGGTCGCCACTCGACCTGTCCCGCCAGCTTCATCCGGACCGAATCCGGCCGACACCAACACCGGCACAGCCAGCACCAGTCCCGATGCCAGCAATAAGCCCAAAGCACTCCGGCGTTCCTTCAATCCCAAACCAACCACCAGGCCGACAACCGCCAGCGAACACCATATGCCCGGCCGGTTCGCCAGCTGATCGATGGGCTCGCCGACGATCGAATCGCCCAGACCAACCACTCCGACAGCCACCACGGATGCCGGGACTGCCACCAACGGCAACAAGGCCCGCCACAGGCTGACCCGAGTGGCCAGCACCAGCAACACCGCCGCCAGACCAAGTTGCAGCCACAACGGAACCAGCAACACCGGCTCGATACTCAAGGACACGGCACCCTCGGGACGCAACTCGGCCAACAGGCCCGGCACCGTCCCGATGACTGCCAACACCATCACCACCAGTGCCACAATCCTGCCCACCACTTCGTCGACCGCCGGCCTGACACGGGCCAATTCCGCCAGATCCGATACGCCCGGTACCACGAAACGTCGCAATGCCTGCCACCCCAAACACCAGAGACCGGCGGCGATCAACTGAGCATGCAGGTGCTGGTGGCCCCACAATGCCACCTCGGGCAACGACTCGCACACCGCCGCCACGCCCAATGACAACGGCAATACCGTGACCAACTGTGCCGTCACCAGACGCCAACCGCTGCGATCAATCACCGCCGCCACCAACCACACAATCGCCACGCCCAGCGACTGCCAGGCCAATGGCGTCAAACGGTCCTGCTCGACAAACACAATCGTGATGATCGTCAGCAGGATCGGCAGAGTTGCCAGCCAGGCCAGACCGCTCCAGACGGTTGCCTGAGACCGCGAAGCCGTGCCGACAGAACGAACCACTCGTGTCACCGACAGGACAGTCAGCAGAATCGAGTGCACTCCCAAGGCCGTAAGCAGCCAGCCGACCCGATGAGCTCGCAACCACACCAGCACGTTCGACAACGATGAGATTTCACCCGTGTTACCCGAAACACCCAACAAGTGAACCAACGCCACCAGCACAGAGACTCCCGACACCCACGCCCAGTTCCTGACGTTGCTGCTGCCCTCGCCACGCGAGCAACTGAACCAGGCCGCCGTGCACAACACGATCGCATCGATCCCCAACACCAGGCTCGCCAGCCGCGGCTCGACTCGCAACGAGACCACCAAACCGCTCAGACACGCGATCGCCAATCCACTCAATGCAACCGCCGCCGCCGAACGGGCGATCACCTTGGCATCCGCACTCCGTTCACCCCGGCTCACCCCCCATGCCACCAACGCAGCCGCTGCCGACAGCAGCGTCAATGCCGCCGAGGAATGCTCGCTCAGCAACGCCAGCATCAGGCTTTGCCCTTCGACCCACGGACCCACAGCCAACTGCCACGCCACGTCGAACGACAACGCCAGGGCGGCGATCGCCGGAGCGTGCAGTAGCGGGAATCGGATCCGCCAGGCCAGGATCGACCAGGTCGCAAAGTTGATCAATCCCACGCCGATCAGCAGACGTGGGTCATGCCAGGCCAATCCCAACGACAGCACCGCGGTCATCGCACCGCCAATCGCAATCGCCACACCCCACATTCTCAATGTCACCTGCCGCAGAGGGTCCGCCCGGTCACTGACCAACAGCCCCAATGCCGTCGCTGGCAACGCCGCCACCGTCAACAACAACGACAACACACCGTAATCGCCCGTCGACACCGTGTGACGCAGTATCCAAATCGATGTCACCGCAAACGTGAATCCGGCCACCACCTGCAAGCGGAAGACCTGCTGGATCCGCAACGCCGTCAATCGCTTCCAACGACTGGCGATGGCCAGCTGAGATCCCATCGACACCAGGTAACCCACCACCGGAAACGCCAGCAAACCCCACAACGCCGGCCCCGAGATGTTGGTCTTCTCTTGCAGGAACATCGTCGCCACCAGGTAACCCGCTCCCGGCACCAATGCCGCCATCGGCAACAGCCAACGGCCACTCTGCAACATCAGGTGACGTCCGGCCTGTGACGTCGTGAACCCAAACAACACCAGGCCCACCGCACCAGTCAGCAGGAAACCCAGATCCACGCTGCCGGCTTTGATCGCCAGATGAGCCGTCAGCAAAAAGACCAGTGGGATCAGCATCGACGCGATCGTCAACATGCCGCGACTCGTTGTATGAGTCTTCCACTTCGTCAGCGTGTAGAGACCAGCAAAATGGATGCCCGCACACAACGCCATCCCGATCGCAGTCACCAGGTAGGGACGATCACGCCCCATCTGCGTCTGACCCAAGGCGATCGCCAACGCGATACTCGATCCAATGATCAGCATCCCGGCCAACAACTCGCCCCAACGCATGTTCCGCTCTTCCATGTACGCCGACATCAACTCGCCAACTCCACGACGAGGCTTCGGCAGCGGCTTGGGACGAGCAGCAACCGGCGAACGCGCCTGGCCCGATCCGGACGACGGGGCCGCTGGATCTGACGAAACCGAAGCCGGGGGCGAACTCGAAGACGCCGGCTTCTTGGCGGCTGGTTTGGGCCCTGTGGCCGAGTGATCCGAGGGCGAACGCCGTGGCAGTTCGGTCACCGGTTCCGGACCAGACGCACCGAGACGCGTCTCCAGCACATCAAGTCGGTCCAGCAGACTCGACAGCCGATCGTGGTCGGCCGCATCCACCAACTCGCGATAACGCAGCCGGTCGACAATTCGCCCGGCCGCCTTCAAATCCTCACTCAACACCGACTGAGCACCAGAACCAGAACGGCGTCGAGCCAACACTGTCGCTCGTTCCGGCTCACCCATCCCATCGGATGCCGATTCGCCGCTTTGCCGATTATTCCAACGGATCAGCCAGCCAACCACCACCACAAACACCAGCAGGAACAGGCAAGAACCACAGGGGCCTGCGAAGATGAATTCGAGCAAGTGGAATTTAGCCAAAGTCATCAGGGACCCGCATTCGATTCACGGAAACTCGCACCGGCGCGACACTCTCTCCAAGCGTACTCTGACCGTTTCTATCACTCACAACAACTAGAAAAAACGAGGAATCGGCCACGAGTCGTACTCGAACGAGCATCCCGTTAGGATCGACAACTGTACAACCCGGTGAAGGGTTCGAGTCGATAGCGATGAAGCAGTTGATCCTGATTGGAGCCAGTAATGTCACGATCGCGTTTCCGCGATTGGTGAGTGGTTTGGCCAACGCGGTTGGGGATCCGCTTCAGATCTGGGGCATCCACGGACACGGTCGATCGTACGGAGGTTGGAGCCGCGTGCTGGGGCGGTCGCTGCCGGGGATCACCGACAGCCGGTTCTGGGACGCCTGGCAACCAGCCGAAGACGGTATGCGACCACGAGCCGTGCTCACCGATATCGGCAACGATATCCTCTACGGTCACGATTCGGACCGGATCCTCGAATGGGTCGAAACCTGCCTGAAACGACTGCAAAGCCTCGACGCCGACACCGTGATGACCCGCCTCCCGCTGGCCAGTCTCAAGTCCCTGTCGCCAATCCGTTTTGCTCTCGCTCGCCGAATCCTCTTCCCCAGCTGCAACCTGTCGCTGGCCAGGATCAGCCAACAGGCCCATGAACTGGACGCCGGAGTGATCGCGTTAGCCGACAAGTACTCGATTCCGCTGACCAAACCCGAAGGCAACTGGTACGGGATCGACCCGATTCACATCCGCGGACGACTCATGGAACCAGCCTGGCAGAAGATCCTCGGCAAGTGGTTCTCGACAGATCACCCACCCAAATTTCCTCGTGTCGGCCTACGACGCGCTCTGAAGACCTGGAGATGGTGGCCAGCCGAACGAGGTTGCTGCGGCCGCGTCACCGAAACCACTCAACCCGTCTTCCAATACAACCGACTCAGCGTCCACCTCTACTAATCGCAAGGCCAGCAGAATCACCCGAAGGACGGGTCAGACGCCGCACGTGGCCGGGCCTGACCCCTTTCGTCCAACCCAGCATTCTCCACCCAGCAAACCACAACCCGGTGTCAGGAAGGGGCCCGGCCACGGGTGACGTCTGACCCCAAACAGTCAGTCACCAAGCAGCGTCAGCGGGTTCCTGCGATTCTCCAACGGCACCGCCACCGGGCGGCCCTGACGGTGCGATTCGAACACCGAGACAATCATCTCGGTCGCCGCACGGGCGTCGTAAACGCTCGAAATCGGCTGGCGATCCTTCTCGATCGCATCGATCAGATCAACCACCGCCACATGATTGGATCCATGACCAGCCCCCTTCGGCTCGGGCTTCCCAACTCCCAGACTCGAAATCGGCTCCCACTTCGACCCCGACCGACCCGGCGACCAGGCCGCATCCCGTAACAGCCAGGCCGTCTTGCCATACCCCGACTGGAAGTCGATCACGCCCTTCGAACCAAACACCTTCAGCCCAAAACGACTGCCCTGGCCTCGATGAGACGAAAAGTACCCGTTGATGCCACTCTTGAACCGATAACTGGCATCGATCGTGTCTCCCGCCAGCGGACCGATGCCCTCGTTGCCGTTGTAGACATGCGACGAGTTCGTCGGCACTCCCTTGTCAAAACAGCGAGCAAAACAACTCTCCACGTCCCCACCAAAGACTCGCATCAGGTCCAGCATGTGAGTCCCCAGCACCCACAAATCCTCGCCACCACCTCGCCGAGAATCCTCCTTGCCACGACCTCGCAGTTCCAGCACCTGCCCGATCTGCCCGTCGGCAATCAGCTTGCGAGCGATCTGGACCTGAGGCGAATAGCGATTGCCGTGTGCGATGGCCAACTTCACATGCTTCATCTCACTCGCCTCAACCACCGCATCCGCTTCGACCAGGTCTCGCACGAACGGCTTTTCCATGTAGACATGGCAGCCCATCTCGATCGCCGCCATCAGCATCTCGTGGTGCCGATCGATCCATCTCTGCGAAATCGACACGATGTCGGGCTTTTCCTTGTCGAGCATCTCGCGGTAGTCGGCATAGGCCTTCGTCGCCCCGGTGCGAGTCATCGCGCCAGCCAATGCCGACTTGTTGTCGTCGGCAACGGCCACCACCTCGCAACTCGCAACACCCTTCCAGACAACATCCAGACCGTGACCGTAGTTGCCCTTGCCGGTCCGCCCGATGATCCCGACACGATACGTCCTGGCCATCACTCGATCTCCAGGCCCAGGTTCTTCAGGAACGGCTCCATCCGCGGCTCGCGGCCCAGGAACTCGCGGACCATCTGCATCTCGTCGACCGTGCCCCCACGCGACAGGATCGTCTTGCGATACTCGCGACCCGCCTTGGGACTCAACATCCCCAACTCCTGGAACCGCTGGAACATGTCCTCGGCGTACACCAGGCTCCAGAGATAACCGTAGTAGCCGGCCTGGTACCCGGTCAGGTGCCCGAAGGCGGCCTGGAAATGAGTCCCCGGCACCGAATCGTACAGTTCGATCTCGTCGTACAGATCCAGGCCAACCTGCGTCGTGTCGACCTTGCCATCAGGCTTCAAGTGATACGTCATGTCGACCATCCCATAGTAGATCTGGTGCTCGGCCTTCATGCCCGAACCCAGGTACTTGGCCTTGACCATCCCGTCCAGCAGTTCGTCGGGGAACTCGGCTCCGGTCTTGTAGTGCCGAGCAAACGTCTTGAGCACCTTGGCATCCCAGACCCAGTGCTCGAACATCTGCGACGGAGCCTCGACAAAGTCCCGGGCGACCGATGTCCCCGAGAACTCCCCGTACTTCGATTCGGTCAGGATCGTGTGCAGGCAGTGCCCGAACTCGTGAAAGAACGTCTCGACCTCGTCGTGAGTCAGCAGCGACGGAGCGGTGCTGGTCGGCTTGGTGAAGTTGCACACCAATGCGGCCAGAGGCCTTTGTACGCGTCCGTCGGCCCATTCCTTCCGCGGATGCAGGCCCCACTGAGCGGCGTGGCCGAACTTGTTGGGCCGAGGGTGCAGGTCCAGAAAGAAGCGGCCGATCACCGTCTTGCTCGCGATGTCAGTCACCTCGTACAGCTTGACATCAGGGTGCCAAATCGGAGTGCCCAGGGTCTTGGCCTGGTCGGTAATCTCCTTGTAACTGAGACCGTAGAGCGACTGGGTGATCGAGAACAAGCCGCCGATGACCCGGTCCAGCGGGAAGTACTCGCGGACCTTTTCGGAATCGACCGAGTACTTGTCGCGCATCAATCGCTTCTCGTAGAACGACTGGTCCCATGGCTTGAGTTTCGCGTCCGGGCGACCTGTGTGCTTGCGCTTCGCACCGGTGTACTCAGCAAAGTCGAGCTTCGCCTTCTTCCGCAACAACGGACGCAACTTCTTGTAGAATTCGATCACCGTCGACGCCGACTTCGACATGCGGATCTCCGTCTCGTAATCGGCCGGGTGCGAGTAGCCCAGCAGGCTGGCCACCTTCGCCCGCAACAACAAAATCTCCTCGATCTGCTTCACGTTCTTCAACCCGCCCCGTCGCTTGTAGGCGATCCAGACCTTTTGCCGAGTCAGCTCGTTCTCGCAATAGTCCATCAGCGGCAAGAACGACGGGTAGTCCATGCCGACCATGTAGATGCCGTCGGAGATCGGTTGAGTCTCGAACCACTGATCGGGCATCCCCTTCAGTTCCGCCCTGGTCAACGGCACACGCGTCTCATCGGCACGGATCGTCGTTTCGAATTCGATCGACTTCTCGCTCAACTCAACCTGCAACTCCTTCAATTCCTCACGCTGCTTGACCGGCAACGCCATCCCCGCCCGCCGGTAATCTCGCAGCGTCCGTTCCAGCAGCCGTGCGTCTTCTCGGTTCAGCTTCGGTTCGCCATCGGCAAACGCCTGGATCGCTCCATACAGATCGTCTCGCTTCAACACCGCGATCATCCAGTTCCTGACACTCACCTCGGCCCGCTGACCCTGATTCCGCAAGGCGGTATCAGGCGAGACATAGGCCATGAACTGCAGAAACTCGGTGTCGAGACGCAGCTGCACGATCAGGTCGTCGATCGCGACGATCGTATTGGTAAACGACCGCTTCGCAGCCGACACCGCCACAATCCTCTCGACCGCCGCGTCAGCCTTGACCAGTGCCGCAGCGACCGGCGACCCCTCGTAGCGATCGGCGGCCGATGACGATGCCGATACCGATACCAGGATCGACAACATCACTGCCAGCGGGCCCAGAACACTCGGACCAGGAACCAGGCGGGTACGGGATTCGTGTTTCATCACTATCCATCCTCAACGGTGGGCATGGGTCAAGCCAGGCAGCCACCAGAACCCGCCTCCAGGTCGTCGTGCTGCGGCTGATGATTCTAGCGTTGGTAGGCCGGCAAGTAATGCATGTAGACCTCCAGAACCAGCGACGCCATCGCCGTCCAGTAAACATTGTTGCGACCGACCACACTGGCCGTCTCGGACATCCCCTTCGGCATGGCCCAACTGCCATTCTCGTTCTGCCGCTCGAGAAACATCTCGCGGACCTGAGGATGCCACTGGTTCCAGTACTTGCCGCCAGCCTGGTAGTTGCCCTGGATCGCGTAGTAATGGAAGTAATAGAAATAGGTCACACCACGCGATTTGCCCCAGGTGACCGGGACCTTCGACATGAACTCCAGGGCACGCGTGACCGTCGGGTCGTTGTAATGGCCCAGCAGCTGCAGCGAAAGAATCCCGGCGGCGGTCGTGTGAGGCCCCTGGGCCGGACCGGTGTAGCCGAAACCACCCTTGGGATGAGCACACTTCTTGATGTACTTGACCGCGTTGTCGATCGTCTTTTGCGGCACCGGAATCTCGGCGTTGTTCGCCGCTCGCAATGCCACCACCTGCATCACCGTCACGCTGACGTCCTGGCTGCTCGGGTTCGGCTGGTAACGCCAGCCTCCGGCTGCAGATTGACACCGCACAATCAAATCGACCGCCTTCCTCAACTTCTCCTCGAGCTCGGGATCCGCATCCATGCCGTACATCTCGGCCATGCACAACGTGGTCAGCCCGTGCGAGTACATCGGTCCCGAACCGGGAATCCGCTTCGAACGAAACAGACCGCTTGGTTCCTGAGTCCGCAGCAGGTACTTCTTGCCCCGCTCGAGCACGTCGGTGTACGGTCCCCGACCCGGTACATGCCCTCGACCCATGATCGAAAGAATGGCCAT
>CAVOEV010000218.1:0-8446 GCA_963694825.1 Planctomycetota bacterium
GCTGTCGCAGGCCATGTAGGTGTCGGGAAACCCGGTCAATTTGTTCTGGTTGATGGTTTTCATTTGAGCGGTGAGGATTCCGCATCCGTTGTAGACGGTGTTGACCTGGACTCCTTCGCGCTCCTGAAAGTCACGGATCGTCTGCTGGACAGCTCGGCGATTGACCGACCCGCAGAAGAAGGTCAATTCGGGGACTTCGGCCCACTGGTCTCCTTCGACCGGAGTGAACCCGAACTTCTTGAAGTGCAGCAATCCGCGGTCGGCCGCTGCGAGGTAGCGGGCAAATTTCAGGGCTTGGGCCGGGACCGGTGCGGTGTTGAGCACTCCGACGGTGACCAGCACTTCACCCGAGTTCAATTCGGGGACTTCGATCGCTTCGATCCCATCGACAATCGTGGTGGTTGTGTTCCAGATGATGGCGGCATCGGCCGCACCGATCTTGACCGTATTGGCAACTTCGGGGACGGTCGGTTGGAAGGTACCGGTTTTGCGAACGAGTGCTTCGAGTTGGTGCCAGTGTCCGGAGGCCTTGAGCAGTTTGCGAGTTCTCTTACCGACGGCGGCCTGGTCGGGGTTGCCGAGCACGGTTCGGACATCGTCTCGGAGCAGATCGTCGATCGACCGGATGTTCTTGGGGTTCCCCTGTGCGACGGCGATGACGGGTTTCATGCGAGCCAGCGGGATCGATTCGGCGACGAGTCCTTTTTGCCGAGCCGTTTCGATGTAGCTTTCGTCGGCGGCGAGGTAGAGGTCACCGGTCCGAGCCGTTTCGATTCGACTCAAGAGAGTGTTCGACCCGCCGTAGTCCAGGTTGATCTGGATACCGAACTCGTCGAGGTACTGTTTGGCGACGGCTTCGACTGGTTTGCGGATGCCGGCGGCACAGAAGAACGTGAGTGATGCGACGGGTTTGCCGTCGGGGCCGATGGCTCGGTCTTGCGATGATGGTTGGCCCATCTGGCTAAGTTGGAACGAGAGTCCCAGCAGCAGGACGCCGCCGGCGACGGCCAGCAGTGCGTGCCGGCTGATGGCACCTCGTGGGTGATTGTTAAACGGGAGCCTGGGCCGCATGGGGTGTCTCGGGGTTGGGCCGGAATGAGCCAGCATAGATGATTGGTCGAGAGTTTGCGGGGGTCCGATCCGCCTGCGGCCACGGACGGCCGCAGGCGGATCGGACCGGTGTCTAGGGTATTTCGTGTAGTTCGATGCCGGAGAGGACTGGTGGCAGCGAGTCCTTGGCCGGTGTCAGTTGGATTTTCAGGGTTCCGTTGACAGTGACTCTTGGGATGTCGATCACGACGGTTTTGGCGATTCCGGCCGAAGCGGCGAGGTCGAGTTTCGAGCGGATCAACTGGCCGGCGACGTGGATCGAGAAAATTCGGGCCCCGGGCTGGATCGTGTCGGGTTCGGCAAAGTGCAGTCGAACGCGGTAGGTGTGTTGGCCGGGCAGTTGGACGTCGAGTGAGCGGATGTTTCGAGCACCCGAGGCACCGACCCAGGCGGGCCCATTTTCGGATCCGGATCGGACACGTTCCGCGTGTCCGTTGAACCAATCGGGTTTGGTGGGAGTGACGGCAACGTTGATCTTGGGCGACGGGCCACCGACCACGGGGTATTCGAGCCACAGGGTGCCGTGGTCATCTCGTCGATCGCCGGGTGCACCCAGGTTGAGGCCGAGTTGTTTGAGCGGCGAGTTACCGACATTCAGTTTGTTGAACGTCCACATCTCGACTTGCGGGTCGTGAATCAAGGCGAGCGAGGTTTGGTTCTGGTAGGCACAGCGACAGGTACGTGTGTAATCGGGTGCATTGAGCACTCCGTCGGCGCAGATGAGGTTGGAGCTGCAGCTGGAGCGGAACCCCCCGAGGTTACCGGTACCACCGTCTCGGGTGAGGTCAAAGAACCCGGCGGCGGCCGAGCGGAAGGTCATCAGGTGTCGGCTGGCGACGGCCGAGTTGCAGCCATAGTTGCGGGTGTAGCCCCAGGGTTGCGTCAGCCCGGTCAGCGGGTTGATCCGGTTGACGACATCTCCACTCAAGAGCGACACGGCGGCTCCCTGGGTGATGATCTTGTCGTCGAGGATCAGGCAGGGTCCCGAGTACTTGAGTTTCCGGTCCCAGCGGATCGTCCCATTGTCACCGCGGTAGACGATCATGCGATCGGACGGTTCGTCCTTGAGCATGTCGCGTGCGGGTCGTCCGCATTGCAGCAGCAACTTGTGTTGTTTCGAGTACCCCAGCCAGGTTCCGAAGACTCCTTCAGTGGTGCTCCAGACCTCTTTCCCGGTCCGGGCTTCGAAGGCAACCAGTCGTGGTTTCCCGGTCGGAGTGCGACCACGTCGGGCCATCAGGGTGACGATGGTGTCGGGCAGTCGGTCGATGGCAAACAGCAGTCCATCGGCTGCGACGATTGCGTTGTGTCGGAAGGCAAAGTGAGCTTCGCGGGTCCAGAGCACTTTGCCGTTGTGTCGGTCCATGACGACAAGGTGTTGGCTGGTGGTGCCATCGTGCGTGTATCCTCCGATCCGTTTCTTCTCATACGCCTCCGACTGGGCGCCTCCGATCAGCAGATCGCCCTCGACGGCGATATGTCCCCACTTGGGTGGCCCGGTTTCACCGAGATCAGGCAGAGGAAACTCGTCGAGCACGTTGCCGGTGGCTGGATCGAGCTTGATGGTGCGTGATCCGTAGGCCACGTAGATGGCGTCGTGGATACTGACGTAGTTGCTGCCTGTGGCATTGGCCCCGGGTTGGTGTCCGGTGAAGTTGAACGCTTGTCCGACCTTGGGCATCGAGGCTTCCCAGAGCACTCGACCGGTGTAGACATCGACGGCCCGGAGCATATCGGGACCTTCGATGAACAGTCGGCCCCCGACGACCTGTTCGGTTGGTCCGTGTCCGTGCCGTGGCAGGATATTCTTGTTCGAGCTGCCTCCGAACCACAGCAGGCCGAGGGGAGCTTTGGCGAGGTCATCGTCGGAGACCGACGTGTTTTGCGCGTTGGCGTACTGGTGAGTCCAGGGTGCAGATCCTTTGAGTGGTCCGGGTCGCGTGAGGTTGGTTTGGCCGTTGGTGGAGTTGAGGTGGTGATTCGGGCAGTCTTGTTCGGTGATGGCGTTGGCGAGTTGGTCGTGTTGGGTTTCGGAGAGAGGCAGCAGCAGGCGACCTCCATAGGGTCGCAGCACCGAGTAGGCCTGTTTGACGAACGGCTTGGTCGAGTCGAAACCGGACGATTCGAGGTGTTCGGTGGTGACGAGGTGAGCGAGGTATTTGGGGAGGCCGATTCGGAGTGGGTTGGCGAGGTGAACGGCGATTCGGCTACGAGGCACCCCGGCGGCATCCAGTCGGCGTCGGATCCGTTCGATTCGTTTGGCGTCGGCGTCGACGCCGATGACCTGCCAGTTCTTGTGGTGAGCCAGTCCCAGCAGCAGGTCACCGGTGTCGAGTCCCAGCACGACGGCAATGCCACCGGTCGGGCTGTCGACGGCTTCGATCAGTTTCTTGGCGGCGAGGACGGCGGGATTATTTTTGGCGAGAGTTTCTCGAGTTGGCAGAGCGAATTCAGTTGGTGACGGGACCGGGTCTGGTCCATAGCACGAGATGGCTCCATCGGTGGTCACCACGACGAGTCGATTGTCGGCGGCGAGCATACTGGCGATCGATCCACTGGCGGAGGCACCTTCGAGCGGCATGGACCACGCGAGTGTTGCGGGTTGGTCGGGCTGGCCGGGCTGTTTGTTGGGGTGCAGATCCAGGGCGATCAGTTCGCGTCCGCGGCTGCCGTAGAGTCTGGGTCCGGCCTTCAGGAACAGTTCGCACTTGATCGGAGCGGTCCAGATCTGGGTGTACTTGACGACCGGTTTGTCGTTTTCGGTGCGGTCCTTGATCGTGGAGAGTATTGGATGGGCGACATCGAAGGCTGCCACGCGGAATCCACCGGTGAACGCCACGCCATCGAACAGAACCGGGCAGCGGTTGCCTCCGAGATCAGTACTCTGCAGTCCGGTATCGAGGTCGTAGGCGGTGCTGCCTCGGTAGTAGGCTTTTTCGGACACGGCCACTTCGTCGCTGCCGCTGCTGCGATGCCGGGCGAGGCGGAAGTGTTCGAGTTGTCCGGTGTTGCGATTGAGTCGTGCCGGTACGCTTCGGCCGTTGGGGACGATCAGTGCGTTGCCCGAGACGGCGAGGGAACCTTGCGGGGCGAGTCCGGCGAAGGCGGGGCTGTTGTGAGGCTGTTGGATGTACATCGAGCCGGTGCCGTCGTTGCGCCAGGTGACGCGTCCGGTTTGGGCATCGACGGCTTGGATGAAGATGCCCATGAAGGGCCAGATACCGGCGGCGAAGTGCACCTGACCGTCGGCGATCACCGGTCCGCCTCGGGCCGGCCACGCCGAGATCAGCCGGCTGTTTCCCAGCACACGGAGATCGCGGGGTGCGGCGTTGACTTTGAAGATCTGTCGACCGGTGGCCAGTTCCAGGCAGTACAGGCAGCCATCGTCCGCCACCAGGTAGACTCGATCACCCGACGCCACCGGTGCGTAGCGGACCGGGGCCTCGGTGTAGAACTTCCAGCGAGGCAGTCCGGTGACCAGGTCCCAGGCACCGAGGCTGTCATCGACGGACGATCCGATCAGTAGCAGGCCTCCGGCGACGATGGGTTGGTGGACGGTGTCGGCTTTGAGGGTGTCTTGATCGAGCCAGGCGCCCTGGATCCTGGCCAGGTGGCGCGTCCATTGTCGGTGGAGCGTGTTGGCGAGTGTTTGAGTGGTGGCGGCTGATCGCGAGGCATCGTGTCGCCACATCGGCCAATCGGCGGCTTGGGCCGTGGGCAGGGTGAGCAGGAGAAGCGGGAGCAGCAGGTGTCGGTTAGGATTTGGCATGAAGGTGAGGGTGGGGCAGTCCCTGTTGGTGTTAGGGGGGTGTGGTTTGGAGTTGTCCGTTGGCGAGGACGACTTGTCGGTTGGCGAACGCGACGGCGTCGGGGTCGTGCGTCACCAGGAGGACGGCTCCACCCTGTTCGGCGAACGTCTGCAGTTCCTTGAGCACTTCGGCGCTGTTGTCGCCGTCGAGGTTCCCTGTCGGTTCATCGGCGAGGATGACCTTGGGCTGGTTCAGCAGTGCCCGGGCCAGTGCCACTCGTTGTCTCTCGCCGGTACTCAATTGACCTGGTCGATGTTTCAGTCGGTCGCTCAATCCGAACCGTTCGACCAGCCGACCGGCTCGTTGCCGGGCGTTGGTGTCGCCGGTGACCAGGGCGGGTGCGAGGACGTTGTCGAGCACATTGAGGTAGGGGATGAGGTGAAACTGTTGGAAGACGAACCCGATGTGTTCGGCTCGAAACCGGGCCCGTTGTTCGCTGGACAGCGAGTACGGGTCGATGCCATCGACAGTGACTTCACCGGAATCGGGACTCAGCAGGCCGCCAGCGACCAGTAGCAGAGTGGTTTTGCCGCAGCCACTGGGTCCGACTACAGCCACGAATTCGCCTGAATCGACCGACACGCCAACGTCGTCCACGGCGACGACGTTGTTGGCGTGGGTGTTGTACGACTTGGTGATGTGTTTGAGTGAGATCAGCATGAATAGTGAGTGGACTACTGTTCCTGGAGGACGATGGCGGGGTCTTGACCGGCGGCGACGAGAGCGGGCAGCCATGTGGCTGCGGCCGAGAGTGCTGGAGCGATGAGCAGTGCGACGAGTAGCCAGCCGACATCGAAGAGGCTTTGTCCGAGTGATCCGCTGAACCCGGTTCCGATCAGGAACCCCGAAGCGTACCCGATGGCGCCTCCGACAAGCCCGACCAGCAGGGCCTTGCCCAGGAACAGCACGAGCACGGCACGTCGTCCCAGCCCGATGGCTCGCAGGATCCCGATCTCGGACCGTCTTTGCCTGGCGTTGCCAACGGCGAGCAGCACGATCCAGGCGAAGCTGCCGACGACGGCCAGCGGGACGAGCACGTTGGCCTGGTCTTTTCGGCTTTCGATCATTTGTTGACCGGATTCTTCGGCGGCCGCCAGTGCGTTGTCGGCGGTTTTCTTGGCCTTGTTGCGTGCTTCGGCCCGAGCCAACGCCTTGCGGCCTCGTTCGAGGATCTGCGTACCGGGCAGCACTTTGGCAATTTCGGTACGGATTTCCGCGAGCCGATCGATCGTAGCGCAGTTGCATTCGAGTGCCAGGATGGCGTTGACCAGGTTTTGCATGCCGAGCATGTCCTGGGCTTCTTCGAGATTGACCCAGGCCGTGACGTCGTCGACGGTGCCCCGTTCGGCGTGACACTTGGCCACCTGGAAGTCGCGTCCATTGAGAGTCAGGTTGCTGCCGGGTTTCAGTTGCCGCGGATGGTGCAGGCGATAGCCGAGCACGATCTTGCCCTTGGGGACCAGGTCGAGCAGTGGTTTCTTGGGGTCACGGTGTGCCTGGGGCACTTCGCCGCGGGTCCCGGTCAGGACGATTGTCTGTTTTTGTTCGGCCCACTGGATCTTTCGGGTCACGATCGGCAGCAGATGATTGATGACGACGATCGGCGAATTGGCGAGTCGGGTGACGTATTCCTGAGGCATTGTCCCGGTCGGAGTGCCTTGGGCGTGAAACGCAGCGATGTCTTCGTCTTCGGCCAGTACGACGATATTGAAACCCAGCCCCTTGGTGATCTTTCGCATTTCGTCGTTGAGTTTCTTGCCGGCCTCCTGGACTTCCTTTTGCCGTTCTGCCACCAGCTGTTGCGATTCGATTTCACCGGCGTCGATCATCGTGACCGAGGCGACCAGGCAGGCGACGGCAATCGAGACACCGACCACGGCGAGGACGAAGTTGAGGAACCGGTGAGCGATTTCCTGAACGACGAGTCGTGAGATGTTCATCGGGTGCGGTGCCGGAGGGGTGCGGGTGCGGGTGCGGGGAGAGGAGGGGTGGCAGGGCCGGACCGGCCTTGCTGTATTTGTCTAGCCTCAGGTTCGGCGTCTGACGAACAGCCAGATACCGACCAGTCCGAGTCCGGTGACCATTGCCAGAAAGCCGACGTTGTTGGTTGATCCGGAAGAGGTTTCTGTTGTGCTGTCTTCCGGGGTTTGCTGGGGACCTGGTTTCGAGTCTGTGGAGTTGTTGCTGTCGTCGCTGGTTGTGTCTGTCGGTTGCTTGGTTTCTCCGGGTGTCTGGATCCCGGTGTTTTGGGGGTCATCGGTGTTGTTGTCCTGGGGTTCTTCGCCGAACCCGGTCAGACCGACCAGTGGCGGTAGTGGTTTGTCGGCTTCGGGCAGTCGTTGGACCAGTTGGTCCCAGGCCACGGGCATCAGCATGTCGATGCCGGGGTTTTGTTCTTTGACGGTGCAGGTGCAGGGACCGGTGAGGTCGGCTCCGGCGGCGTCGATCGTATCGTTGTTGATCCCTTTTCCGACGAGTGTGTAGAGTGCTCGACCTCGTCCGAAGATGGGAAATGCCATTGGTTGAGGCGTGTCTTCGCGGAGGTCGTCTTCGCTGGAGAGCAGCATTTCGATGAACATGGTTTCGGCCGCGTTCTTTCTCGAGAGTCTGAGCAGCGAGAACTTGACCTTGAGGTCTTCGGGGTCGATGAGGACGAGTCCCTGCGCGATATCTTCTTCGGAGATCTCGGGCAGCTTGAGGTTGGTTTCGAGGTGAGCGAGTCGTGCCAGGATCAGTGTCGCGGCCTTGTCGTCGGCCGCCTGGTTTCCACTTTCCAGCAGTACCCACACCGAGGTGTGTCCCTGGATCAGCCGATCGGCGATCGTTTTTCTCATCGGGGACTTCAACAGCGCGGTGACGCGGGCGTCTGTCAGAGGCCCTTGCCAGACGGGTGTCGGGTTCCTGGAGGCGACCGGGTAGTGCACGGCCATCCAGGGAGTCGTTATCTTCTGTCCGGTTTTCTGTCCGGGGTTCTGATTCTTCCAGAGTGCGAGCAGATCGGGGTCGGGGTTATTGTCGAGGTCGCAGGCTTTGACTCGGACGTTGGCGAACGTCTTTCCGGCTTCGCCGTCTCGGGTCAGTCGATCGACCTGAGCCTGTTGTGTCGCTGTCAGTTTGCCGTGGTGAAAGACGAACACTTCGTAGGGATCGGCTTGCCAGCGTTCGAGTGCGTAGCGAAACACGGGCACCGAGCAGGCCTGGGCCACTGCGGCCAGCAGGCAGAGTGTCGCGGCGGCTTTGAGCCAAGAGTTGAGAGAGCGTTGGCGAGTGTGACGCATCGGGAATCTCCACTGTGAAACCACTCACAGCGTAGACCGTGCGGTGTGGTGCTGCAACAAGAACCGTGGTGCGAGTGGGCCGGAGTGGTTCGGCCTGTTGTGGGACCATCGTTGTTACAATTCATTGTCTTGCCGTTGTCCGACTTCAACTCGTATCCCGGTGTTTCATGTCCCGTCTTGTTGTTCTGCTTGTCGCTGCCGTTCTGGGGACTTCGCTGTCGGCTGCTGAAGTTTCGAGTGCTGCTGGTT
>CAVOEV010000219.1:0-8383 GCA_963694825.1 Planctomycetota bacterium
ACACAGGGTCAGGCGACCGGGACATGCGCGATTTTTTCAGTACTTACGACGTCAACGACACGACGTGGTTTTGCCTGTCGTCGTTGTTGGTCGTCGCGGTATTCTTCCGATTCGGCCGCATTTGGTCGTTGCGCAACCTGGACGTCGTGTTGTTGTTGAGTTTGACTCCGGGTCTGTTGATGGTGGAGCCAGATCGATTGGGGATCGATTTGGCCAGTCAGCCCGAGCGTTACGATTTTCTGCGTACGTTGGGTACGAGTTGGCTATTTGCCGGAGCGGGCCTGGTCTTGGTTCGGTTATTTTGCGACTCGTTGTTTCGTCGTCGCCCGTTGATCGAGCCGAACCTGGCGGCTCAGGGTTTGGTCTTCCTGGCGATTGCCTCGTTTGCCTTCCTGATGGCCAAGGTGTTGGTCGATCCCCCGTCGTCGTCGGCGGTCGCGGCGGTGACGAGTGGCGAGAAGGTTTTGCGTCGGGAGACCGTATCAGAGGCATCGGGTGGTCCGGCTTCGACAGCGGCGGGAGCTGCAGCGACGGCAGTTCTCGAGAAGTTGGCTCCGACCCGAAGCGGTCGTCTAGACAGCGACCGGATCCACGAGTTGGCTGCTCGAACGATCCCGGTGCTGGCTCATTTGGCGGTAGTGATCGGCCTGTACCTGATCGGCCGATTGCATTTCGGCGACCGTCGTCAGGGTGTTGCGATGGCGACCTTGTACCTGTTGTTGCCATGCACGTCGTATGCCGTGGGTGAGGTGGAGCACGTGTTGCCGGCGGCGTGTTGCATCTGGGCGTTTGTGGCGGTGCGTCGTCCGTTACTGGCCGGCTTGTTGATGGGAGTCGCCTGCGGTTCGCTGGAACTGTTGCCTGTCTTTCTGTTCTTGTTGCCGTTGTGGTTTGTGTTCTACGAACGCAAGCGTGGCCTGTTGTTTGTCTTGTCACTGATCGTGGTCGGAGTGTCGTTGCAGGTGAGCGTGTTGGCGTTGACGTCGACGGACGTACCGGAATTGTCGGGGCGACTGCGAGCGGCGGTGGATTCGGTATTGAGTGAATACGGAGGCGAGTCGATCGAGGCGGGTGGGGGTGGCAGTTGGGGTGTCTGGAACCCAGCAAACCTGTTTTATCGGATCCCGGTTTTTGTCGCTTTCGTGGTTTTACTGTGCGTCTTGACGATCTGGCCGCGTCAGAAGACGTTGGAGCATCTGATTTCACATACGGCCGCCCTGGTCGTGGCGACGCAGTTTTGGTACTCGCACCAAGGCGGAGTGTTCGTATTGTGGTACGTTCCGCTGTTGTTGTTGGCGGTATTCCGACCCAGGTTGTCACCCGTATTGGGACGCGGTTCCGGCGACGTGGGTGCGGGTTGGTACGAACCGATCGGTTCGCACGTCCCGGTGGGGACGGGGTTGGGTCGAGGCACGCCCCGTCCGTGACACCAGGGCAGGTGTCGGTGATTTCCGTCTATCCCGGCGGGCTGCTAGTCTGTGTCGATGCGAATTGTCGAGCTGGAACTGACAGCATTGACTGGTGCCACGGTCGACGGCGGCTGGCCTCAGGATCTGGAAACCGAGGACAACCTGCACACTCTTGTCCAGGTGACGTCCGAGGACGGTCTGGTGGGGATGGGCAGTTGTTTCACGTCGGGGAAACTGGTCGAGGGTTCTGTCGAGTTGTTGTGGCCGTTGTTGAAGGGCGAGTCGGCGGTCGAGCCCGAGCGGGTGACCGACATGTTGCGGGAATCGACATTCTGGCAGGGTCGTGGCGGAGCGGTTGAGCACGCGATCAGCGGGATCGACATTGCGTTGTGGGACTTGATGGGCCAGTCGTGTGGTCAACCGGTTTCGCGTTTGCTTGGCGGAAACCACCGCGACCGGATCCAGGCGTATGGTTCGATGCTGTTCGACGAGCCAGCGAAGTTGCGAGAATCGCTCGAAGCGACGGTGGCTCGCGGTTTCCGGGCGATCAAGTTGGGTTGGCGTCCTTTTGGTCGACGGGATCACAAGACGGACGAGTTGCTGGTGAAGACGGCTCGCGAGACGGTTGGCGACTCTGTGGCGTTGATGGTCGACGCGGGTGGCAGCGAGCAGTTCTGGCCTCACGGCGTGAACTGGGCCAAGCGAACGGCTCGTATGCTGGCCGATTACGGGATCGAGTGGTTCGAGGAGCCATTGCCGCCTGACGACATCGAGGGTTACATCGAGTTGACTCGAAGCTCACCGGTTCCGATTGCCGGGTGCGAGGTGTTGACTCGGCGTCAGTCCTTCTTGCCGTGGATCAGTCGTCGCGCGGTGGATATCATCCAGCCTGACACGACGAAGAACGGTGGTTTGAGTGAATCGCGTCGGATTGCGGTCTGGGCGTACGATCACAACGTGCAGGTGGTCTCGCACGGTTGGAACACGGCGGTCGGTCTGGCGGCTGATCTGCAGCTGGCAGCGGCGATGCCGGTGGCGCGGTATGTCGAGTACCTGACTCCGTGTGCCTACATTGAAGATTTGCTGGATCGGCCGTTCGAGCTGGACGAGGACGGTTGTCTGGAGATTCCGACTGAACCGGGTCTCGGCCGCCGACTCGATCCTGACCGAGTGGTTCGTTACACGGCCTCACAGCGGGTGTTTCAGTAGGACGAGCCTTTCCAAGGCAGCAGTCTGCAGGCGGGCTGTGATGGAGCAGAGCGTTTCGGATCGGTGTCGGGGTGAATTGAGAGCGGAAACGGGCAATGGAATTGGTTCGCGGCATCGACGAGCGGTTTTCGAGGCATGGCGGGTTCTTGTCGATCGGGAATTTCGACGGTGTGCACCTGGGCCATGCTCGCATCGTCGACCGCTTGGTGTCATCGGCTCGATCTGCGGGTGTGTCGTCGGTGGTGTTGACCTTCGATCCTCATCCAGGCCAGTTGCTACGTCCCGAGTTGGCTCCAGCGTTATTGAGCACAATCGAGGATCGAGCGGTATTGCTGGGTGAACTGGGCGTCGACGTTTTGGTGGCATTGCCCACGACGTTGGAGTTGTTGTCTCTTGAAGCTTCGGAATTCTTTGGCCGAGTGGTGGTCGATTTATTGGGTGCTAGTGGTTTGATTGAGGGCCCCAATTTCTGTTTTGGCCGCGATCGAGCGGGTGATGTTGAGATGCTGGGTCGATTGTGCGGTGGTGCGGGGATGAGTTTGGAATTGGTCGAGCCGGCAACATCAGGCGGCGAGTTGGTGTCGTCGAGCCGGATCCGTGTTTCGTTGGATGCGGGTGAAGTTGTTGCGGCGTCGGGGATGTTGGGCCGACCGCACCGGGTGCGTGGCGTTGTGGTTTCCGGCGAAGGTCGTGGTCGCGAATTGGGAGTTCCGACAGCCAACCTTGGGGGGATTGGCACCTTGGTTCCATCAGACGGTGTGTACGTGGGTTCTGCCGATGTGTCGGGTCGGCGATATCCGGCGGCGGTTCATGTGGGCGGCAACCCGACGTTTGGAGAATCGGATCGCAAGGTTGAGGTGCACCTGTTGGCCTTCGACGGGGACCTGTACGGTCAGGAGTTGTCGGTCGAGTTTCTCGAGCGGGTTCGTGAAACACGCGAGTTTGGTTCGGTGGATGAGTTGAAGGATCAATTGGCGGAAGACATTGAGGCGGTGTGGGTTTATTTGGAGTCCGAGTCGGTCGGGGGTGTGGGAGCTGGCGAGTCGAGTGGCGACGAGTTATCCTGACGTCCTTTGGAGCGGATCGGCGACGAGAGGGACCGATGGCGATCGACTGGCAGTCATTTTGTGATCTGGTGTCGTCACACGAGCGATTCGTGTTGACGAGTCATGTGAGGCCCGACGCGGACGCGATCGGTTCGGAGATTGGTCTGGCCGAGTTGCTGGAGGCTATTGGCAAGACGGTTCGCATTGTGAATCCGTCGCCGATCACGGAGTCTTTAAAGTTCTTGGACCCTGGTGGTCGGGTGCAGTCGATCGGTGTGGATATCGACGTGGAAACGGCCTGCGACACGGACGTCCACATCGTGTTGGACACGAGTGCCTGGGTGCAGTTGGAGGGCGTGGGTGACGTGTTGCGTCGGACGGACGCTTTGAAGGTGGTGATCGACCATCATCAGAGCAGCGATGACTTGGGGGCAGTGGAGTTCAAGGACACGACGGCTGAGGCGACGGGTCGCTTGATCATGGACCTGGCCGAATCGGCGGGTTGGGAGATATCGGAATTGGCGGCTCGGGCGTTGTTCTGTGCCATAGCGACCGACACCGGCTGGTTCCGTTTTCAGTCGACCAACGGCGGTACGCTGCGAGCGATTGGGCGATTGATTGACCTCGGAGCCCGGCCGGACCTATTATACCGTCAGCTGTACGAGCGTTGTTCACAGGCTCGGGTCCGGATTGGGGGCCGGTTGCTGGACCGGATCGAGTTGTCCTGTGACGGTCGCTTGGCTTGGCTGACGGCTCGACGCGAGGATTTCGCTCGGACTGGTGCCGAGGCAGCCGACACCGAGGACGTGGTCAACGGGTGTTTTCGGATTGTCGGAGTCGAATGTGCCTTCATTGCGTATGAACAACAGGATGGCCGAGTGAAAGTAAGTTTTCGCAGTCGCGGCGAAGTGGATGTGGCGTCGGTGGCCGAGCAATTCGGTGGCGGCGGGCATCGGCAGGCCTCGGGCGCGATCGTCGACGGGCCGTTCGACCTGGGTCTGACTCGTCTGATTGACGCTATGGCGACTGCCCTTCCGGCGATTCCAGACGACTGACGACTACGGCTTGGTTGTTGTTGGTTTCATCGATCCCCATAAACTCGGTTGGCTCAGCAAGAACACTGCTCTATCTCGCTTTCCCTGACGACAGGACATGCCCCTCCATTACCGCCTCACTCCACCCCGAGGTCGCCCGGTAGCGACCGACCCCACCCTTGGCCGCAGTCTATGATCTTCGGGTCATTTCCTTCCGCGGCGCCCCGAATCGATTTCAGCCTACCCTGTACCGACCCACTTGTTGCCTGTCGCGTCGTGTTGTCGTGACTGCCTGGAGATGATTGATGTTGGACGAGAGCCCTCAGTCGCCGGAGACTCCAGAGAGTGTTTCGTTAGAGGATGCCGTGGAGGTTAGGGAGTGTGATACCGAGGCGTCGGTCGCCGATGCTGATGCAGTCGACGCGTCTGAGGAGTCCGTTTCGAAGTCCGAAACGGCCCGTCGTGCGTTTTTGACTCAGGTCCTGGCCGGGACGATTGGAGTGGTGGTTGGTTTGGTCCCGGTGTTGTCGGGTCTGATCTTTTTTCTGGACCCGTTGATTCGTGGAGAGCGGCAGTCGGGCGATTCGAGAGACGCAGTGGGCAAGGATGCGGAGGGTTACATCAAGTTGCCGGTGACTCGATCCCTGTTGCCGTCCGACGGAACGCCTCAGCAAGTAACCGTCGAGGACGACCTGGTGGATGCGTGGAACAAGTTTCCTGGAGTGCCGATTGGCAGTGTGTGGTTGTTGCGGAGCGAATCGGATGAGGTGTCTGCTTTCAGTACAGTGTGTCCCCACCTGGGTTGTGCGGTCGAATTCCGTGGAGCTCAGAGCGATTTCTACTGCCCGTGTCATCTGAGTACATTTCGGTTGGACGGTAGCAAGGACAACCCGATTCCGCCTCGCGACATGGACAGTTTGCGAGTGAAGCCCGACACGGGTGAGGAGATTTGGGTGCAGTTCAAGAGCTTCCGTGGAGGAATTTCTGAGAAGGTGGAGATATGATCCGCAGCCTGTTGGCCTGGCTCGACGACCGCACTGGATACGCCGGGTTTTTGCACGAGGCCTTGTACGAGCGCGTCCCGGGCGGTGCTCGGTGGCGATACGTATGGGGCAGCACGCTGGTGTTCACGTTCAGCATGCAGATGATCACCGGTTTCTTTCTCTGGACCGCTTACAGTCCGAGTGCGACCACGGCTTGGGAGAGCGTGTACTACATCGAGAACGTAATGACGTTCGGTTCGGTGGTCCGCGGTCTACACCATTTCACGGCTCAGTTGATGATCGTATTGATGGCGATTCACCTGGTGCAGGTGATCATTGACGGAGCGTACAAGGCACCGCGCGAGGTGAATTTCTGGCTGGGTCTGGTGTTACTTCAGATCGTACTGGGGTTGTCGTTGACCGGGTACCTGTTGCCTTGGGACCAAAAGGGTTATTACGCCACGCAGGTCTCGACCAAGATCATGGGCAATGCTCCATTGATTGGTCAGCAGGCTCAGGAGTTGATCCAGGGTGGTCCTCAGTACGGCCATCACACTCTGACTCGATTTTTTGCCTTGCACGCCGGGTTATTGCCCGCGTCGCTGATTGCGTTTCTTGGTCTGCATCTTTACGTGTTTCGTCGTCACGGTCTGACGGTCAAGGATCCGAACCACGCTCCGGAGACCACTTTCTGGCCCGACCAGGTCTTGAAGGATGGAATTGCCTGCCTGGCGGTGTTGTTGCTGGTCTTGGGTTTGGCGATTTGGAAGGGTGCCGAGTTGAGTGCACCGGCCAACCCATCGGAGAACTACGCGGCGGCTCGGCCGGAGTGGTATTTCCTGTTCCTGTTCCGATTCTTGAAATTCGAGTTTGTGGAACATTACGGTTTGGCGTTTGGTTCAATTTATGTGCCCGGCGCGTTGATGGCGGTGGTGGCGGCGATGCCGTTGATTGGCCGTCATGTGATTGGTCACAAGTTCAACGTGGCCTTCATGTGGTCGTTGACGCTTGGGATTGGCGTCCTGACTCTGATGGCATTCTACGAGGACGCTGGTGACGAGGATCACCAGGCGGCGATCCAGGAGGCTCATCGCGACGCCGAGCGGATCAAGGAGTTGGCCAGTGGTCCGAACCGGATCCCGGTCACCGGTGCTGTGACGTTGTTGCGAGAGGACCCATTCACTCAGGGGCCACGTCTGTTTGCCAAGCACTGCAAGGGGTGTCATCGTTACGACGGTCACGATGGTCGGGGTCGCCTGATCTATTCGGGAGCCGCCGACGGCAGTCTAGTGCGTGCCGAGGCGACGGCCGCCGACCTGGGCCAGTTCGGAACGGCCGCCTGGATGCAGGCCGTCGTCGTGGACTACTCAAAACACTTCGCCCCGCTGAAGAACTCGGAGTGGTTCAAGAACGCTTCCGGCGAAGACGTGTTGAATCCGGACGAGTCGGAAATGGCCGACTGGTCGGGTGATGCCGAGTCGTTGGGAAGTGAAGAGAACCAGGAGAACGTGTCGGCGTTGGTGGCATTCCTGGTGTCTCAGGCTGGCCACAACACCCGAAGCGGCCAAGCGGTGACTGGCGACAAGTCGGTGGTGGATCGGGGTAGGACGTTGGCAGTCGAGGGGGACTGGTCTGGCGCGATCAACGGCACATCGTGTGTGGACTGTCATTCGACGATCGGCGAGTCGTTCGCCGCGGTGCCGGACGATGATTCGGACGGGTATCCGAATCTTTCGGGGTATGGTTCGTCGGCTTGGCTGAAGAGTTTTCTGTCGAAGCCGAGTGCGGGGCAGCATTATGGCGAGAAGAACCAGATGCCGGGCTATGCCAAGCGGATGACGCCATCGGAGATGGAGTTGTTGGTGCGTTGGTTGACTGGCGACTATGTGGTGACGAAGTTGAATCCGTACCCATTCCGTAGCATGCCACCAGTGAGGTCGGTCTCGACGGAGTGATACGGGCTGTTCTGCTCCAGCCGTGCTGCTCTAGCTGACCTGGGCCAGTTGTTTCAGGTGTGGTGTAACGCGTCTGAGTCCTTCGTCGACGTCGATGATGGGTTGGTAGCCGAAGTCGCGTTGGGCGGCTTGTATGGTGAAGCTGTGCGATGTGGCGAGTTGTTCGGCGAGGAACCGGGTCATTGGCGGTTCGCCAGTGAGCATCAGGGTCCGCCAGAGCATTTCGAGAGCGGTTCCGAGTCGACGAGCATTTCGTGTAGAGATCGAGCGTGTGACGGTGGGCAATTCGGCGAGTTCGAGCAGGCTGTTGATCCAGTCCCACAGTTTGACACTTTCGGGTTCATTGATGAAATAGGCTTTGCCGGCGTGTGTGGCATCGGGTTCGAGTTGGTTGGCAGCTTGGATGTGAGCGGCGGCGGCGTTTTCGACGTAGGTGGTTGAGATCACATTCTGTCCGTCGCCGATTTGTCGGAGCCGTCCGTGTCGGGCTCGACGAATGAGTCGTGGCAGCAGATGGTTGTCTCGCGGGCCCCAGATCAGGTGCGGTCTGAGTGCGACGGTAGCGAGTGTTCCGGCTCGGTTGGCATCGAGCACGTCGGTTTCAGCGATGGCCTTGGAGCGGGGGTAGTGGCAAAGAAACGACCGGGCCAGTGGTTGGGATTCGTCGGCATCGATCATGTCGTGGCCGTCGAAGACGACACTGGGGCTTGAGGTATAGACGAAGCGTGCGACTTGAGATTGGGTGGC
>CAVOEV010000220.1:0-8372 GCA_963694825.1 Planctomycetota bacterium
AGCAGCCGTTGACGAGCAGTCGTCTGAGTCCGGCACTTTGCAGGTCGGTCGAGGCGCCCATGGTGGTGGCGAGCACGCGAGCGGTTTTTCCGGTTTCGGTCTGAAACTGTCGAGTCCAGACGAGTGGCATCATTGGTTCGTTTTTGCGACCGGCGACGGGTTTGTCGCTGGGTTTCATGCCGGCGAGTACTTGCCCGTGGACGAGCACCTGAGCGTCGCCGGGGAGTTTGCGTACTCCGTAGACGTCGGTCGGTCCCCAGATGTCGGTGACCCCCTTGAGCACGGCGTGCGTCTTGAGGCTGGGATTGATGACGCCTCGGGTGCTTTCGCGTCCGTGGTGTCCGTGGTGATTGAGCCAGGTATCGCCGAGAACGAGTCCGCCCCAACCGCCCTTGGGGCTACGACTGTTGAAGGTCAGGGATTGGAATTTGCTCTGGTTGTTTCGGCCGATGTTGAAGGCGTGGGTGGAGGTGCGGAGTGCGACGATCGGTTTACCGCTGTGCGTGAACTTGACGATGTGTGCCATCTGGCTGTCGGGCAGGTTGCGGAAGCGAAGAAAGACGACCATGAGGTCGGCGGTGTCGAGGGCTTCGAGTCCGGGGATGTTGGTCTGGTGGTCGGGCTTGATGAGGCCGGTTTCAGGGTCGATGGCAAACAGCACGGTGCACTTGAAGCCATGCCGGACCGAGAGGATCTTGGCGAGCATGGGCATGCCTTCTTCGGAGCGGTACTCGTCGTCACCGGTCACAAAGACGATGTGCTTGCCGGAACCGGGTCCCTTGCCGCCGGGGTAGACGACCCAGGCATTGGTTTCGGCCGAGGCGGTTGGAGTGAGCAGCGTGGTCATCAGGCCGGTCAGAAGGACGGCGGTCATCAGGGCGGTGGGTCGCATCGTGGCGTCTCCGAGTATTTCCTGGTGTCTGGTCCATGTGAGATTTTAGCAGGCCGAAGATACCTGTGCCGAGTTCAGCGGGGCAAGGGTTCGCGGCGGATCCTGAGTGCCGCCTGTTCGAGTCGTTCGGCAATCTGGGGGTGCGTCTTGTCCAGGTTTGTGGTTTCGGAGGGATCGTCGGCGAGGTTGGCCAGGAAGTAGGGTTTGGTAAATGGTCGTCCTCGGGGCGTTTCTCGTCCACCGGACCCATTACCGAGCACGAGTTTCCATGGTCCTTGGCGTATGGCGAACATCCCAGCGACCGAGTGGTGAATGACGGGAGGTCGCTTGTGGGGTGTGTCGGATCCATTGAGTTGTTCGAGGAAACTGTAGCTGTCGGGTGCGGCCTGTTTGGGAAGAGGTTTTCGGATGGCTTGAGCAAAGGTGGCGAAGAGATCGGTGAGGCAGATGGTGGTGTCGTTTCGGGTTCCCGGCTTGGTGTGGCCGGGCCATCGGGCGAAGAAGGGCACGCGGTGCCCGGCTTCCCAGATATCGGCCTTGGTGCCACGGAGGTGCAGGTTCGAGCGGTGCCGATCGGCTCGGTAGGCCTGGATCGTTTCGTCATCGACATGGTCTCGGGCATCCTTTTGATCGCGGCGGTGCATGAACGACCCGTTGTCGCTGGTGTAGATGACCAGCGTGTTGTCGGTCAGCTTGTTGCGGTCGATGGCTTCGAGGATTGCTCCGACGGTGTCGTCGACCTGGACAATGAAGTCGCCGTAGGGTCCCAGCCCGGTCCGTCCTTGAAAGCGGGGATGTGGCAGGACGGGTTTGTGCGGTGCGGTGAGTGGAAAGTAGAGAAAGAAGGGTGTGTCGGGTTCGCGGGCGCGTTGGTCGAGGAACGTGATGGCTTGTTGTTTGAGTTGATCGAGGCAGTCGGCCATGACGAGATCTCGGCCGCGGGGTCCCCGTCTGAGGAAACCGGGGAACTTGACGGCCGCTTGTGTGAGTGTGTTGGCCGAGGTGATGGTGGTGTTTTTGATGTAGACGTAGGGGGGGAAGTCGAGCGAGGCGGGGATGACCAGCGAGTCGTGGAATCCACGGCGATTGGGTCCGTCGAGAATCGGCTTGGTGAAATCGAGTCGAGGCGAATTGGAGGTTCGTCTTTTGGTCTTGGACAGGGGTGTATTTTTGTCTTTCGGTGTTTGTGCGGGCAGTCGTGTGAAGTCGAGTCCGAGGTGCCATTTGCCGACGATGCCGGTGTGGTAGCCGTGCGCCCCGAGGAACGAGGCGATGGTGGGCCGATCGGGTTCGATCAATGGAGTGCCGTAGCCATTGAGGACTCCGGACTTCAGCCGGCTTCGCCAGCAGTACCGACCGGTCAGCAGTCCATAGCGGGTGGGTGTGCAGACGGCCGAGGGGGTGTGGGCATCGGTGAAGGTGACGCCGCTCTGGGCGAGTCGGTTGAGGTGAGGGGTGGGGATGCGGGACGTGCGGTTGAGCGTCTGGACGTCGCCATAGCCCATGTCATCGGCCAGGATGACGACGATGTTGGGGACTGCGGCATGCAGCCTGTGTTGTGAAACGCCGGAGGTGACGAGCAGGAGCGTGGCGAGTACGAGACTTCCGTGTCGCAGCTCGCTGTGGTTCGACATGAGAGTGCCTGGTGTTGTGTTGAGGAAGCGTGAAGTTGTCAGGCCGGCCGGGCCTTGTCAGAGATATCTTTGCGGCACCAGGCTCCTTCCCAACGGATGCATCGTACGGCCTCGTAGGCACGCCGTTTGGCGTCATCGAGGTGGTCGCCGATCACGGTGACTCCAAGGACTCGGCCTCCGTCGCTGACGATGTTATCGCCCTGTCGGGTGGTGCCCGAGTGAAAGACGTGGACATCCTGTTGGGAGCTGGCGTCGTCGAGTCCCCGGATGGGATATCCGGTTTCGTAGGAGCCGGGATAACCATGCGAGGCCATGACGACGCAGACGGCCGGTCGGGGATCCCACTTCAGCGGACCGAATTCGTCGAGTTGTCCGAGAGCAGCGGCCCGGAGTGCGAGAGCGAGGTCGGACTGGAGTCTCACGAGGACGGGTTGAGCTTCGGGGTCTCCGAAGCGGACATTGAACTCGAGCACCTTGGGTCCCTGGTTGGTAATCATCAGTCCGGCGTAGAGCAGACCCTGAAAGGGTGTGTCGGCAAGTTTCATGGCATGGACGGTCGGAATCAGGATTCGTTCTTCGATTTCGGCCATCATGTCCGCGTCGACCAGTGGTGTGGGCGAGTAGGCTCCCATGCCGCCGGTATTGGGTCCGGTGTCGCCATCGCCAGCTCGTTTGTGGTCTTGAGAGGCTTCGAGGGTGAGGATGGTGTTTCCATCGACGAGGGCCAGGATGCTGGCTTCTTGTCCAACGAGTGTGTCTTCGATGATGACGCGAGCACCGGCCGAGCCGAAGTTGTCGTCGACGAGCATTCCTTCGACGGCGTCCATCGCTTCGTTGCGGTTGGCACACATGAGAACTCCCTTGCCGGCGGCGAGTCCATCGGCCTTGACGACCCAGGGCTGGTCTTCGCGTTGCTTCAGGAAGTGGTGTGCGTCCTCGATGTCTTGGAAGACGGCAGAGTCGGCCGTCGGCACGTTGCCACGGCGCATGATTTCCTTGGCGTACGCCTTGCTGCCTTCGAGCGCGGCGGCGGCGGCCGAGGGGCCAAAGGCACACAGGCCGGCTTGGGTGAACGCGTCGACGAGGCCGGCCACGAGTGGGGCTTCGGGGCCAACGACGGTCAGGTCCACTTGTGTTTCGGTGGCGAACGCGACCAGGGCGGGAATGTCGTCAGATGCGATGTCGACACAGGTGGCGTCGTCGGCGATTCCGGCATTACCCGGAGCACAGTAGACCCGGCTGACTGATTCGGAGTTTGCGAGTTTCCAGACGAGAGCGTGTTCGCGGCCGCCCTGGCCAACGACGAGGACCTTCATCGCTTCGATCCATCTTCCGGGGTGCAGGTCTTGATGAGAATCTCACGGGAGTATATCACCGGTCGAGTCGACTCGACAGGTCTTGGATCCGGCGGCAGCCCGAGTCGGGCGAGGTCGGGTGGGGTCGGGTGGGGTTGGGTGGTGTGTGTTCGAGGTGGTTGGCGCAGAAAACGGAGCGAGACGGTCATGTTTGATACGGTGGCGGTGATTGGTGCGACCGGAGCGGTGGGCCGCATCATGCTGGGGCTACTCCAGGAGCGGCAATTCGCGGCCAAGCGGTTCCGGCTGTTGGCGTCGGCTCGCAGTGCCGGAACGTCGGTCGCCTTCGGCGGTGGCGAGTTGGTGATCGAGGAATTGACCAAGGGTTCGTTCGACGGAGTGGACCTGGTCCTGTCGAGCACTCCGGACGAGGTGGCTGCCGAGTACCTGCCCGCGGCGGTCGCGGCCGGTGCGACGGTGATCGACGAGTCGGGGTATTGGAGAATGGATCCGGAGGTGGCTTTGGTGGTGCCCGAGATCAACCCGTCGGCGGCTCTATCGGCCGAGGGGATCATCGCCAGCCCGAACTGCTCGACAACTCAGCTGGTCCTGGCTCTGAAGCCTTTGCACGACGCGTCTCCTTTGACTCGAGTCGTCGTCAGTACCTACCAGGCGACCAGCGGTGCGGGCGTGCGAGGGACCGAAGACCTGATCGAGGGGACCAGGGCAGAGTTGGCCGGCGACACGTATGAGTACCGCGAATTTTCTCATCCGATCGCCTTCAACGCGATTCCTCAGATTGGCAGCTTCCAGGAGCAGGGGTACACGAGCGAGGAGTGGAAGATGGTATTGGAGACCCGGAAGATCCTGGGAATTGAAGATTTGCCCGTGTGTGCGACGTGTGTCCGGGTTCCGGTGGCGAACTGTCACAGCGAGTCGATTTCGGTGGAGACCGAGCGACCGATTTCGCCTTGGGAGGCGCGTGAGTTGTTTGCGGCGTTTCCCGGGATCACGGTATTGGATGACACCGAGGCGGGATGCTACCCGATGCCGCGCGATTGCAGCGGGACGGACGAGGTGTTTGTCGGTCGGATCCGGCGCGACCTGTCGCATCCGAACGGGTTATCGTTTTGGTGCGTATCGGACAACCTGCGCAAGGGAGCAGCGACGAACGCGGTGCAGATTGCCGAGTTGATCGGCCGAGACCGCGAGGGTAGGGCTTAGTTGCCGTTCACGGCGTGTTGTCGGCCTGGTCGGTGCTGTTGGTTGCCGGGGAGTCCGAGTCGGATTCTACGGTGACCGGCTTGGTCTTGTCGGCGAGATCCTTGAGTTTCGCGACGGCGTCGGTCCGCGCGGCCTGGGCGGCTCGCAGCTGTTGAGCTGCCGTTGCCAGCGAATTGGTCGTGTTCCGCAGTTGGTTGCGGACGGACGTGAGTTCAGAGTCAAGCTTGCTGTTTTGCGTGTTGAGTCGAGCGACCTCTTGTTTCGAGGCATTTTGAGCGGAGGTCGTGGAGGCCAGTTGGGTGCGAGTGTCTTTGAGTTGGGTGCGAGTGTCTTTGAGTTGGGTGCGAGTGCTGTTGAGTTGGGTGCGAGTGCTGTTGATGTCGTTGCGGAGCCGTTTGGTGTTTGTCTGGTTGAGTTGAACAGACGTGATCAGTCGCCCGACTTGAGACTTCAGCTGATCGCGATCGGATTCGGCTCGAGTGGCGCGTGTGGATTGGCCGGTCAGTGCGTTGCGTGTTGTGGCGAGCGTGGACTGGCTCTTTTTGTGGAGTATGGCCAGTCGGGAAATCTCGCGGCTGCGTTTGTCGGCCAGTTGTTCGGCTGTCTTGGCTCGTTGAGTTTGTTGAGCGAGTTGTTGTCGCGTCTTGGCGAGCGTTGCGACGACTCGCGAGAGTTGGGCGTTGAGTTGCACGATGCGGGCTTCGGCCTTGTTGGCGTCATCGGCTCGATGCAGTGCATCGACGTAGGAGAGTAGTTTTTCGGGGTGTACGGTTCCGTCGGCATCAACATATCCGGGGATCAGGGTGGCCCGATCGGCGGCGTGTGCGGTGTTGATTGTGATGAGGCCGGCCAGAGCAGCCAGGGTCAGTGGAAGAATCACGGCTCGTCGCACGTGGCGTGGCTTGGTCATAGTTTGTCTCTCCTGATCTCGTGAGGCCCTAGCGATGCGTTACGTTTGTTTCGTGTGTGGAACCGAGTGCCGTGTCGTCTCTGAGCAGTTCAGTTTCTGGGTTCCTGTCTGGTCTCCAGTGTACCCGGATCGTCCAGCTTGGCGTCAAGTGGAATGGGGTTAGTTGTTGCGATCAGGTGTTTTATTTCGGTTCGTCGTCGAAGGTGAGTTGGGTGTCGTCGCGTGTGGCCATGCCGAGTTTGAAGTGTTTTCGGCAGACCGCTTGGTAGGACTCGTTTCCTCCGATCTTGATTTGAGCCCCCTGTTTGGCGACTCGGCCGTTTCCATCGAGTCTCAGCACCATGGTCGCCTTGCTGCCGCAGTGGCAGATCGTCTTGATTTCGACGAGGTTGTCGGCCCAGGCGAGCAGATGTTGACTGCCTTCGAAGAGTTGTCCTTGGAAGTCGGTTCTGAGGCCATAGCAGAGGACGGGCACGCCGAGGTCATCGGCGACGTCACCGAGTTGTTGCACCTGTTCACGGCTGAGGAACTGAGCTTCGTCGATCAGGAGGCAGTGCAGTGGTTGTGTGGCGACGGATTCCTTGACGAGGGCGAGCAGGTTGTCGGCTGTGGTGAAGGGTGTGGCTTCGGTGGTGAGTCCGATACGAGACGAGACGGTTCCGGACTGAAATCGGTTGTCGAGTTCGGGCGTCAGCACCAGGGTATTCATGCCTCGTTCGCGGTAGTTGTAGCTGGACTGAAGCAGCGTGGTCGATTTTCCAGCATTCATCGACGAGTAGTAGAAGTAGAGTTTGGCCATGGTGCAGGTGACTGTTGTCCGTCGATCAGTCTGCTGACGGTTCTACGAGTTGTTCGAGCGGTTTGTGGTCGAGGGTGGCGAAGTAGTCGGCGACGGTTTCGGCGCGTCGGATGCATCGAACGCTTCCATCGGCGGCGAGCAGCAATTCGGCCGAGCGAAGCCTGCCGTTGTACTGGAACCCCATGGCGTGGCCATGTGCACCCGCGTCGTGGATCACGAGCAGGTCGCCGTTGTCGATCGTGGGCAGTTGTCGATCGACGGCAAACTTGTCGTTATTTTCGCAGAGCGAGCCGACGACATCGACGGTCGTGTCGTGCGGTGCATCTTCTTTGCCGAGCACGCTGATGTGGTGATAGGCTCCGTACATCCCCGGTCTCATCAGGTTGGCCATGCAGGCATCGACGCCGACATAGTTCTTATAGATATGTTTATGGTGGACGGCGGTGGTGACCAGGTACCCGTACGGTCCGGTGATGACTCGGCCATTTTCCATACGCACTCCGAGCGGATCGAGTCCGGCGGGCACGATGATCTGCTCGTAGGCTTCCCGGACGCCACGACCGACCGTTTCCAGATCGACCGGTTGTTCTTCGGGCGAGTAGGGGATGCCGATGCCTCCGCCGAGGTTGACCCATTCGAAGCGGATGTCGAGTTCTTGTGCGATTTCGACGGCGAGGGAAAAGAGCATCCTGGCGGTTTCGACGAACGAACTGCCGTTGAGTTCGTTGGAGACCACCATGGTGTGGAGTCCGAACCGGGAGACTCCACGGTCTTTCAGTTCGTGGTAGCCTGCGAAGAGTTGTTCACGAGTCAATCCGTATTTGGCATCTTCGGGGTTGCCGATAATCTTGTTCCCGGATTCGCCGCGAAGCGGTCCGGGGTTGTAGCGGAAGCTGACCAGGTCGGGCAGCCCGGCGTGCTGGTCGACAAAGTCGATGTGCGAGATGTCATCGAGGTTGAGTACGGCTCCGGACCTTTTTGCGTAGATGTACTCGTTGGCCGGAGTGTTATTCGAGGTAAACATGATCCGCTGGCCCTCGAAGCCGGCGGCCCGAGACAACAAGAGTTCCGGCAGGCTGGAGCAATCAGTTCCGAATCCGAGGTCGGCAAGGATTTCGAGCAGGTGGGGATTGGGTGTGGCCTTGATGGCAAAGTGGTTGCAGAAGGTGGGACACCAATCGAAGGCAGCGAGAAGTTTCCGGGCATTGGTCCGGATGGCGTTTTCGTCATAGAGATAGAACGGTGTGGGGTACTCGCGAGTCAATTCGCGAATCCGTGTTTCGTCGAAGGGTAGGGGGAGTGTGGGCATGGTGAGGCTACGGTGAGGTTGCTGTGGGGCTGCGGTGAGGCTGCTGTGAGGCTGCTGTGAGGCTGCTGTGAGGCTGCTGTGAGGCTGCTGTGAGGCTGCGGTGAGGCTGCGGTGAGGGGTGAGGGGACGTTGACGATGTTGTAGATTCTAGAACCCAGCCTGTTGTGGCGGTAGGTTGTGGCTGTTGGCTGTTGGTCGGGTTTTGCGGGTTGTGCGGGAATGGAGGTCGTCATGTCCGGAATGTCCGTTACGACGCGTGCGCAGCGAGTCGTGTCGGAAGGTTGCCAGTGGCGTGGCATTTCCTGGTGT
>CAVOEV010000221.1:0-8356 GCA_963694825.1 Planctomycetota bacterium
GAGGTTCGAGCCTGTTGGCGACGGCGATCGCCCTGGGGCTGCTGATCAACGTGGCGATTCGGCCGGGCTACGAAGTGACGGCCGAACCGTTTCGGTTTGCAGCCTAGGGACAGGCACCCATCCGCCTCCGGCGTCTGGCGAGCCAGTCTCTGTGTGGTGCGGCCTACTTCTGGAAGAAGTCGGTGGGTCCACGCAGTGTGTAGTAGGGGTACTGCACGACGGCTGGCGGCTGGTTGGCCGGCGGGTACCTGAGTCCTTCGGGGGCTTTGTACTCGAAGGTGTGATGGTGCCCGGCGTGCAGAGCACCACGCTGCTGGTGCGGGCCTCCGTGCATCATGCTGTTGTTGCTGACGGGGGCGGCGTTGGCAGGTGCTGCTGCGTTCGGGGCTTGGCCTCGGACGATGCCTCGCGGGTTCTGGCAGCCAACGGCCAGTGACAGGCTGAGGCTCAGGCCAAGGCAGAGGGCAATTCGAGTAGTCATTGTCGGATGATCCCCCCGGTTTCGAGACCGGCTGAATTGAGTGAAACGTTGAATTGTTGTGTGATCTGGGCGCCGAATGTTGTGGTTGTCTTATCGGCAGTTGAGTGTTGTTCTGGCCACACAATGCGGAGAATCATCTGAATCCGAACAGGTGGTCCAGATCATCGATCTTGCGGCATCGTTGCAATCGAAGTAGATTACCGCGCGCCGGTCGTCGGCTCTTGTACTGAAACTGCAGGGAATAGAGAGCACTTCTCGTGTACGTTGCCGTGACCTCCCGCTGCTTGGGCGATTTGCCATTTTTTGATGCCTGCAGCCTGTTGGCTGATTATGGCTACACCCGAATCGAGTTTTGGCTCGACGAGAACAGCGATCATCTGAAGCCGTCAGATGTCGTTTCGGATCTCGAGGGGTTCATTTCTCGATACCGGTCTGCATCGAGACTGACGCCAGTGGCGTTTTGTTTCGAGCAGCCTGTCGACGTCGAGACATTCCGCGAGATGACCCGGTTGGCCAAGTTGATGCGGGTCGCTCAGATCACGGTCCCATCGACTCCACTGGGCACTCCGTTCAATGCCGAGATCGAGCGATTGCAGGAGCTGTTGGAGATCAGCAATGCTGCGGGCGTGCAGTTGTCGATCCGGACTCGCACCGGTCACCTGACTGAGGACGCTCACACCGCTGTGGAACTTTGCCAGGCCGTCAGTGGCGTGGGTCTGTCGCTCGATCCGTCGTACTACATCTGTGGGCCTCACAACGCCCAGTCGTACGACCAGGTGTATCCGTACGTGTACCACGTGTATTTGCGAGACACGACGCCCGAGGAGATCCAGGTGCAGGTGGGTTTGGGCGATGTGGACTACAGCCGGTTGATCAGCCAGTTGCGTCGCGAGGATTACGACCGGACATTGTCGGTCGATTTCTTCCCCGACCAGTACGGTGAATTGGATCGGGCGTTGGAGTTGAGGAAGATGCGGATGCTGCTCGAGTCGTTGTTGCTCTGAGCGGGTGTGCGTGTCGTATCCGGGCAGGCGTCCTGCTTTTGGCGGGCGGGCCGTTCTTTAGTAGTCGTCCGGGTTGCCGAACAGGCTGCCCAGGTCACCGGTACCGCCTTTGAGAGCCGAGCGTTCGATGCGTTCGACTGGCGGCACGTCGGTTTCGGAGTCGTCACCCGGTCTGTCTTCGGGTTTGCGATTGGCCAGGGCCTTGAGTGACAGAGAGATTCTTTGTCGTTCGGCATCGATTTCGAGCACCTTGACGTCGACTTCCTGTCCTTCCGCGACCACGTCGCCCACGCGTCGGACTCGTGTGTGTGCCAATTCACTGATGTGCACCAGCCCCTCGACTCCGGGCTCCAACTCGACGAAGGCTCCAAAGTCCATGACACGAGTGATCGTGCCGCTGACCTGTCGGCCGACGGCGTAGGAATTGATGGCCTTGAGCCAGGGGTTGCCGCCGAGTTGTTTCATGCCCAGGCTGATTCGGCTGCGTTCGGTGTCGATATCCAGGATCTTGACTTCGACGGTTTGTCCTTGAGTGAGCACCTGGTCGGGGTGATTCAGTCGTGACCAGCTGATTTCGCCGATGTGGAGGAACCCGTCGAGTCCACCGAGATCGACGAAGGCCCCGTAGTCCTTGAGAGTCTTGACGGTGCCGCTGCGGATGTCTCCGACACTCAGCTGTTGCCACAACTCGGCTGCGACATCCTTGTATTCTTCTTCGAGCAGAGCGCGTCGACTGACGATAAGGTTGCGTTTTCTGGAGTCGACTTCCATGACTTGGACGGAGAGTTTCTGTCCGATGAATGGTTCGAGATCTTCGATGTAGGCTCGGTCGACCTGTCCGGCCGGCAGGAAGCCACGCAGCGATCCGACGGTCACTTCCAGGCCACCCGTGTTCGCCTTGGTGACAACGCAATCGCACTTCATCCCAACCGTGACCGCATTCCAATCGCCTCCGACTCGACGTCGTCCTCGAGGCAGGCTGAGTTGGATCAGTCCTTCATCGGGTTCGTAGCGTTCGAAGGCCACGTCGATCGTCTGTCCGACTTCCGGTTCACTCTTGTCCCATTGCCGGCGTGGCACGATACCGGTGGCTCGCATGCCGATGTCGACGAAGACGTTTTCCGAGTCGATGGCCTGGATGGTCCCCTGCAGCCGAGCACCGTCCTCGAGGTCTTCTTCCGCTTCCACCCGTCCGGTGTTTGCTTGGCCGTCGTCATCGAGGCTGTTGGTGGTCTGAGCGGCGAGGTCGAGCAGTTGTGCGTTGTTGCTGGCCAGAGCGGCTTCGATTTCGGCTTCGATTTCGGCATCCAGGTCGTCGTCGGGCGGCAATTCAACCGGCGGCGCGGCCGATTTCTGAGCCTTCGAAGACGGATCTACCGATCCCTCGTCATCCGCCCCCACCCCAGCCCTCTCTTCCGCCACATTCTGAGTGATCGCTGCCAGTTCTTGTTCGATGGACGGTTCGCCTTCGGCCTGGTTCGCGACGGGTTTGGTTCTGGTGGGAATCGGTCGAGCCGATTCGCTGCCGCTGGGTTTCAGCGTCGGGCGTTTGGGCTGGTTCTCAGGCGTGACCTGGGCGGTGGTTTCTTGGGGCGGGATATTTGTTGAGTCGTTCACGGCAGCGTGCTCCGGTCGCGAGATTTCGATGCCCGGGGGTGGGCAGTTTCGGCGTTTACTTCGTTTTGCTGTTCGGTTGGGTGGTTTTGACACATCTGAGCCCAATCGCGTCGCTCTTGACGTGATCGGGAAGCGACACACGTGCAGCACTTCGCAGTGCCGGGTACCGGTCGCGCCACGATCCACTGCGGATAACTCGAGACACGGATTTTGTCCCATCGTCCCAGGCGGTGCCATTGTCGGGTGCACCCTTGTAATCGGGGTGCCAGGCATCGGCGACGAATTCCGACAGGTAGCCGTGCATATCGTAAAGGCCCCAGGTGTTGGGTTTGAGGGCACCGACGGGCGGGTCGTTGCCCGAGGCATTTCCGGTGTGCCAGCCGTAGGGTGAGAGCAGCGACGCCTTGTTGCCGGTGTCATTCTGATCGCGAGCGTCTTGTCCAAAGCTGTAGGCGGTGGTTGTGCCAGCCCGGCAGCAGTATTCCCATTCGGCCTCGCTGGGTAGTCGGATCGTTTCGTTGGCCTGAATCAACTTCGCCGCCTTCATCATCGCCGTGGCTCGCTGGCAAAACACTACCGCTTCGGTCCAGCTGAGCATTTCGACCGAGTTCCTTGGCCCGGTCCACTTACTGGGATTGCTGCCCATAACGGCTTCCCAGAGATTCTGTGGCACTTCGTACTTGGCGATCGAGAAGTTGGTGTTGAGAGTGACGGTGTGAGCGGGCTGTTCGCTGGTTGGTGTGGTGGTGTTCTTGCTGCTGCCCATCACGAAGCTGGCGGGGAACTTTCCGGTGCCCGGAGTGATTTCGACGAATTCGCCGTTGAAGGTCTTGAGCAGAGCGAGTTTTTCGGCCGCGGTCATGGTGGGTGTCTTGTCGTTCTGTTTGTCCTGGGCCGGAGCGAGGTTTGTGATTCCCAGTGACACGGTTGTGGTCAGGACGACTAGCGAGATCAGCAAGGCCAGCGGGCTCCTGTATGCGTGTTGCATCGGGGTCACTCACAGCGGGAAGTTGTCGGGTAGGGTGCCGGGTCAGTTGCCGGAACTGTTCATTACTATCGAAGTTCTCGCCAGCCCGCAACGATTACGCGTGTCTGAGCCATGTGCGAGTCGTGTCTTGGCAGTTTGACCTTCGGGGATGGAGTGGTCAGAGTGTGCGGTGATGAGTGAACCGGGTGAACGACCGTTGCGAAGCAACCAGTTGCTGTCGAAAACGGCCAGCCGATTGGTGGTCGTCGATGTCCAGCAGAAGCTGCTCGATCACATTCCGGTTTCCGAATCGCTTGTCGAGAACTGCCGACGTCTGATTCGCGGGGCCCAAGTCCTTGGCGTGCCGGTCGCTGCGACGGAGCAGTATCCGTCCGGGTTGGGGCCAACGGCTGCGGTGTTGTCCGATTTGTTGGGCGAGATTCCCGAGAAGTTGCGATTCAGTTGTGCCGAGTGTTTGGGGCCGGATTTTTCGGATGCGAGTGTTGCTCAGCGTGACCAGGTCGTGATCTGCGGTATCGAGGCTCATGTCTGTGTCCTTCAGACGGCTCTCGACCTGTCCGCCGCGGGTTTCCGCGTATTTATTGTCGCCGACGCGGTTGCCAGCCGCAACAAGCTGGATTGGAAGACGGCCTTGGGGCGACTTGCCGATTCGGGCATCGTGGTGTTGACGACCGAGAGTGTATTGTTCGAGTGGTGCGAGGTGGCTGGGACGGACGAGTTTCGTCAGATCAGTCGGTTGGTGACCGGTCGAGACAAAGCTTGAAAGGACTTGGGGCGGCGGGTTACAACGGAGTGTCACCTTGATGTTTCAGCGGAACTCTCAACATGTCTTCGATCTTCCCCAACACCCGAATGCGTCGTCTGCGGACTCATCCTCGGCTCCGCGAGATGGTCCGCGAGACGCGGTTGTCGCCGTCGGATTTCATTCTACCGTTGTTCGTCCGTCACGGTGAGAACCAGCGGATTGCGATTCCATCGATGCCCGGTCACAGCCAGTTAACGGTCGACCTGTTGGCTGGCGAGGTGTCTGAGATTTCTGCGTTGGGCATTCCGGCGGTGATCCTGTTCGGGATCCCGTCCGAGAAGGATGCGGTAGGCAGTGATGCGTGTGACGAGAGCGGGATCGTGGCCGAGGCGGTCCGGGCGATCAAGGCTAGCGGCAGCGACCTGTTGGTGATCACCGACGTGTGTTTCTGCGAGTTCACCGATCATGGTCATTGCGGGATCGTCAACGATCGTCACGGTGTACTGGACGTGGACAACGACGCGACGCTCGAGATCCTGGCCACTCAAGCGGTCACTCATGCCCGAGCCGGAGCCGACATGGTGGCTCCATCGGGGATGATGGACGGGATGGTTGGTGCGATCCGTGGCGGGCTGGACGATGCGGGTTTCACCAACCTGCCGATCCTCAGCTATGCCGTGAAGTACGCGTCGGCCTTTTATGGTCCATTTCGTGAAGCGGTCGAGAGTGCTCCTTCGTTTGGCGACCGGCGGACGTACCAGATGGACCCGGCGAATGCGGGTGAGGCGTTGCGTGAGGCGGCGTTGGACGTGGCCGAGGGAGCGGACGTGTTGATGGTCAAGCCGGCGTTGGCGTATCTGGACATCATTCGCCGCGTCAAGGACGCTCATCCGGGTGTTCCCCTGGCGGCCTACAACGTCAGTGGCGAGTACGCGATGGTCAAGGCGGCTGCCGAGGCGGGTTGGATCGACGAGCGGGGTGTGGCATTGGAGAGTTTGTTGGCGATCAAGCGTGCTGGAGCCGACATGATTGTGACTTACTTTGCCAAGGACGCTTGTGGTTGGTTGGGGTAGCGGGTTGTGGCTGGCCTGACCCTTTCCTGATGCTGGGTTGTGCTTTTGCTGGTTGAGGAATGTGCTGGTTTGGCGGAAGGGGTCAGGCCCCGTCACGGGCGGCGTCAGACCTGGGGCGAATTGGTTTCAGATTGGTGTTTCAGGAACTTGTCGACGGCCGTGGACAGGAAGTGTTTGAAGGCGGGCGTGTCGATTTCCTTGAGCCAGTGGACTTTCAGAGTCACTTCCTGCAACCGTTTCTTGATGTTCTTGACTCGAACACGCGAGCCACGTCCGTAGATGGGCAACTCGTCGACATCGTCCAGGGGCAGCAGGCCGAGTGACGGTGCGAGTTGGTCTTGTTGAAACGTATTGCGAGGGACTCGGAACTTCAGCGTCACCAGCCATTCGTCTCCGGTCAACGCGTGAAAGAACCAGCCCTCCTTCTTCACCGGTCCGCAGACTTCGACGACGCTGCGGTGATTGAAGTTGGGTGTGCGGAGTTCTTTGGAGGGTTCGAGTCGATCGAGGATCCTGGCTAGCAGTGTTCCGTCCCAGCGTGCGGGTTGTCCGTTGTGTGCGACTCGGTCGACGGTGTGCCATCGTCGGCCGTCCTTTTGCCAGGGCATCAGGGTGTCTCGTCCGATGGTCCTGAAATCCAGATCGCCGTCGCGTTTCCTGGCAACGTCCTTGACGTTGAACACGACTCGGGTTTGTCGTAGTCCGGTTTCGAGCACTGGCCCGAGCAGTTCCCCGGTGAAGGATCTGAGTGCACCGTGTTTGCGGCGTTTAGCGGTTCGTGCCAATTCAACGAGATCTTCGGGCGTCCCCTGCCCCACGATGCGTCCTCCACCGGCTCCGGCTTCGGGCCCGAGGTCCACGATCCAGTCGGCCGTCTTGATCACATCGAGGTTGTGTTCGATCACGACCACGGTGTTCCCGACTTCGACCAGGCTTTCGAGCACTTTGAGCAGTTTGTCGACGTCGTCGAAGTGCAGGCCGGTGGTGGGTTCGTCGAGCAGGTAGAGGGTGCGGCCGGTCTGTGGTCGTGCCAGTTCCGCAGCCAGTTTCACTCGTTGGGCTTCACCTCCCGAGAGTGTTGGAGCGGATTGTCCGAGGGTGAGGTAGTCGAGTCCGATGGCGCAGAGGGTGGCGAGTGGTGCCCGGATCCGCGGGATGTTCTCGAACAGTCGGTAGGCTTGATCGATCGGCATGTCGAGCACATCGGAAATCGTGTGGCCGTGGTAGGTCACGGCCAGGGTTTCGGTGTTGTATCGCCGCCCTCGGCACTCGTCACATTCGACCCACACATCGGGCAGAAAGTGCATTTCGATGCATTTCTGTCCGTTTCCTTCGCATGCTTCGCATCGTCCACCGGCCCGGTTGAAGCTGAATCGACCGGGCCGGTACCCACGGACCTTGGCTTCGGGGAGTCGCGTGAACAGTTCGCGAATCTCGTCGAAGACTCCGGTGTAGGTGCCCGGATTCGATTTGGGCGTGTTGCCCAACGGCTGCTGATCGACGGCGATCACCTTGTTGAGATGTTCGACTCCACGGATCGCATCGAACTGGCCGGGTGCGTCTCCGGTGCGGTTCAGTTCCCGGTTAGCAGCTCGAGCCAGAGTCGTTTCGATCAGCGAGCTTTTGCCCGATCCACTGACTCCGGTGACGCAGGTCAGGGTGCCGAGCGGGATCCTGAGTTGAACGTTGTCGAGGTTATTGTGTCGTGCTCCGTCGAGTTCCAGCCAGGCGCCTCCGGGCGGGATGGAATCAACCGATCCGGCTGGCGGCATCCGCCTGTCAGTGGGTATTGGGATCGAGCGAGTCTTGGCGAGAAATTTTCCGGTCAGCGACCGGGTATTGGCGGCCAGTTCCTTGGGCGAGCCTTCTGCGACGACGCGTCCACCGTGTCGTCCGGCGGCCGGTCCGAAGTCGACCAGTCGATCGGCGGTTTCGAGCACTTCGCGATCGTGTTCGACGACGATCAGAGTGTTGCCGAGATCTCTGAGTCGTCGGAGTGCACCGAGCAGTCGGTGGTTGTCTCGAGGGTGCAGTCCGATGGTGGGTTCATCGAGGACATAGAGCACGCCGGTCAGGGCCCGACCCACCTGTCCGGCCAGGCGAATCCTCTGGCTCTCGCCTCCAGACAGCGTCGGAAACGGGCGATTCAGCGACAGGTATTCGAGTCCAAGTTCGACGAGGAATCCGAGTCGGCTGATGGCTTCGCGAAGCAGGTCGCCGGCGACCTTTTTCTGGTCGCGTCCGAGTTTCACTTTGCGGAGCACGTCGAGAGCCTCGTCGAGCGGCAATTGACTCAGCGAACCGATCGTGTGTTCGGCCAACGTCACAGCCGCCACATCGGGTCTCAGCCGGTTTCCCTGGCACTCCGAACAGTCGACTTCACCGACCAGGTCAAGCAGTCGGTTGCGGTAGGTCCGCGAGACCCGCGACGCTTCGTCGATGGCCGGG
>CAVOEV010000222.1:0-8305 GCA_963694825.1 Planctomycetota bacterium
GGACTCCGACCCGGATCAGGTGTTCGCCGACGAGTCCTTCGGATGCCGTGATGCTGACCTCTCCGGTGCTAGAATCGACGGTGTAGTCGAGTCCGCTGGGGAGTGTGGGCATTTGCGAGGCTTGGAGTCTGGCGGTGAGATCGGATTCGCCGAGGAAATCGAAGTCGGTGTCACCGTCCGAGTCTTGAGCGGTGAGCTGGAATGTGGCGACCGAGTTGGCTTCCATGCGGACGTCGTCGATATCGTCGAGGAACGGGTTGCCGTTGGAATTGGAGTCGGCATCGACGACGACGGTGGCGTCGAAGCTGCGGGTGATCTGGTTGCCGAGGCTGTCGGTGACGGTGACGGTGATGGTTGACACGCCGGTTGCGCCTTCGGCGGCCGAGAGCATCAGGACACCATTTTCGATGTCGTCGAAGATTTCGACCTCGTGCAACACGACCGGTGTCACCGGCCGATTGTCGCCTCCGACCGCCACGTCGCTGATCGCCGCTCGCACACCTTCGCCTTCGGTCAGCAGGCCGAAGATCGAGTGGTTGAAGTCGAGGTGTCGGGTGGGGCCTTCGGTGATGAAGAACTGGCTGTCGTTGGTATCGTCGGTTGTCTTGGCCATCGACAGCAGGCCGGTACGGTTGTGTTGCAGGTCGACGTGGAACTGGTCGTCGAAGTCGCCGAGGGTCGATCCACCGCTGCCGGTACCGGTCGGGTCTCCGCCCTGGATCACGAAGTTGTCGATGATCCGGTGGAAGATCGTGTCGGTGAAGTGACCGCTTTCGGCCAGTTCGATCATTCGATCCGTTGCCCGAGTCGCTCGCGATTCGAACAATTCGAACGTCATCGTCCCAAAGTCGTCGACCTGCATTCTAAGGCTGCGGTTGCCCGAAAGGACTTCGGCAGAGACCAGCGGGTCGGAACTTTCGACCGTGAATGTCAGTTGGCCTCCTGCTGGATCGAGTCCGTTGAGGGGGATGTGCAGAGGCGACCCGGCCTGTACGGTCTGGTCGGCGATCTCGGACAATTCGACGCCGGGGTCGGTCGTGGCCGATGCGGTATCGATCAATAACTGCTTCAGAGTTGCGTAGTTGTCGGGGTTGCCCAGATCGTTGTTGGTCAGGTTGTAGACGGCCACCTGGACGTTGTTCGAGTCGGTGATGATCACATCGCGAAAGGTGACGTCCCAGGCTGTCCAGACGTCGGAACTGCCGTTGCTGTCGTCGTCGATGTCCTGCAGCCAGGGCAGGTCGCGGCTGTCAATCACCAGGCTGTTTCCCGATTCGTGACCCAGTTCGTTCACGCCCAGGATGTCGATCGAGAGGTCGGGCGATTCCGAAGCGATCTCCTGCTGCATCTGGTCGAGGAAGCCAAACTGGCTTCGACAGTACGGTCAGGTGGCGTGGCCGAAGTACCAAGCCGAAACCTGCTCGAGATAGTCTCGAGGTGATACGGCTTGGCCGGACGTACTGGAGGATGTATTGACGTCGGTGAGATGGAAATCGGGTTGGGCGTCGCTGCCGACTCCGGACAGCATCAACCGCTCTTCCAGGACCTCGGCAGCCACCGCCGACAGAAGCGACGACGGGCTGCGATGTGGGTGAACAAAGCCGTGACGAACCTGACTCAACCAATATCCTGCACTCATCACCAACTCTCCTCAACCCAAAATCGTTTCGAAGATGTTTTCCAAGGGAACAACACCTGCGTGTATCTCAATCTTCGGAATCACACCACTGTTGACCTGATCCTGAATCGTCGGATCTTGACCCTGTTACCCGGCGAATGGCCTTGGATGTGCGTCGGATTCCATCCGGAAATCACGGACTTTGCGCCGCCTGCCTATTTTACCACATTGGGAGAGTCAGGTGTTGTGGGGCGAGGCGATTCATTTAGCGAGGTGATTGAGAGTGTAGTAGGCCTGTTGGTGGAGCAGCGGTTGCAGTTTGGCGGAGCGGACACCTGGGAGGTGGAGTTCGTGGACGTGTCCGACGACGAGTCCTTCGATGATCAGGTCAACGTGTCTTCGATCTTCAGCGACGCGAGCTTCCTTGATGGTGGGTTTGGAGTGATCGACTTCGGGGCTACCGTACGACGCCTGATAGATGTAGGTGTAGGTTTTGAGTGTGTAGGAATCGACATTGGCTGCTGAGTCGGTATCGACGGGTTCGGTGAACTGCAATCGGAAGCCATCGGGTTTCAGTTTCATGGTGAGCACTTCGAAGGGTATTTTCCCGTTCCAGTCGAGTCGTTGGAGCGAGAAGGGTTGTCGCCCTCGCGAGTTCCATCCTCGGTTGGTCCCACTGACGAACATCGCCCCGTTGGTGCTCATCAGCAGAGCCAGTGATCCGGAGGCGAAGCCGGCTCGAAAGGGGAAGCAGGCTCCCTGGTATTGTCCCTGGATCTTTTCGAGATCGACTCGCATGACGGTGCTGAACGTCTGGTCGCCGACGAACATTTGTTTACTGAACGGTCCGAATTTGCCATTGGTTGAGTCGCAGGCGATACCGCTGGCCGACTGTCCCATTTTCTTGTAGGGGAAGTAGATGGCTGGCGGCAGCAGTTCGGGTATCCGTTTGGCTTGGACGATCATCCGGCTACCGCTGACGGGATCGGCTGGTCGTTTCCCGAGTGCATCGGTGATGCTGTACCAGCGGTTGCCGCCCGGGTGGCCGACGAACTTTCCTGGGACGAGGTGTTGGAGTTTCGAGGTCCCGTTCCAGGGCCCCTGGTTGTCGGTATAGAACATGTCGCCGAGGTGGTTCATGCCGATCCCACCCGGCGATCTCAAGCCGCTGCAGGTTGGCACGCTCGACCCATCCGGCTTGATTCTCAGGCACCACCCTCGGTACCGGGTGTTGCTGTTGAACGAGCCGGTCAGGCACAGCACGACCCACAAGTCGCCCCGGGCGTCGAATTTCGACCCGAACGCGTACTCGTGGTAGTCACCGGTAATGCCCCAATCGGAGTTGACGGTTTCGAAGAGATCGGCCCGACCGTCATTGTCGGTGTCTTTCATGCGTGTCACTTCGCAGCGTTGGGTTGCGTAGAGCCATCCGTCCTTCCAGGCGAGACCGAGGACTTCGTGCAATCCGCTTGCGAAGCGTTTGAAGGTCATTGCGGCGGGTTCGGAGAACGGGTTGTCGATCAGGTAAATGTCACCTCGTCGACTCGACGCGGCCAGTTGTCCGCTTGGCAGCAGTTCCAGTCCACCGATTTCGAACACCACGCCCTTGGGGATGGGCAGGCTGGTGATGCGGTAATAGTCGTCTTCGGTTGGCGTCTTCTGTTGTGCCGAGGCGTCTGCGGCGAGGGCCAGGGCGAAGAAGAGTCCGGCGGCGGTGATTCGCAAGAGCGGTTTCGAGTATTTCGTGGTCATGCGATTTGCCTGAGTTGTATCGGTTTGTTGTTCCACCCGTGGTGCCGTGTCACCACGAGTACTTCTGCACGATGACACTCGTATTGCCATTCCAGTGGAGTGGCACGAGCAGTTCCGAGAGTTTTCCGGTTTGACGGACCACGGGTGTCATACGGCCGGTTTGTTGAATGGAGACATTGAGTACTTTTCCGACGATGAAGGATCCGTCGGTTTTCGTTTCGATCGTGGGTGCCACTGCGGCTCGATACCAGATTGTCCGTGGTCGAGTGTCGTACCGTTTTAGTGTCAGCGTCCGGATCAGTTCGGGGTCCGTGTCGGTCTTGACCGGTTTGGGGTGATCTTCGATCTGGATCGTTCCGAACCGGTATTTGAAGACGGGCCGTCGTTGTTTGTCGAGCCGGTAGCCTGTGAATCGATAGCCCAGCTGGCTAGCCGATTGGGTTGGCCAATCGGCATCGGGAGTCACCAGTTCTGCAAAGGGCACACCTCCTGCGAGTGTCACCAGGTGGTCACCGAGCGGTGTCTGAAACCCTTGTCCGCGTCCGTTCCAGTGCATGGCGGCGTCGATGAAGGCATTGTGCCAGATCAGTTTCAGGGCCATTTGGTCGGCATCGAAGGCGAGGTTGGCTTTTTCGGGGTACCCGACAGCGATGCCTCTCGGGCTGAGTCCGGCGATGAAGTTGCGGTAGATGATCGGTTCGTCGGTTGGCACCAGTTCGATCGGGTTCCGGATCAGGCCACGTGGCAGGCCGGCCTTGCCTCCATCGGCGAGGAATTCCCAGACACTGGCGATCTGGTGCACGGGTATCCCATCGAGCACTTCGGGCAGTAGCGTCTGTCCTCGTGGCCAGGCGGCGGGCATTCGGGTTCCGGGTCGGTAGGTTTGCGGGTCGAGCATGTAGCGAACGAACCAGTCCTTGCGGAGCCGGCGAGTCATTGTCAGCAGGTCGAGCGACCGGATCCCGGTCGCCTTGTGGCCACCGAAGTCGTGGCACTTGATACACGCCAGTGCCTTGTCACCGGTGAGGAAGCGACCGGCCGAGCGGACTCGGAGCATGCGGTCGGTGAGGGTCAGTTCGAGCGGTTTGTGGTTTCGGTCGGCTGCGGCGAAGACTTTGACGAGGTGACCGACGTTGGCGGCGCCGAATTTCGGCATCCGTGTCAGCATGTACGACCGGTCGTTGGCTCCGTTGTCGAGCACGTGTTTCAGCCATTTGTCGTTCAGTTTGTCGCCGACTCCATCGAGTTGTGGCGGGATCCGTCCTTCGTCGCCCATTTCCTTGATCGTCGTCACGAACAGGTCATTGCGTGCCCGCTCGACGCCACCGCGTTTGTCGCGAGAGTGGCATGCCAGGCAATTGAAGGCTTCGAGCGTGCCGGCGATCCGGAAACCGAGTTCGGCACGGTGCGGCAGGTCGAGAGCTGGGGCCTTGAGAGCCAGCGTGAGAGCCTGGCGTTGCTGGTCGGAGAGTCGGAAATCGGGGACGCCCGCTTGTGGTGACCGAGCCAGGTCTTGCGACAGGCAGCCCTTGAGGATGTCGAGAGTTCCGAGTCGTCCGGCGGGTCGTCCGCTGGGCTGGATTGGCCTGTTGGGCTTGTCGGGCTTGTCGGGTTGTCGTCGGAGAGTCATCTGGTGGCACGAGGCACACCCGATTGATGCAAACAGATTGCGTCCGATTTCGACAAGCGAGGGGTTCGTCACGAATGGTGTGTTTTCCGGATCGGTTTTGGCGGGTTTCGGTTTGGCGTGTGTCGTGGTGAAAGTCGACAGGTCGCGTCGAGTGATCTTGGGTCCTTGGAATTGGACCTTCAGCACTTCGCCACCACTGGCTTCGAAGAAGTCGACCTGCAGCGGGTGGTGTCCGGCGTCGAGTTCCAAGGTTGCCTGTTTTTCCTGGTAGGGGTGAATCCCGTCGACTTCGACAACGGTCTTGCCGTTGATAGTCAGTCGGCTTCCGTCGTCGGAGCCGAGGAAGAAGGTGTAGCGTGCATTTTGGGTAATTTGCAGGAAGCCGGTGAATCGGATGCCGAACTGGTCGCCTCGTGCTGCGACCCCGAGTTGGAATCCGGCGACCTGTCCGGAGCTCAGGGGTTTGAGCTTGTTGAAGTCGGGGATATTGGACCAGTTGCCTTCGTAGTAGGCGAAGTTGAGATTGGGAGGCAGTTGCAGGTTGCGAAAGAAGTACCCGGCGATGTCGCGGGATTCCTGTTGACTGAGGCCGAGGCTGGGCATCCGTCCACCGGGGCGAATGGCGAGCGGGTCTTCGAGGAACCTGGCCAGGCTGTCTGTGGAGTACTTCTTGTCGATGGCTCCCAGTGGCACCGACGTGGTCAGCGGAGTGGTTTTCGGATCTCGTCGTGATTGGTGACAGGCGATGCAGCCGACCTGGTGAAACAGGCGTTCGCCGCGAATGACTTCCTGGGGTTCTGGTGCCGACTGTTTCAGGGTTCCGGTGGTGGCCAGGAAGGCAACCAGCGCGGCGACCTGAGCGGTTTCGGTTTTGGGATCGAGACCGGGAAACAGGTCGGGCATCGTGGTCCCCGGTTTGGCGTGCTGCGGGTTGGCCAGGAACTGGAGCATCCACTCCGGGCGTACACGCTCACCGACCGCATCGAGCACCGGTGCCGGCTTCGTCTGCACGCCCGTGGCCGAACGGCCTCCCGCATGACAACTCCTGCAGTTCAACTCCGAAATCAGCAACCACCCTGCCTCGAGTCCCAACTTGTCCTGGCTAGCATGAAATCGTTCAAACGCTGGCAGCAGCGGGTGGGCGGTGGCTGCAGCGGTGGGGGCAGCGGTGGGGGCGTCCGCATTGGCCGATGAGGCTGCGGGAGTTGGTCCGAGCAGGATCAGGTTGAGGATGACGAAGCGGCCAATGGCGGCGATTCTGTCTTGGGAGTGCATTTTAGGCCCCATCGGTTTGTCGGAGTCAGGCCGTTTGGATTGTGCCACTGTTGCCGACTCTACCGGGTGCAAGAAAAACCGGCCACCGAATCGGTCGCCCCGGCATTGGCCTCTTTACCGGTCTGGAATCGGTGTGTGATAATCGACGGAGGGCTGATTCGCGGTTTGACATGTCCAATTCCTTTTTTCGACGACGTGAATCTGATGACTGACCGATGTTGGAAGTGGTGCTGGTCGGCGAGGGATCCCAACAGTGGCACATCGGAAACGGTTGAGATTCCTCGTTGCGCTCGGGATGACACTTGGGTTGATGTCTCAGGGAAACCCCACGTTATTCAACAGTTTGCCAGGTTGGGTGTCATTTTGGCGGTCGTCGCCGGCATTTTGAGTGGATGTGGCGACGGTGGATCTTCTGGCCCGGTTGTATCGGAGCCTGAAGCGGATGGTGTGAGCCCGAGTCGTTCTGCGACGGCGGGCGAGGTGGCTGCGAAGCCTGCGTCGGCCAAGTCAGTGACGTGGGCGACTGAGGACTTCAACCTGGCTGCCGGCGGGCAGTTGCATTTGTTGGTGGACGATCTTGAGCGTGATGGCCGACTGGGGCGGAAGGTTCTGGCGCGGTTGGCTTCGGCCGAGTTTCGAGGAGATTGTTTGCTGCCGGATTCGATGTCGACGGTGTACGAGTCGGGTGGTTTGTCGATACGTCGTCATGCAGTCGAGGCGTCTGGCGGTTTGCCTGGCACGAAGCGTGGTGTCGAGGGTTTGGCCGAGTCATTTGCCGGGTTGTTATCGGACTGGGTGGGTTGGTCGGACATCCAGCTGCATTTTAAGATCACCTCGGTCGATCTCGAGTCCGACCGTGCCACGACACGAGTGTTGTTCGAAGCGGGTGCTCGCCGGGGTGACCAGTTCATTCAGTTACGAGGTTGGTGGTCGTGTGTTTGGGAGTTGAATGGCCAGGCGGCGCCGCGGTTATTGGTTTTGCGAATCGAGTCGCACGAGGAGGTGACTGGGACGAGTCGTGGCGGCCGGTTGTTGGTCGATTCGACCGCAGCGGTTTTGAAGCCGTCCGGCGAGGTGGTCGAGCAATTGAGTCGAAGCGTGGATCATTGGCGTGGTCGCTTGCAGGCCGAGTTGGGGGTGGCTTTGCATGGTCACCAGGGTTTGGCGATTGGTGACGTGAACGGAGACGGTTTGGAGGACATCTATCTGGCTCAGCCGGGCGGGATGCCCAACCGATTGTTGATTCAGCAGCGTGACGGCACGGTCATCGACGCAGCTGGCAGTGCCGGAGTCGACTGGTTGGATCGTTCGCGGAGCGCGTTGCTGGTCGATTTCGACAACGACGGTGACCAGGACCTGGCCTGTGTCTTGAACGTCAACCTGGTGTTGATGGAGAACGACGGGTCGGGTCATTTTGTCGAGCGGGACGTGACATTTTCGACGGGCGACCCATATTCGTTGGCCGCGGCCGACTTTGACGGTGACGGCGACCTGGACCTGTACGTCACCGGTTACGGGGCCGGGTTCCTGGCCAACCGGTTGGGTGAGGGTGCTGCGGCGGAGGCGATTCCTTATCCGTATCACGATGCGAACAACGGCGGGTCGAACCTGTTGTTACGAAATGACGGCGACTGGCAATTCGTCGATGTGACGGATGCGGTGGGTTTGGGCGAGAACAATCGTCGTTGGAGTTTCGCGGCGAGTTGGTCGGACTACGACCTGGACGGTGATCTCGATCTGTACGTCGCCAACGATTACGGCCGCAATTGTCTGTACCGCAACGATTCGGGTCGGTTCAGCGACGTGGCATCGACGGCGGGTGTCGAGGATATCGCGGCGGGGATGAGTGTTTCGTGGTGCGACTACAACGGCGACGGATTGCCCGACATTTATGTCGGCAACATGTTTTCGTCGGCTGGCGAGCGGATTGCGTATCAGCGTCGGTTCCAGCCGGGTGTCGACGCGGAGGTGCGTCGCCAGTTCCAGCGGCATGCTCGAGGGAACACGTTGTTCGAGAACACTGGCAAGGG
>CAVOEV010000223.1:0-8043 GCA_963694825.1 Planctomycetota bacterium
GCCATCACTGTATCGGGCGGAAAGCTGCATTCGGCGGTGTGCGAGTTGTTCGTGCCGCCGGAAACTCGGGTCGTCCATGTCGACGTGAAGCCGTCTTCGAAAGAATACCGCCCGGGAGCCCCCGCGACACTCGACGTGGCGCTGACCGACGCAGCTGGCAAACCGTTCGAGGGTTCCCTGGTACTGACGATGTACGACAAGAGTGTCGAGTACATTTCCGGAGGCAGCAACGTCGCTGAGATCCGGAAATTCTTCTGGAACTTTCGCCGCTCACATTATCCTCAGACCACCTCCAACCTCACTCGTCACTCGGGTAACCTGCTGAAGCGTGGCGAGGTTCCGATGATGCGGTTGGGAGTCTTCGGCGACCTGGTGGCCACTCAAACCCGCGGCCGCAGGGCGCCTCAAGAAGCCGCAATGGGTGGCGTGGCCAAGGGCGTGAAGGCGCTCGGGATGGCGATGGAGGGAGGTCGAGCGTCAGCCGATGCGGATGGTGCGGATAGTGTGGATGCGGGGGATGGTGGCCAGATGGCTGCTGCGACTCTTCGCAGCGAGTTTGCCGACACGGCGTTATGGGTCGGATCGGTGACCACCGACAAGAATGGACACGCCCGCTTGACACTCGACATGCCCGAAAACCTGACCACCTGGTCGGTCCGTGCCTGGGCGATGGGGCACGGGACGAATGTTGGCGAGGGGATGGCGAGTGTTCTGACGACCAAGAACGTGCTGGTCCGCTTGCAGGCGCCGCGGTTCTTTACCGAAACCGACGAAGTGGTCGTTTCGGCGATCGTTCACAACTACCTGGATGATGACAAGACGGCCTTGGTCCGGTTGGAGTTGGACGGAGGCACGTTGTCGGCGGTCGATCCACTGGAGAAACGGGTCCAGCTACCGGCTGGTGGTGAGGTTCGAGTCGATTGGCGGGTGCGGGTGACGGCTGCGGGTGAAGCGATTGTCAGGATGGCGGCTTTGACCGACGTCGAGAGCGACGCGATGGAACTGACGTTTCCGGTCCACGTTCACGGGATGCAGAAAACCGTGTCGGGGACAGGAGTGCTTCGCGGGGACCGGCAAACGGCGGTTGTCGAGTTGACCGTGCCGATGGCGCGGCGGCCCGAGAAGTCTCGGTTGGAAATCCGTTACACGCCGACACTGGCCGGTGCGATGGTCGATGCCCTGCCCTATCTCGTCGATTTTGAATACGGCTGTACCGAACAGACTCTCAACCGATTCCTCCCCACCGTGATCACTCACAACCTGCTCAAACGGATGAAGATCGATCTCGAGTCTGTTCGCAAGAAGCGGACGAATCTGAATGCTGGGGAACTGGGTGAAGGAGCTGAGCGGGCTCAGCGATGGAAGCGATGGAAACGGAACCCGGTGTTCGACAATGCCGCTGTGACTGGCCTGGTGAAGCAGGGGGTCAAGGCGTTGGCGGATATGCAGCTTGCGGACGGAGGCTGGGGCTGGTTCTCGGGCCACGGCGAGCAGTCGAGTGCTCACACCACAGCCACGGTTGTGCACGGTCTCAGTATCGCCTTGGCCAACGACGTCGCCATTCCGCCGGGCGTGTACGAGAACGGAGTGGCGTGGTTGAAGAGGCACCAGGCTCGGCAGGTGCTCAGGCTGAAGAACGCACCGACGAAGACCAAGCCATACAAGCTCAGAGCCGACAACACCGACGCACTGGTCTTCCGGGTACTCGTCGAAGCCGACGTGCTCGAGGTTGCGATGAGCGATTTTCTGTACCGCGATCGGGTTCAGCTGAGTGTTTATGCCAAGGGGTTGGTGGGGCTGGCTTACCATTCGAGCGGTCAGCAGCAACGCCTGGCCATGATCATTCGCAACATCGACCAGTTCCTGCAGCAGGACGACGAGAACCAGACGGCGTGGTTGCAGTTGCCCGAATCGACCCGTTGGTGGAGGTGGTATGGGAACGAGGTCGAGGCGAACGCGATCTATCTGAAGCTGTTGGCATTGACCGATCCGAAGGGTGTTCGAGCTTCGAGGCTGGTCAAGTATCTGCTCAACAACCGCCGTCATGCGACGTATTGGAACAGCACGCGGGACACGGCGTTGTGCATTGAGTCGTTGGCCGAATACATGGATCGCAGTGGCGAGTCGACACCGGACGTGACGATCGACGTGTTGATCGACGGCAAGGTGGCCAAGTCGGTGAAGGTGGATGCGGCGAACCTGTTCAGTTTTGACAACGCGGTGGTGATCGAGGGCGACGCTTTATCTGGTGGAAAGCACACTGTCGAGATACGTCGCAAGGGTGAGGGATCGGTGTATTTCAACACCTGGTTGTCGTACTTCACGACCGAGGACTTCATTGGCAAGGCCGGGCTGGAGATCAAGGTGCAGCGAAAGTACTACCGTCTGGTGCGGCGCAAGGATGCGACGTCGGACGTGGCAGGAGGTCGAGGCCAGGTGTTGAAGCAGGACCGGTTGGTGTATGACCGGCAGCGAGTGGAGCATCTGGGCAATTTGACGAGTGGTGATCTGGTGGAGATCGAGTTGGAGATCGAGAGCAAGAACGATTATGAGTACCTGGTGTTTGAGGATCCGAAGGCGGCGGGTTTTGAGCCGGTGGATCGTCAGAGCGGTTACACGGGTGGTTATCCGCGAGTGTATCGTCAGTTGCGAGACGACCGGGTGGTGTTTTTCTTTCGGGCCTTGAATCGGGGCCGTCACAGCATTTCGTATCGAATGCGAGCCGAGATCCCTGGCCGTTTCAGTGCTCTGCCGACTCGCGGCAGTGCGATGTACGCTCCGGAGTTGAAGGCCAATTCGGACGAGATCCGCCTGGGGATCGCCGACCGGAAGTAATCTCAGGCCAGGGACTGGCCTCTTTATGAAATTTGGTGTTCTGCTTATACTTCGCGCGCCATGGAGAAAGAACTGCGTGCAGCCGAGATGGCGGTCCGCGAAGCGATGACGCTTTGTCGAGCCGTGCAGGACGGCATCGATCGACTGGTGCTGGAAAAGAATGACCGCAGTCCGGTCACGATTGCCGACTTTGGCAGCCAGGCACTCGTCTGCCGGTCCCTGTCACGAAGCCTGCCCGATGACCCGGTGGTCGGCGAAGAGGATGCTTCGGCACTTCGCCAACCCGAGCAGGCCGAGTTTCTCGATCGCATTAAGGATGAACTGGCCGCTCGAGGTGTTGACGCTGACCCCGAGTCGATCTGCAATTGGATCGACCGTGGCGCTGCGGATCCTGGCGACCGGTTCTGGACACTCGACCCGATCGACGGCACGAAAGGGTTTCTGAGAGGCGATCAGTACGTTGTTGCCCTGGCGCTGATTGTTGATGGCATCGTCGAAGTGGCCGTGCTGGGTTGTCCGGGGCTGGGGTCTGTCGAGGTGGCTGCTGAGGGTGGACTGGTATTCTCTGCGATCCGCGGTGCCGGGTCTCGAGTCGCTCCGGCTGCAGATCCCGATGATTCCCGACCGGTCATCGTCAGCGATTGCACCGACATCACTCGGGCCCGCCTGTGCGAATCGGTCGAATTGGCTCACAGTTCGCACGACCGCTCTCGGACCATCGCCGGGATGTTGAACCTGCAGTCCGAATCGGTGCACATGGACAGCCAGGCGAAGTACGCGACAGTGGCCGATGCCGGTGCCGAGATCTACCTGAAGTTGCCCGTTGATGCGGTTTACCAGGAGAAGATCTGGGACCACGCGGCGGGGTTGCTGGTGGTCAGCGAATCGGGTGGCACGGTGACCGACACGTTTGGCCAACCGTTGGACTTTTCGTTTGGCCGGACACTTTGCGGGAACACCGGTGTGGTGGTCACCAACGGTCTGCTTCACGAGCAAGTTCTGGCCGCCGTGATGGCATCAGAGCCGACCACTCGGGACTCGAACGATGGTCCCTGACGCTTCGAGCCTGACCTTGCTTGTCGTCGCCGGCGTAATCGTGGCGTTGGCAGTGCTGAAGGCGGCTCCGGATATGATCCTGCTGGGAGGCCTGGTGTTGCTGGTCGTGATGGGCGTTTTTCCCAGCACGTCGCTGGCCTTATCGGGCTTCGCCAATGAGGGATTGGTGACGGTGGCGGTGCTGTTCGTGGTGGCCGAGGGGATGCGGCAGACGGGTGGGTTGGGAATGTTGGGTGGTTCGTTACTGGGTCAACCCGGCAGCCTGCCTGTGGTGCAGGCTCGCATGATGCTGCCGGTCTCGTTGGCGAGTGCTTTTCTGAACAACACCCCGGTCGTGGCAATGGCGATGCCGGTGGTCAGCGATTGGGCTCGCAAGCACCAGGTGGCCGTGTCGCGATTGCTGATGCCCTTGAGCTACGCGGCGATTCTCGGAGGCCTTTGCACCCTGGTTGGCACCAGCACGACGCTGATCGTCAATGGGTTGATGATCGATTCGGACCGAGTGGATCTGCGTGGCGCGGGTCATGGGTTGGGGATGTTCGAGATCGGCTGGGTGGGTGTTCCGTTGGCGGTGATCGGGCTGGTGTACATCGTGTTGGTGTCGAAGTGGGGGTTGCCCGACCGGCGACCGGCGATCGAAGCTGCATCGGATCCTCGCAAGTACACGGTCGAAATGCTGGTGGTTGCGGGCAGTTCGCTGGTGGGGAAGTCGATCGAAGCCGCTGGTCTGAGGCATTTGCCGGGTATGTATTTGGTCGAGATCGACCGCAACGACCGGGTGTTGCCGGCGGTTGCTTCGGGCGACATCCTGGAAGCCGGCGACCGGCTGGTATTTGTCGGGATCGTGGAATCGGTCGTCGATTTACAGAAGATCGCCGGCCTGGAACCGGCCACCGAGCAGGTCTTTCAAATCGACGGGCCTCGGTCTCAGAGGCGGTTGGTCGAGGCGGTGGTTTCGGAGCGGTGTCCGTTGGTCCATCAGACGATCCGTGGCGGTCGATTCCGCAGCCGTTACGCCGCGGCGGTGATCGCCGTGGCCCGGCACGGCGAGAGGATTGACAGCAAGATTGGTGACATTCGCCTGAGGCCGGGTGACACGCTGTTGCTCGAGGCTCACCCGAGTTTTCTGGAGCGACAACGCAACAGCAGCGACTTCTACCTGGTCAGTGCCGTCGACGATTTCACTCCACCGCGGCACCACTTGGCGTGGGTGGCTCGCCTGGTCGTGCTGGGGATGGTGGGGGTGGTGGCGTTGGAGTGGACGGGGATGTTCGAAGCGGCCTTGGTCGCGTCGTTCCTGATGCTGGTGAGTGGTTGCCTGAAGGGTCCGGAGGCACGTGGTGCGATCGACTGGAGTGTGGTGTTGGGGATCGGGGCCGGGTTGGGGATCGGCGAGGCGATGCGAGTCAGTCATGCGGCCGAGCGTGTGGCGAATGTGTTGTTCACGTCAGCGGATTGGGTGTTTGGCCTGGCCGGCGAGACCATCGTCGCTCATCCCCAGGCCATGCTGGCTCTGGTCGCCGGGCTGACACTGGTGCTGACGAATATCATCACGGCTAAGGCTGCCGCGGTGCTCGTGTTCCCGATCGCCACGGCGACGGCCGACGTGGTGGGATGCAGTGCGATGCCGTTTGTGATCGCCGTCGCCTTGGCTGCCGCCTCGGGGCTGGCCTCACCCATCAGCTACCAGACCAACCTGATGGTCTACGGACCCGGTGGATATCGAGTTGCCGACTACGTGAGGTTCGGGGGTCCGCTGAGCGTGATTGTCTGGATCGTGATCGTGCTGCTGGTCCCCTGGGCCTGGCCGATATGACAGTCCCTGGTGGGGCGGGTTAGGCTGGCCGCGTTTTCGGGCGCGACCTACAATGACGCCTTGCAGGATTCGTCTGTCCAGGTTGCGGCACCTCAACTTGATGAACTCAAAACAAGTCGACCTGAGAAACCGGTGGCTGGCCGCTGTGCTGGCCTTCCTGCTACCCGGTGCCGGGCACCTTTATCAGCGGCGATACTTCAAGTCCGCAATCTACTCGTCCTGCATCCTCGGCATGTTCATCACCGGGATGGCCATGGGAGAATGGAAGGTTGTGTACTGGAGATGGGAGCCGGGCGGGCATCGCACGTTCGGGTACCTGGCTCAGGTCCTCGTCGGACTCCCCGCCCTGCCCGCTCGGTGCCAGGCCATGAGGTACACCGTGCCGCCGGTCGACGACTTCAGTGCCGATGGTCGCCTGCGACTCGATTGGATCAAGGGCAGCGATGTCGATGGGGAACTTGATGCCGAGTTCACCGGTCGGTTCCGATACCGGCCCGACTCCGAGTCGTTTGTTCCGGAGGCTGGAGGCGAGTTTCCTGTCGAGCCGATCGTCGACGTGACCGGTTGGATCAGTTGGCAGCGAATGGACGGAGAGTACAGCGGGAGTTTCGAAGGGCATACGTCGGATGGCAAGCCTGTCTCGTTTACTCTGGTCGACGAACCGACGATCACTCCACGCGTGTTCGCTCATGGCGAAATCACTCCCACCGTACTCCGCCGCGACGACGAACAGCCGACTCGCGAGTTTTCCAATTCGCTCCGCTATCTGCGCTGCGATGTCAGCGACGGGATGCGGACGGGTGAAATCGAAGGGACGGTGTCGCGGCCGTTCTGGAACTGGTTCCAGGTACCGCTTGAGGACAAGGCGTTGGAAGAGATCCACGGCCGGCTGGGGCGGCGATACGCCTTGGCGGAAGTCATCACCTGGATCGCCGGGCTACTGAACCTGTTGGTGATCTGGGATGCGTTGGAGGGTCCGGCGTATGGTTACGGGGACGAGGACGAATCAACCGAGGGTCAGGCGACCGACTGAGTCCGCCTTGGGGTGGTCCGGACGAAGGAGAAACGACGGTGGACGCTCACAGCACTTGGTACCTGTTGCCGCTGGCGATCGTGATCAGCTTGGTCTATAGCACCAGCCGCTACGAACTCACCTCGAAAATCCTTACCCGGGCCGGACGCATGTTCCTGACGATCATGATTTTCATGGGAATCGTCTTCGTCGTCCTCGACACACTCTCGTTCTGGCTCTGAACGGTCAGCCACCGCCAGCTACGCCGCGCCAGCTACGTCGCCGACGGCTACGTCGCCGCCGGCTGCGGTTGTCGGACGTCCGAAGTAGATTTCCTGAGCCCGTGTATCGGCGAGCACGTCTGCGGGTGTTCCGCTGACCAGCACTTTGCCCTGGTAGACGATGTACGCTCGATCGATCACTTCGAGAGTTTCTTGTTCACGGTGGTCGGTCAGCAGGATCGAGATGCCTTGATCGCGGAGCCTGGCGATGATGTTCTGGATCGTGTTGATGGTCACCGGATCGATACCGGCGAAGGGTTCATCGAGCAGGATCAGTTTGGGTTGGCTGGCCAGGCAGCGAGCGATTTCGAGGCGTCGTCGTTCACCTCCGGAGAGGGTCGAGGCAATCTGAGCGTGTCGATCGGCGATACCGAACTGGTCGAGCAGATCTCCGATTCGCCGTTTTCGATCGGCACGTTTGACTCCGAGAAACTCGAGGACGACCTGCAGGTTCTGAGCAACAGTCAGCTTGCCGAAGACACTTTCGTCCTGGGGCAGATATCCCAGCCCCAGTCGAGCTCTGCGGTAAAGCGGCCAGTGGGTGACGTCGGTGCCATCGAGGAAGACCTGTCCCTTGGTGGGCGTGACGAGTCCGCAGGTGATGCGAAAGGAGGTGGTTTTCCCGGCACCGTTGGGTCCGAGCAAGCCGACGATTTCTCCGGTTTCGACAACAAAATCGACACCATCGACGGCCCGTTTTCCAGGGTAGTCCTTGACCAGGCCTCGGCACTCCAGCAGTGGCATGTCTTGGGTCCTCCCTGACCCGAGTTCAATTTCAACGGCCGTCTAGCGAATCCGTTTCATGCGTTGGAACTGAGGATAGAACGGAACGCGGAACTGGGGGTAGTTCGAAAGTGCAGGTTGTCGAGTCTCGACATCGATCTGAGCGTGGTAGAACCAGCGATTGAGTATCGGCAGACGTCTCAGCATCGATTCCCCACTGCCGGGGAAGCCCTGTCCGTCATTGAAAAACGGAAGTCCGTGTGGCCAGTAGATGTAGAAGGCCTTGCCGACGAGTGCCTTTCGAGGCACCGCGTGTCGCC
>CAVOEV010000224.1:0-7960 GCA_963694825.1 Planctomycetota bacterium
GCGTTTCGGGGGTGGCTGCTTCGGCCGGTGTGGCCGGTGTGGCTGGTTGATCGTGTTCGGACATCGAAACGAAATCCTCGATGAGCATGAGTCGCCCGGGCCGAACAGCCGAACCCGTGTAGGGCTGTTGCGACGAGCGACTGTGGTCAGGGACCGGCGGGTGTCGGGTCGTGAGTCATCCAGAATGCTGGCTGATTCGCGAGAGACGAGCCGGTCGCGTCGCATCGGTCGAGAGGATCAGCGGCGAGGCGGGCGGTCGATGCGCGAGTGGTGACCGGACCGAGCGTGGAGTTGGTCTGAGTGTGCGACCTGGCAGAGAGTATCGGGTTCGTGGCCGAGGTGCGGTTGAGCCACGACGGTCACATTGTCGGATGTCTTGTTGGAGGCCGGAGCAGTCGGGACCGGCATGGGAGACGGGGACCGATCGCAGCGGCCGTGCTGGCACGGTCGCTGTTGCGGTGTCTGCTGCGATGTTCGTTGCGAGGTCGTATTGAACGAGGCCGAATCGGCGTGCAGGTAGTCTCCGCAACTGGCCTGCACGTCAGAGATTCCCACGAGCAGCACTGCGAGCAGATTGGCGATCAGCATGGCCGTGGGGCGTTGCCAATTCGACGGCAGGCGGTGCTGTTGCAGGGAGAGGATCATGATACTTGGCGCCGATGTGTGTCGGTTCTCACATGCCGAACTTGACGGCGGTGAGCTTGGCGTCGGGAGTGATGCTGAAGACCTGTTTGGCTCGCGAGTCGACCACCAGCAGGTTGGTGCCTTGCCAATCGAGTCCGACGGGGTTATCGAGCGGTTTGCCGCTGACCCACTTGGAGGTCTTGCCTTCGGCGGTCACTTTCCAGATGCAATCGGCGTAGCCATCGCTGACGTAGGCATTGCCATCGAGTGCGACGGCGACGTCGTGTGGGTAGATGAAGGTCCGGTCCTTGACGACGGCGGTGATTTTGCCTTTTGCGTCGATGCGAACGAGTTGATTTTTTGGTCCACCTGAGACGACCCAGAGTTGTCCATTCTTGTCGAAGGTCATGCCACGCGGCGCGGGCAGCACGGCAAATTCCTTGGGCTGGCCTCCCGCGGCGGGTATCGACCAGATGCGTTGCAGTTCCAGGTCACTGACGAAGATGGTTCCATCGGTTGAGACGGCGATCCCCATGGCGATTCCGATGCCACCCTTGGTCAGGGGGGTGGCTTTTCCATCGACGGTCACCCGGTAGACTTCGCGGGTCCCCGAATCGCCGACCAGCAGTCCGCCCTTGCCGTCAGAAGCGATACAGCGGACGGCGTTGAGTGGAGTGCGGAACTGTTTTTTTGCCGGGTAGAGCACTTCGAGAGTTCCGGCCGGGGTGGTCTTCCACAGTCCGGGCAACTTGCGGTCGACCAGAAAGAGTGTCTTGGCGTCTTTGGCGACCGAGACATCCAGTGGGTAGACCAGGCTTGTGGCAGCTGGCGTGGCGTCCTGGGCTTGGGTTGAGGCTGGGGCCGCGACGAAGGTGGCCAGGATGAGCAGGCCATTGGTGGTGCGACTGGATGGGTTCATGATGAGCATGTGTGAGGCATTGGGGCGAGGCAATTGAGAGGAGAAGTGGGGACGTGTTGATCCAGTGTAACTTGGAGGTTGGTGAGTTGACCATTGCTGAAATCAGTCCTCGGCGATGATTTCGACTCCATTGAGGATCGGAGATCCTTTGCGGGCGACGAGGTCGATGGTCAAGTCGATGGTCGCCGTCACGGTCTTGAATTCCTTGACGACAGCCTTGTACCGATTGCCACTGGCGGCGATGACGTCGAATTGTTCGAGCACCGGTTTACCGGAAAGTCGCACGTCGAAGACTCGTTGACCGGGTTTCAGGTCATCGGGTTCACAGAAGTGCAGTCTGACGGTGTAGGTTTTGGGTGTTGTGGCGTTTTTGTCGAGTCGGATGGTGAGTGTCTGGAGTCCACTGACACCGGATGAGGCGACCCAATCGTGGTCGTGGTCCTTGGCAGTGATCAGGGACGAGTGTTGCCGAAAGGTACGTGCCTGTCCTTTTGCGGTGATGCGGACATCGGGCGAGGAGCCACCAACGCTGGGGTAGTCGAGCCAGAGTGTTCCCTGGTCGGACATTCGGTCTCCAGGTGCTCCGAGGTTGACTCCGAGTCGTTTGACCGACGATTCGGGTGATTTCAGTGCACTGTAACTCCACATTTCGGCCTGCGGCACGTGTGTGAAGGCGAGCGAGGTGAACAGCGAGTATCCGCAGACGCAGCCGTGAGCGAAGTTGGGTGCGTTGAGGACTCCACCGGCGGGGATCAGGCTATTGCGGCATCCCGAGCGAAAACCTTGCAGTCGTGCGGTGTTGCCGGTGGCGACATCGGTGAACCCGGCCGAGGCGGCTCGAAACGTGACCAGGTGCGGGCTGGCGATCGCGTAGTTGCAGTGGTGTCCACTTTTGGTGAATTCCCACGGCACGTCCTTACCGGTGATCGGATCGCGTCGGAGGATCGGTTCGCCGGTCAAGATGTCGTAGGCCTTGCCGGGTCCTCGCTGGTCGATGACCCGGTTGCCCGAAACGATGACTCGATCCCAGTAACTTTCCGGGTGTCCGGCGAACCCTTTGCCTTCGCTGTATTTCCGCCAGAGTTCTTCCCCGTTTTGTCCGCGATAGGCGACCATACCCTTCTTGTTCGAGGCCATCAGGACGTCGTGTTCTCTGGAGTAGTTCATCCAGGTGACGACCAAGTCGGTGGTGTATCTCCACTTGGGTTTTCCGGTCTTGAGATCGAAGGCTTTGAGGTATCGGATGGGTTCGGACTTGGGGACGAGTCCGCGTCGTGCCCAGTCCTTGAAGAGTGAATCGAAGATGCCATCGAGGCAGTAGAGAGTGTTCTCGCTGACGGCGACGAGCGGGATGGTCATTTCGGCGGTGTGTTTCCAGACCAGTTTGCCGGTTTGCCGGTTCATGACCTGGATTTCGGCGGGCACCCGTCCTCGTTTGCCCAGGTTTCTGTGGACGGTCCCGATCAGCAGGTCACCTTGGACTCGGATGCGGCCCCAGACGTCACCGGGAGCGGCGTTGGGGAATTCGGCGAGTTGTTTTCCGGTTTCCGGATCAAGTTTGAGGATCCGTTCTTTGTGGACCAGGTAGATGCCGTCACTGACGGCGAGGAAGTGGAACCCGGCGAGGACTTTTTCGAAGTCATTGCCTCGTCGTCCCGCCCGATATTTTTCGTCGTCGACCAGTGGCACTTGCCAGAGAATGCGACCGGTGTAGACATCGACGGCCGACAGTTTTCCGGGCCCTTGTAGGATCATGCGTCCGTCGATGACGGCCATGCTCGGGCCCCAGAAGTGCCGGTTGTAGAACAGGCTGCCATCCGAGGCGGGACCTCCGAACCAGAGTACTCCGAGTGGGGCTTTGACCAGTTGATCCTGAGACATCAGCGAGTTGGACGGGTCGCCGTATTCGTGAGTCCAGTTGGCCGATCCAGGCAGGGCTCCTTGTCGCCGGATCACGGCCAGTCCATCGACGATGCTGGTGTCGGCTCCGTGCAGTTTCATCCGAGTGGCTTCTTCGATGAACCGGGTGACTCCATCACCGGGAACCGCCATCACCGCCGTCCCTCCGTAGGGTCTCAGGCAACCAAACGCGAGTCGTGCGACCTGGGGACCCTGCTCGGGTCCGTTGCTCCATTCGAGCGATTCGGTGGTGATCAGGTTGGCGATGTAGGGAGGCAGGCCGCAGGTCAGGGGGTCGGCGGCGAGTGCGGACACGCGGTGCCCGTAGAGTCCGGCCTGGTCGAGGCGTCGTCTGAGTGCGTCGATGCGACCGACGTCGGGGTCTACGCAGATCAACCGCAATTGGCTCTGCCGGGCGAGGGCTTCGATCAGAGAGCCGTCGTTGACGCCCAGCACCAGGCCGAAGCCTTCGGTCGAGCCGGCGGTCTTGAGAATGCTGACGGCTTTTGCCAGAGGCGGTCTTTCGGATCGAGCGACGTTGTCGGTCAGTTTGCCCGGCCCGGTGTCAGCGGCAAAGCACAGCAGTTGGCCTTCGAGAGTGGTGACAAACAGCCGTTTGTCGGCGGCAATCTGGGAACCGGGTGTGCCGGTGATCGTTGTCTTCCAGGTGACTCGAGCTGGTTTGGCGGCTGCGGTGGCGGCTGCGGCTGCGGTGGGTGGTTCGACGGCGAACAGCACAGATCCCTGGTGTCCGTAGAGTCGATTTCCGGCGGCCAAGTCGATTGTCAGCGGGTTCTGGGCGAGGAACTTCTTGTAGGCGGCACCTTCGGGCACTGTTGTGATGTTGGCATTGGCCACAGTCCAGAGTTTGGGCAGCACGGTGCTGGTGGTGGTTCGACCGCGTCGGTCTTTGGCGGTGATTTTTTCGGGGTGTTGGAGGTCGTAGGCGACCAGTCGTCCATTTTCGCCGAAGTAGACAGTTGTGGGCGTGGTGACGGGTTTGTGGTTACGGGTGCGGAGCGTGGTCTTGGTGACGGTGTCGAAGGCAATCGAGCCGTGGAACAGCCAGCGACCTTGTACGACGACGTGTGAATTGGTGGTGTTTGAGGTGCTGTAGCTATGCGAGAGGAAGCGGTTGGTTTTGAGATCGAGGCAGGCGGCGACGGCTCGTCCGCAGGGGATGTAGAGTTTCTGTTCCGAGAGAGCGAGGTAGCCTTGTGGGGTGTGGTCCTTGAGAGTTCGGACGGCGTGTTGGATTCCGACGGCGGCGGGTCCGGAGATTTCGGCCGGTTGTCCGGTGGTCAAGTCGATTGCGCAGAGGAAGGCGCCTTCGAACGGCCAGACACCGGCGGTGAAGCGAACGAGGTGTCCATCGAGGACAGGACCGCCGCGGACGGGCCAGACGGAGATGAGTCGGTCATTTCCGAGTACCTTTCTGCTCGACGGTGCTGCCTGGAACTTCCAGACCGGCTTGCCGGTTTGAGCATCGACGGCGTAGACGCATCCGTCGTCAGAGCCGAACACGACCTTGCCATCGGCGACGAGTGGAGCGAACCGGATCGGTCCATCGGCGAAGACTTTCCACTTGAGTTGTCCGGTCCGTGTGTCGTAGGCGGTGACGCTGTCGGTGCGTGTTGAGGCGAGATAGAGTGTGCGGCCGACGACGACGGGTTCGGGGACGAGATCGAATCCGATGCGAGGATCTTCGGGCCAGGCCGGCTGCGGAGTGGCCAGCTGCCGACTCCAGGCCAGCTTCAGATTTTCGGGGAGTGTTTCGGTGGTAGTGCCCGAGCGACCGGCATCGTGTCGCCATGTCGGCCAATCGGCTGCGGACGCTGTTTGCGAGCCGAGCAGTGACAGGAGCAACGGCGAGAGGCACAGCGAGAGCAGGACGAATCGGATAACGGACGTCATGGACGAGCCCTTGGCGAGTTGTTTCGAACGGAGTGTCGAGTGAGTCTCTGACACCAGATTGTCAGGATGGTGTCGTGACATGTCAAACGGCCGGAGTGATTCGTGGCAACCAGTCTCTGGTCAGCGGTCGAAGTGGTGTCTTATGATCGAGTCCATGTCACGAGCGCAGGTCGTCAGGACGGTCTCAATATCACGCATCCCACGATTCCCAAGAATCGCATTGATTGCACTGATCGTCTGCGTGGCAGGCGGTTGCGGCGAGACTCGGGTTGGGGCGTGGCCCGAGTCGTCCGAGGGCGAGGTGTGTTTGGTCGAGGTGACGGGTAGCGGATTCGAGTGGGTCTTTCGTTATCCTGGCGGTGACGGGCGTTTTGGCACGGTCGACGACTTGGTCAGTTCGCGTGTCCTGCATTTGCCTCGTGGCCGACGCGTCGACCTGAAGCTGACGAGCACGGACTACATCTACACGTGGACGTTGCCGGAGTTGGAACTCGAGGAGATTGCGGTGCCCGAGTTGGTGCATACGTTGCGGATTGAAGCCGAGCGTGTGGGCAGTTACCGATTGCTTGCGGACCCGATGTGTGCCATCCGGTTTTCTCATGATGAGGACATGGGGCGGATGCAGATCGACGAATTGTCGGTATTCGAGGACTGGTTGGCGACAATGGCCCGATGAGATCAGATTCCCAACAGTTCAGCGGACGGGTGCTTGGCCGGCGTGCGGCGTTGGCTCGCGGTGCGGCCTGGCTGGGATTGGCTGCGGTTGGTTGTGGCTGTGACCAGGACCCCGGTTCGGGTCGTATTGGCAGCGGTCCGGATGCTGATGGGGCGTGGCATGTTCATCCGGGGGGTTCGATCCAGGCGGCGTTGGACGAAGCGGCGGATTCGGATCGTGGTCATCGCGTGGTGGTGCATTCGGGGACGTATCGTCCGACGGCGGCGGGGCAGGCCTTGATTTGGCTGAACCGTCGTCATGACGGGATCACGTTGGAGGCTGACGGGGCGGTGATCTTGAGTGGTGGCAACGCCGAAGTTGCCGAGCGTGGTGATCCGAGTTTCCCGGCGTTGGTCAACCACGTGGTCTATTTCGGCGACGGGATCACTTCTCGAACCGTGTTTCGGGGTTTCACGGTCACCGGTGCCAATGGTTTCGAGACACGGCGTGACGACCCGGAGGTGATCGAGCCGAACCGTCCGGAGTTGGGCAAGCAGAACCTGTTGTTCTTTTATTGTGACGGCGGCGGCATCAAGGTTTTCGGCCGCAGTTATCCTCGGATCGAGCGAGTCGAGGTGATCGGCAACGTGGCGAATCCGTGCGGTGGTGGCATTTCGATCCAGCACCTGGGCTACCAGCAGGACTCGGTGCGGATCAGCGATTCGATTTTCCGTGACAACCGTTGCCAGGTCACCGGTTCGGCGATCGACGTACTGCCGGGCAGTCGTGCGGAGATCAGCAACTGTTTATTTGTGGGCAACGTTGCCAACACGGGTCTCGACACGGTGAGTCCTGCCGACTCGCTCTACAACGCTCGGCACGGGTCGGGTGCCTTGACGGTGTTTCCTGGTTCGAGGGTGCGGGTGACCGATTGCACATGGACGGGCAACTGGAACGGTGTCGACGACAAGGGCCAGGGCAACCACTACACGCGTTCGGTTTTCTGGCAGAACACTTGTGCCGGCGGCACGTCTCCGGAGGGTCGTTACGAGATGGACATTGTCGATGGCAAGAATGTCGCGGGGTGTTTTTTTGGTGGAGCGACGGTGGATTTGCGAGGGACTCTCGACGCGTCGACGAACACTCTGAATGCACCGGATCCGGAATTTGACGAGTGGTTCGAGCCACGAAGTCCGGCGTATGTCGGGGTGGGGTATCGCCGGTTCAAGAATCCGGAGTCGAGCTCGAGCACGGAACATTGACAGCATCCCGTCGAACGATTCAAGTCGAACATCCGAGGCCCTGTTGCAGTGGGTCTCGTCAAGACACCCGTGTCCCAGGCTCGAGACAACACGGCATGCATCGCATGAGGTTTGGCATGAGGTTTGGTGGTGTGGTCGTCGTGGCGGCAGCGGTGTTGCTGTCGGTTAGCGGTTGTCCCGACAAGTCCGGCGGCGGTGCGTCGACGGATCCCGATTCTGGCACGCGTCCGGGCAGCGTGACTCGGTCGGGTACTGGTGGCGATGCCGTATCGGCCCGGCCGTCTCGTTCCTTGTTGCCATTGGATCTTGTGTTGCCGGAGTTCCGGTTGGTGGACAGTACGGGCGAGGGTTTTGGCAGTCGCGAGTTGTCTGGTCGGGTGTACGTCGTCAATTTCATTTTTACTCGATGCCAGTTGACCTGTCCCGAGCAGACGCGTCGGATGGCAGCGTTCCAGAAGCGGTTGGCTCGAAAGGTCGAGCACCAGCACAGTTCTGACGAGCGGGGTGGTCCGAAGCATTTTCTTTGGGACCAGGTACGGATTGTCAGTCTGTCGGTCGATCCGAAGACGGACACTCCGGAGGTGTTGTCGCGTTATGCGGACAATTTCGGAGCGGACCTGTCGAACTGGAGTTTTCTGACGGGCAAGAAGTCCGAGATTTTCTCGTTGATCACTGGTGGATTTCGTT
>CAVOEV010000225.1:0-7956 GCA_963694825.1 Planctomycetota bacterium
GGAAGTCACGCTTGAGATACGAGTTGCCCTCGCGCTCGATCGTTCCCTGCTGAGGCCTCTCGCCGTACTCGGAGGTGATCTCGTCAATGTACTGCATCCCCGAAACCACTCGAGCAAAAGGCGAAAAACCCTGGCCATCCAGCGAGGTGGCATTGTCCTTGAGACTGATGAACAGCTGAGTCGTTCGGGAGTCGGGACCGGACGTGGCGAATGTCAATGTGCCTCGCTTGTTGCTCTGAGTGACCGGATCGTCGGCGATCTTGTCGTCCCACTTCGCATGAACGGCCGGGTCGCCGTTGATCCCGAACTGCACGACGAAACCCGGCACCACCCGGAAAAAACGACAGCCGTCGTAAAACCCGTCCGCAACCAGCTCGCGGAACCGCTCGGCACCCTTCGGAGCCCAGCCCGGGAAGACCTCGACCACCACCTCGCCACGAGTCGTCTCGAGCGTCACCAGGTAACTGCCCTCGGCTGCCTTCGAACCAGCAGACCTCACCTTCGGCGACTCGAGCACGTCGCCGGCACAACCAGCCAGGCACAACGCCGCCAGCAACGACAACATCCGAGTCCTATGCCTAGTCATCAGTCTCAATCTCCTGATACGAACAGATGATGCACGCACGCTTGTGGACTTCCTTTTAGATGACGTCGCCAAGCGGTTCAATCGACCACGCAAGTTCCTTCAATCCGCGTCCGCTCGGCAAACAACTCGGACAGCCGCAATGTCATCGGACCCGGCGCCGTCGACTCGCCGCCGCCACTCAGCCGCTTTCTCCCAGTCCGTCTCACCAGCAGCAGCAGCATCAACGACACGTTGGATGCCCCTTGCCGGTGACGGACAGGTAATGAGCGTACAAGAGTTCGTCGACGACCACGCTGTCGGACCGGTTCTCCCAGGCACGCATCATCGCAGTCGAGATGTTCCGCGGGCCCGACCACATCGCGATGCGAACCACACTACCGCTCAAACTCGCCATCTACTCAACCCGCTTCAGGACGCACACCACGGGCCACTCTCGATCAATCCCGGTAGACAATCCGACAGATCCGGCATGCCGCCCTGTCGCGATGCCACCAGGGCACCAACACGATTGGCCAACTCGGCCGACTCGGACAACGAATAACCCAACCACGACGACCAGATCATAGCCGCGGTGAACGAATCGCCAGCACCTACCGTGTCAGCCACTTCAACCTCGATCCCCGAACACTCGACCAACTCGTCCACGCCACGCAACAGGCAACCGCCGGCTCCCCGAGTCACCCAGACTCCGTCCAGACCGTAACGGTCCTGAATAAACTCGGTCGTCTCGGACAGGTCGGATCCAGGCCAGTCCAAACGCCCGGACAACACCGCAAGCTCCTCGTCGTTTAACTTCACGATGTCAGCCAACTCCAGAGACGACTCGACTGTCTCCAGGTCCCAGGACGTCTTGCGCAGGTTGATGTCGTAAACCTTCAAAGACGCTTTGGGCATCGCCGACAAACAGGCCATGATCGTCGCTCGTGACGTCGGTCGTCTCTGAGCAATCGTCCCGAAACACACACCCGACACCGTGGGGAACAACGACGCCAGTTTATCGGTCCACTCCAGACAATCCCAAGCAACCGGCTCGTGGATCGTGTAGTCCGGCTGACCGTCGGCCGTGGTCGTGATGCTGACCGTTCCCGTCGACTGCTCGGAGTCCCGCTGCACATGATCCGAATCCAGACCACGCTCGCTCAGAATTCCCACCAACTCGTCACCCAGCCGGTCGTCTCCAACTCGCGACACCACCAGCCCGTGAGCTCCCAACTGGTTGACATGCCAAGCGAAATTCGCCGGAGCACCACCGGGACGACGGCCGTCGGGGAATACGTCCCAGAGCACTTCACCCAAGCCAACGAAAATCGGCTTGATGGGCACGTCCGACGAGTTCAGGGGAGCTTCGGTCGCCGTCACGTCAAAGACTGTCTCGGATTCGCAGAATTCTGGCACGGCAACATGCAGCCGCGACTCGCGGTGGAAACCAAAGAATCGCACGACATCGAGTTACCCGGCAAGGACTCGAACCTTGAACGGCAGGACCAAAACCTGCTGTGTTACCTATTACACCACCGGGTAATGCTCCCGTGAGCAACGTCGGTTGCCCGCGAATAACACGAAGTGGAGTCGGGGCAGAGACAATAGAGACGGGACTGGAAGAACCGTCCTATCTGGGATCGGATTCTCGCTAGTCGTTGCGGAGTCTGAGATCGAGTTCGTCAAGTTTCTTGCGGATTTCATTGAGCGAAGTGACACCAAAGTTCTTGCTCGAAAGCAACTCGTCAGGTGTCCGCCGCACCAGGTCGCCCATCTGAGTGATCCCCAGTCGAGCCATGCACTTACGGGCTCGAACCGAAAGGTTCAGGTCCGACACGGGCTTCTCGACCTTCGCTCGCTCCTCGGGCGACAGATCCGATACGACAATCGCCGGCTCGAGCTCCGGCTCCCTGTTGATGTTCTCGCCGATCGACAACCCGTGCAACGTCAACAACTCGCGGATCTCCACCAACGACGTTTCACCGAAGTTCTTGCCCGAAAGCAATTCCATCTCGGTCACCTGGGTCAGGTCGCTCAGAGTCGTGACTCCGATCCCCTCAAGACAGTTGCGACTGCGAACGGTCAACTCGAAATCGGTCACCGGACGACTCAGCAATTGCTGCATCCGGGTCTCTTCCTTTGCCACGTCCTCGTCGTAGTACATGTCGGCCGTCGCCTCGATGTCCTTGAGGTACAAGCGGGCACGAGCATGGTTGGGATCGGTCGCCAATACGCGACGGAAACAGAACTCGGCCGCCGAGTAGTTCTCGCTGTCCTCGTACAACAACCCGAGATTCAACAATGCGCCCAAATGCTGGGGTGGGCGAGAGAGTGACTGTTCGTAAAGTTTGATGGCCTCGTCGTCGTTGCCGTGCCGAGCGTTCTCCTGGGCCAGGTTGAACAGAGCACGATTGTGGTGCGGATCCATGTCGATTGCACGCTCGAACGACTCGACCGCCGCCGCCGTGTTGCACTGGTCCGCAAGAATGCAGCCCATCTGGTACGAATACTCGGCCCGAGCGGTGGATCCCTTCGGAGCCGCCTTGATCGCCGACTCGGCGTCCGACAATCGACCGTCCGATCGGATCGTACCCACACGACGCAAAGCACACTCGACCTCGTCGTATCCGGCCGCCGCAGCCTGCTCGAATCGCTCGCCAGCCAAGACTTGCTCGCCCAACGACACCAACGCACACGCGTCGTAGAACACTCCAACACCGTTGTCGGTCACAGATCCCAACAACGCATGAGCCTCGGCGTGACGGCCCAGTAACTGAAGACCAATGCCGGCACGGATCGCCATCTGACCGCTGCCGCCAGATTCTTCCACCAAAACGTCCACTTCTTGGCGGACTTCGGTGATTTGAGTGCCCGATACAGCCTCGCACATCGTTCGAACCTCGTCGGTCCCAAACGATGGACTCGTCCGCAACAAACCACGAATGTCAATCGGTTCTGCCAATTTCACTGTCGAGACTCCTGCGTCGAGTCGCCGGGGACCCGGGGCGAGGATTCCGCTACTGCGCGGTGCCGCCGGGTGAGTCCCATCAGTATAATGACCAGCCGCTCGCTTGCAACACGACTCGCACCCCCAGAACCACCTCTCGGCAATGATCTTACAGACCCTTTTGACCCGAAATCGCAACAATCAGACCGGGAAACAAACCCGTTTCCGGATCCTGCTGCCCTTGGCCACCGTGCTGCTGACGCTGGCAATCGCCACCGGACACGATCCAGATCACTCGCAGACAGACCGCTCAACAGACAACTCGGCAGAATCCCCCGCCGACACAACTGCCACGTGGTGGGCCTTTCAGCCTCTGCGTCGGCCAGCCGTCCCAACAATCCGCGGACCCGCCGCCAACGATGTCGCATCACCCGTCGATGCCTTCCTGCTCGAATCACTCGCTCAGTCCAAACAACGGTTCGCTCCAATCGCCAACCCACGCACGCGACTTAGACGAGCCGCGTTCGGACTCATCGGACTCCCACCCGGTTCACTCGACTCAACACGCACACCTTCCGACCCCAATCCGTACTGGTGGGCTCGGACCGTCGATCGACTGCTCGCCAACCCGCACTACGGCGAAGCACAAGGTCGCAATTGGCTCGACCTGGTCCGCTATGCCGAAACCGACGGCTTCAACGCCGATGCGCTCCGACCACTCGCCTACCACTATCGCGACTATGTCATCCGAGCCTTCAACCAGGATCGAGCCTACTCACGTTTCGTGCAGGAACAAATCGCCGGTGACGAACTGTTTCCCGAATCGACCGAAGCCCTGGTGGCCACCGGGTTCAACCGGATGTGGGCCGACGAAAGTAATGCGTCCAACATCCTGCTCGCCCGACAGGATGCCCTCAACGACCTTACCTCAAACGTCGGCAGCGTCTTCCTCGGAATCTCCATCGGCTGTGCTCAGTGTCACGACCACAAGTTTGACCCGCTGCTCCAGGTCGACTTCTACCGCCTGCAAGCTCACTTCGCCGGCATCGTCTTGACCAACTCCGCCCCCGTCGGAACACCAGACGAACTCAACGACTACCAAGCTCAACTCAAGCAGTGGCTCTCGCAAACCCGCTCGCTGCGGCACGAACTGCAGGCAATCGAGTTGAAAGGCCGGGACCGGGCGTTTGCCGTCAAACGACGCAAGTTCCCGACCGAAGTGCTCCAGGCCGTCGATACACTCAGCGAAGAACGGACCGCTCGTCAGCACCAGCTGGCGTTCTGGTCCGAGAGACAATTGCCCGACGACGAAAAAAAACTCTCCGCGGCACTCTCGACAGAAGACCGCAGCCGACGAGCCGAACTCAAGAAACAACTCGAATCACGCTCCCGCCAACGACCACAACCACCCAACACACTCCAGGCCATGGCCACGCTCGAAGTCGCCTCCGGACCGGCTCGGACGTTTCTCCTCGCCGGAGGCAGCCACGATGCGCCTCTCGATGAAGTCGCACCAGCCACGCCCGAGGTCTTTCTTGCGTCCGCCATCACACCGGCCAATACCCCCACCCGCCGCCCCGGCAGTTCGGGACGACGCGCACAACTCGCACGATGGCTGACCGCCGACAACCACCCGCTCACCTCACGAGTGATGGTCAATCGCATCTGGCAAAGTCACTTTGGCCACGGCCTGATCCAAAACGCCAACGACCTCGGACAACAAACACCACCACCAATACACCAACGACTGCTCGATTGGCTGGCCGTCGAGTTCGTCGAGAGTGGCTGGAGCATCAAGCACATGCACCGGCTAATCATGAACTCTAACGCCTACCAACAGTCCGGCCGAGAAGCCACGACATCCGACGACCCCAAACCCTACTCCTTCTTTCCCAGACAACGACTCTCCGCCGAACGCATCCGCGACGCCATTCTCCACGCCGCCGGACAACTCGACACACGACTCTACGGAACCCCTGTCCACCCCAAACTCCCCCCAGACTTCAGCAGCCGACACACCTGGAAAACCAGTGCCTCGCCAGCCGATCGGTCTCGTCGCAGCGTCTACATCCACGCCAAACGCAACCTGCCGTACCCGCTACTACAAGTCTTCGACCAGCCCGACATGCACGAAAGCTGTGCCCGACGATCACAAACCACCGTCGCACCACAGGCACTCGTCCTGCTCAACAGCAACCTCGTGCTCGAACTCGCACGCGGAGTCGTCAAGCGGGTCCGCAAACAGGCCGATACCAACGACGTCAGCAATCAGGTGCGGCAAGCCTGGCAGATCGTCCTCGGCCGATATCCTCGGAACGACGAACTCGACCAAGCTCTCACGTTCCTCACCCATCAGGCAGCCAACTCAAACGCCACCCAACCCGCCACTCGTAACGACCACGCACTGCTCGACCTCTGCCACGTCCTGATCAATACCAACGAATTCCTCTACGTCGACTGATCTCCATGACACTCGCATCCCAGACACGTCTCGACTCAAACGGACGGCATCACCAGTCCGCAGCCACACGCCGCGACTTCCTGGTGGCGTCCGGTGCTGGATTCCCCGCCGTCGCACTGGCCGCGATGATCGCCGCCGAAGGCAACGCCACCGAATCGATGGCACCCCGACCGGCTCACAGCCGCAAACCCGCTCGCAGCGTGATCTTCCTGTTCATGGACGGAGGACCCAGCCACCTCGACACCTTCGATCGCAAACCACAGGTCAACCGACTGGCAGGCCAGCCGCTGCCCGAATCGATCGAACGAGTGATCACGCCGATGGGCGTCTCGGAAAATCCACTGCTGCCAACCCGGCGACGCTGGCAACGCTATGGCGAGAGTGGCCTGGAAGTTTCCGACTGGTACCCCCACGTCGGCCGACACGCCGACAAACTCTGTGTCATCCGCTCGTGCCAGGCCGATGGACTGAACCACGTGGGCAGCGTTTGCCAAATGAACACCGGCAGTATCCTGGCCGGACGACCCAGCCTCGGTGCCTGGGTCGCCTATGGACTCGGCTCCGACAGCCAGAACCTGCCCGGCTTCGTCGTGCTGCTCGACAACGACAAGGAACCGCCCGGAGGAACGCGGATCTGGGGGACCGGGTTCATGCCCGCCAGCTACCAGGGGACTCGGTTCCGAGGAAACGGAGCACCGATCCTGCACCTCGCTCAACCCAAGTCCGTCAACGATCCCCGGCAACGAGGCAAACTCGGTTTCCTCGCACGACTCAACCAACAACACCTCGCAAAACGACAACACGACGATGAACTCGAAGCACGCATCGCCGCCTACGAACTCGCCTACCGCATGCAGGCTCACGCTCCCGAAGCCGTCGACATCGCCCAGGAAACTGAAGCCACACGACACCTCTACGGTCTCGACCAGAAAACCACCGCACCCTTCGGACGAAACTGCCTGCTCGCTCGGAGACTGGTCGAACGAGGCGTCCGCTTCATTCAGCTCTACTCCGGCTCGGGCAGCAAATGGGACGCTCACGCGAAAATCGAACAGAACCACACCGCCCGATGTCAGGAAACCGACCTCCCCATCGCCGGACTGCTACAGGACCTCCAGCAACGAGGACTCCTCGACGAAACGCTCGTCGTCTGGGGCGGCGAATTCGGAAGGACTCCCATGTCGGAAAAAGGCGATGGCCGAGACCACAATCCCTACGGGTTTACGATGTGGATGGCCGGAGGCGGAATCCGGGGCGGGCAGACGATCGGGGCCACAGATGACTTCGGCATGCACGCCGTCGAAGCACCCGCTCATGTCCACGACCTCCACGCCACCTTCCTGCACGCCATCGGACTCGATCACCAGGAACTCGTCTTCCGACACCAGGGACGACCCGAACGAGCCACGCTCAACGAAGGAACCGTGATCGATCAGGCGTTCAGCTAGCCCGCTGACTCTCAATGACGCAGCAGGAACTCGTTCGAGTTGATCAACGCGTGCTGGATGTCCCGCAATCCCAATGCACGCTCCGGCAAACTCGATACGTGATCCCCAGCCAACTTTCGCTCGGCCGCTGACGGACGACGCGACAACGTCGCCAAGTACATCACCTCGATGATCTCGTCCGTCGCCACCTTCGACTCCAGCATCCGACCCAGACGACTCGTTGCCACATCACATCGGTCCAGAATCCCCGCGTTGTTCATCAGGTGCACCACCTGGTTCAACGTCGGATCGGTCTCGCGGGCACAATCGCAACGGACGTCGCGGACCGGCTTGGTGAATGCCTTCAAGAAATTGTGGTCGACTGCACCCTCGGCCAACTGAGTCGCCCGAGTCCCCAACGGATAGCCACGGAACTTCTCGGACACACCGGTCGCCGACGAAATCGCGTCGAGAATCTGCTCGGCCGACAACATCTTGACCACCGCTTGAGTCACATAACGGATCGGGTCGGCCGAATGAGCCGACTGGTCCACCG
>CAVOEV010000226.1:0-7943 GCA_963694825.1 Planctomycetota bacterium
TCGTCCGCCGGAGGAATGAACAGGTGGGCAGGTGGGCAGGTGGGCAGGTGGGCAGGTCGACACAAAACGACAACACGCGGGCCAGTGGACACGACGCGACCCAGGCCACGTCACTTCGGTTCAAACACGGCCCCCTTCGGTACCAGCTTCTCGATCAAGAGCTTGATCTTGTCGGTCTCCAGCTTGCTCCCGTCGTGGTTCGTCACAAAGGCCCGAGCCAACCGGGCCACCTCATCAGCCGCATCACCAAACAGCTTGGCGTCTCGTGGCATGGGGTCTTCTTCGAAGATCATCTGCTGAATCGGTTTGACAATCGCAACAGTCATGGTCGCTTCGTCGTGCGGCACCAACCGAAGTGCCCGACGGCCGATCAGCGTGTTGGTGCGTCCATACAACTTTTCGGCCTGGTCGTAATCATCGGCATCGGTCAGCTTGGCTCGCGCCCGAAGCAGAACCTCGAGTTCGACAAACATCCCGATCGCCCACTTGACCCGCTTGCGATTCGCGGCTGTGCCGCCCTCGCGAGCAGCCCACAGGGTTGGCGCTTCGGCGTTTTTCTGAGGATTCAGAAACAGGTTGTGCCGGACTTCGCCACTGGACCACGACGCAAACTCGAAGTCACTTCGCTCCTTGTGGCCAGCCTTCACCAACTTGGCGTTGTCGATCACGTGGCAACCCAGGCAATTGGTCGCGATCCCATGCAGGTCGTCGCTGCGGATCATGCCGGCCTCGCGGCAACCGGCAATTCGACTCTTGCGATGCTCGGCCGTCTCGGCCTCACGCGTCGTCCCCTTCGGCCCATACGAACCATGCTGGTTCAACCAGTCACCCGCGCCGCCATGACACGACTCGCACGATACTCCCGACACGGCCACCGGCTTGCTGGCAGCGTTCAACTTCACCGTCGCGTGGCAACTGACACACATCGAATCGACACGCAGACTGGCCAGAGAAATCCCCAGGCTCTTGGCGTACTTCGCCGCGTTCGGAGCATCCAGGGTCTTCTCGGAATTGAAATGCTTGCTCTTCATCCAGACGCCCGTCTCGGACTTGTGACCCGCCTTGCCCGGACCCGCGTGGCAATCCACGCATTTCCCAAACCCCATCACCTTGGCCGGATCCACGCGGCTCGGCTTGGCCTCTGTCGAACCAGCGTCGGCGCCGCCAGCTTGAGCAACAGCCTCGGTGGCCGGAGCCAGCACCGCGATGGCTCCGACAGCGCCCAGCAACATCAGGCCGCCGAGAATCGGCGACAGAATGTGGAGTTTGAGTATTCTTGAAAGTCGGTTCATGTTAAATGATCCTTTGATTTTCGGTCACTACAGGCGACTCGTCGCTTCACGCGTCAAGAACCAGTTCGCCGTCAGGGACCGCGATGCAGGCCAAACAAGTGCGTTCCTCGTGATCGGCATCCGCCTCGACATTGTATCGCACATTCCCCGACTTGATGGCTACCCTGCAGCTGCCGCAACTGCCCGTGCGACAACCAGAAGCGATCTCCACATCAGTCCGTTCGGCCAATTCTAGCAGACTCGTCACCGTGTTGTCCCAAACGCTCGACTTGCCCGTGCGACTGAAGGTGACCGTTGTCCCAGCCACCGGCGACGATGCGTCGGTCGACTCGCCTGGTGTGGTTTCAGTCAACGCCTTGGCCGAAGCCGAACCAAACGACTCGGTCTGCACCTGATCCTTGGGCACGCCCCACTCGTGCAACGCATCGATCAGGCTGGTCATCATCGCAGGCGGACCGCAGAGCAGAAACTTGCAGTTGTTCGATTCGAGATAACGCTTCAACAGGTCGATGGAAATGAACGAAGCATGCTCGTTCTCGGAATCCGCCAATTCCTCCTCCGCCACGTCGCTGTAGCAAACCACTCGCTTCAAGTACGGATGACGTTCGATCAACGCGTCCAGCTCGGCCTGGAACGCCAGATCGCCTCGATCACGGATCCCGTAGAATAGCCAGACCTCTCGTGTGCTTCCGGCGGCCGCCATTGCGGCGACCATGCTGATGAACGGAGTGACACCCACGCCACCAGCCAAGAATACCAGCGGCTGACGGTCTCTCCGCTCGAGCGTAAAACTGCCTCGAGGTGCTTCGACATCTAACAGGTCACCCTCGTGAACCTGGTCGTGAAAGTGATTCGAGACCACCCCCGCTGGTAGCTCGGGCTGGTCGCCCGGTGCGGGTACCCGCTTGATCGTGATGCGGTAACTGCTGGAATCCGGAGCACTGGATAGCGAATAACATCGACGCTGCTCCTGGCCCGCAATGCGGATCCGAAACGTGAGAAACTGACCAGGACGAAACAACGGCAACGGCTTGCCGTCATGAGGAGTCAGGTAAAACGAACAAACACCGGCCGCTTCGGTCACCTTGCGAGATACCGCAAACTTCCGCGTCCCGTTCCAGCACAAATGGTCCTGCTCACGCTGAATCCGCAACTCGCTCGCCGTTGCAATCTGCTCGTCCAACAACACCCGCGACAGCCGATCGCAAGCAGCGTCGCGACGGAATCGCTGCGTCGTAGCGTAAACGTACTGAGCAAGTTGCAGAGCCACCAAAGCCAGAATCACTACGGCAGCAAGCTGAACTGGCTCCATGGAGTGGCTCGGCGGATTAGACCGGACTTGACGCAGGTATCTCGATGACAGCGAGCAGCCTTACCGCTCGCAATCCCCATGTCAAGCGGTCCCCCAAACCCCGACTTCTTGCTGTATTGGCCGGCACGACCCGAACAATCCTCACAATCGTCAAAGTCGAACCACTTGGAGCGGGATTGACACCGCCGGATGAAGAAATGGGTTCGGAATGGACCGGGATCCGGACGATTCCAGCAGGTACAGACGACACGAGCGTTAGAAACCCTACAGCCCGAAAAACAGCAATTCGGGCGGCACGTGTCGAGCGAGGGAGTGTATAGCGATGGGTCGTGATGAATCTGGTCGAGCAGCGAAATGGGCCACGGTGTCCATGCTGCTTTCTCTTTCTGGCTTGGTTGTCGGCATCCTCTCGGCCGACGAACCGTCGACGAAACTGGTCACACCGGTCCCCACAATCACCGCCGCCGCCCCGGGTCAGCCTGTCCACCAGATCGAGCAAACTGTATCCCAAGCAGCTCAACCTGCCGTGGTGCGTCATGCCGTCGATCGAGCCCACGCGGCAGTCTTTGGCGACGACCCGTATCCGTCGGCCAGCAAGTGCCGGACATGCCATCCGGTGCATTACCGCGAATGGTCCGTGTCGCCGCATGCGTACTCGCAACTGAGCCCGGTCTTCAACGCGATGTCTTCACGACTGCTGCAGTTGACCAACGGAACCCTGGGCGATTTCTGCATCCGCTGCCACACTCCCGTCGGCATGGCCCGCAACGAACCCATCGCCATCCCCAACTCCAAACGGCATCCTGTTTCACGCGAAGGTGTCACCTGCGTCGTGTGCCATCGCGTCAACCAGGCGTGGGGCAAGGGTGCCGGACGGCAGGCACTCGTCCGCGGCGATGCCACACAACCCATCTACGGGCCACTGGGCAACGAAGTCCTCGAAAACGTGCTGGCCGACCCGGACAAGTACGGAGTCTTCAAGACATCTTTCGATCCGAAGACCCGTGGACGAGTTGTCCATCGAGACGTTGAACCGTTCTGGCAAATGTCCAAGTCGGGATTCTGTGGCACCTGTCACGATGTGTTCGCTCCGACCGGGTTCCGGCTCGAAGACGCGTTCAGCGAGTACAAGAGCTCTCCGTCAGCACGACGCGATTCGACAACCTGCCAGGACTGCCACATGGGCCGCGTGCCCGGAAAGGCAGAAGGCTATGACCGAGGCCCGATCGCCAAAGTGGGCAACTCCGTCACCCCGCCACGACGGCGCACCAGCCACATGATGATTGGCCCAGACTACTCGATCGTGCACCCCGGACTGTTCCCTCACAATCCCGAGGCTGTGAAAACAGCCGATGCCGGACCGCTCGACACGGGCCTCGCAACGATCGATGAATGGTTGAAATTCGACTACCGGCAGGCTCTGAACGAAAAGACCGGCTGGGGAACACCCGCCGCCGAAGCCGCCAAGCCGGCAGCAGACAGCTTCCCGGCACCTTGGAACCAACCACACAATCGATTCCTGGCTCGCCGAATACTCGGAAACCAACTGGACTTGTTGCGAGAAGCCCACCGGCGACGACACCAGATTCTCAGTGCCGGTTACCAACTCGGCAATATCGAACACCTTCACGTCAGTCAACGCGGCCTGTCGTTCCAAGTCCAGGTCGCAAACGGCACCAACGGCCACGGTGTCCCAACCGGCTTCGATGCCGAACGACTGGTGTTCCTGCAGGTCACCGTCAGCGACAGCGACGGGCATGTCGTGTTTCGCTCCGGTGACCTCGACCCCAACCACGACGTCCGAGACTCTCACTCGCTCTACGTCCACAACGGCAAACTGCCTCTCGACCGACAACTGTTCTCGCTGCAGTCCAAGTTCGTCACCCGCAACCTGCGAGGTGGAGAACGCGAGCAGGTGCTCCCGATTCCGTTCTCGATCGATCCACTGCCGTTCGTCAGACCGGCAACTCGACCGTTCACTGTGCTCGGCCGCCCGGTCAGCGCCCGAAAACACAAGCAGAATATCGAACCCGGCGGAACACGACAGGCCAGGTACCTCGTGCCACCCAATCGGTTGACTGGCACCGGACCCTACCAGGTCAACGTCAAGCTGATCGCCGCCATGGTGCCGGTCAACCTGATCCAGATCATCTCGAGCGCCGGGTTCGATTACAGCCTCAGTGCCCGTGAAGTCGCCAACCGCGTCCGAGAAGGGCACCTGGTCCTGCACGAACGCAACGCCCAATCCCAGGTTCGCTGATAGCACGCCTCGGACCTGGACACCACCAACTCGAACACCACCCGTGACGGAGCCCGACCGTCTCCGCATCACTCCTGGACACCAACTGTGAACACGCCCCGCCTGACCTCGATACGATCCCTCACCAGGCTCCTGTCACTGGTGCTGGTGACCGCGTGCGCGACGGTGCTGACCTGCACGATGACCACCAGTGCCGTCGCCGAAGAACCGTCGGCCGAAACCCACAGCGACCCGATCGCACACCACGCCGGCGACTCGATCCACGATCAACATCCCACCCTGTTCTGGCTTGTCGCCGAATCGCTCACCGACACAATCAGCCGACCACACGATCCACTGGTGCAACTGCTCACCGAACTGCTTGACGAACAACACGTCGAGCCCGAAACCGAACTCTCGGAACACGCGATCGGCCTGCAACCCATCCCCAAACGACCTCCCCTGTTGCTGGAACTCAACGAACAGTTCCTCGCTCCCGGTCAACTCGAACCGGGAATCGAACTGCCGACCGGAGCAGTCTGGCGACCGTCGGTCTGGGTCTTTGGGTCGTTCCGGACCGGGATCAACTACTTCGACAACCGCGGCCCCGGGCGACCGGTCAGCGAATGGGCCAGCCGTCTCGACCTGTTCACTCAACTGAACCTCTCGGGCACCGAACGCGTGCTCGTCGGGTTGCGGCCGCTGGATCAGGAACAGGGCAACCGCCGAGTCTTCCAGAGCCGCGATTTCCTTGGTGGCGACACGCGAGACGGATGGAATGATGACATTCAGACCCTGTTCTTCGAAGGCGATCTTGGCGAGATCTTCCCGAACCTCGATCGCTCCGACTCCGAAATGCTCGACATCGGCTTCTCCGTCGGACGGCAAACTCTCGTGCTGCAACGCGGCCTGCTGATCAACGAAGACAGGATCGACGCCGTCACACTGACCCGAAATACACTCTACGGCGACGGGAATCTCAACCTGAGAATCACCGGGTTTCATGCCTGGAACAAGGTGAACCGCAGCGACAACAGCCCGGACGATCGAGCGAGACTGTTCGGGATCACGACCGAAAGTGACTTCGCTCTAAGTACCGTCAACCTCGACGCCGTCTATCTCGACACCGACGACCCGTCGGGTAGCCTGCTGGTTGGCGGACTCAGTGCCACTCAACGACTCAACGGATTCCACAACACCTACAACACCCGGTTCCACCTCCTGGCGTCGCACCCGACCAACGGAGAAACCGCGGCGGCCGGCCGAGGCGAACTCGTCTTCAGCCAGATCTCCTGGACCCCGCACCACTCCTACGACCTGGTCTACGTCAACGGATTCTGGGCCAATGGCCAATTCTCGTCCGCCGCTCGTGGACCACTGGCCGGCGGACCGCTCGGTCAAACCGGACTGCTGTTCTCGGCCGCCGGACTGGGCCGCTACGGAGCACCCCTGTCCAACGCGGCCAGCAACGCCGTCGGTGGTAGCATCGGCTACCAGGTCTTCTTCGATGAGCTCAGACAACAGGTCGTCGTCGAACTGGCCGGCCGAACCGATACCGACAACAGCGGACAGGCAGCCTTGGCCGCAGGCATCCGCTACCAGAAGGCGATCGGACAACACCTGGTCTTCGTCATCGACTCGTTCATCGCCAACAGCGAGTCTCGAGGCACCTCGCCTGGAGCCCGTGTGGAACTCCTGACCAAGTTCTGATGGTCGCGGCCGGCTGCTGCCCACCTGGTTGATCACTTTGCTCCGGCTTGGGACACTGGATTCCCCAATCCAGTCCGGAACCGCACGATGAATCGCCCGTTCGCGCTGCTGCAGTTGTTCTTGTTGATCACGCTGCTTGGCCAAACGGGTCTGGCGGTCGAGAAACAGCCCTTTGGCCCCACGTTCCCTCGCCTCGATTCCCACGCGACCGGCGAATGGTGGAAACCCAAAGGCAAGATGAAACCTCGCCTGATGGTGCCTCGCGATCAGGTGCTCGCCTTTGCCATCTACACACATCACCAGGGCGTCCTGAAACTGACCGCCCAGTTGTTCCCGCTGTTGCCGGATGAGCCCCGGGTGGTTCGGTTGGAGTTTCAGACGGGCGAGACCTGGACAGAAGCGGCTCGTGCCAAGGTCCACGAGTTGGGCTGGAGTGCTCACTTTCGGATCGAGAACTGGGACAACAGCAAGAACGTCCGCTACCGCGTCCGCTTTGGGCCTCGAGCGACCTTCGACGGACTGGTGCGTCGCGACCCCACCGACAAGGACGTGATCATCGTCGGAGCACTCTCGTGCAACTCGAGCCGCAGCCCCGGTCCGCGAACCCGCATCGTCGACAACCTCAAACGCCAGGACCCCGACCTGCTGTTCTTTGCCGGAGACCAGTCGTACCACCACACCCAGCACACCTTCGGCTGGCTCGAATGGGGCGTCCAGTTCCGAGACATCCTCCGCGACCGACCGGTGATCACCATCCCCGACGACCACGACATTGGACAAGGCAACATCTGGGGCGAATACGGTAAAAAGGCCGCCACGTCGGCCGGACCCGGCGGTGGCTACTTCTACCCCGCTCGCTACGTGAACATGGTCCAACGCTGCCAGACCTGGCACCTGCCCGATGCGTTCGATCCCACAGCCGTGCTCCGCAAGATCGGAGTCTACTACACCAGCCTGCGAGTCGGCGGCATCGATTTTGCCATCCTCGAAGACCGGAAGTTCAAGAGCGGCCCCAAGGGCAAGATCCCCAAAATGGGGCCTCGACCCGACCATATCAACGACCCGAACTACGACCGATCGGCCATCGATCTCAAGGGCCTGGAACTGCTCGGCAACCGACAGCTGAAGTTCCTGGACTCCTGGAGCCAGGACTGGACCGACACGCGGATGAAATGTGTGCTCTCGCAAACCGCGTTCTGCGGAGCCGTGCACCTGCACGGAGGACCCCGCAACCGACTGCTCGCCGATCTCGATTGCAATGGCTGGCCGCAGACAGGTCGCAACACGGCACTCGCCGCCATCCGCCGCGCCTGGGCACCTCACATCTGCGGAGATCAGCACCTGGGTGTCGTCGTCAAACACGGCATCGCCGCAGCCTCCGACGGACCCT
>CAVOEV010000227.1:0-7853 GCA_963694825.1 Planctomycetota bacterium
TATCCGTCGCGCCGTTGTCCGTCGGTCAGGCGGATTCGGATCGCCGTCGCCGAGCGTTTGATCAGCAGGTGATAGTCACCGGCGGTGAGTCCCTGGAGTTCAAGGAATCCGTTGCGGATCGAGACGGCATCGAGTCGGTCGGCGACAAACTGGCCACCGCGTACTTCGAGCAGCGAGACCTGTTCGGCTGTCGGTTCGGCCGCCGTTTCCATCCACGGCAGGCGAAGCACTTCACCAGCGAGGCCGTGCAGTGTCTGCGGATAGTTGAACTGGTCGCCGGCAGTTTGCCAGGTGTGTCGCGTGCCATTGGCGGCGGTGGCGGTGATGGTGGTGATATCGTCGAGTGATCCGAGTGTGACCTGGCCGCCTGGTGCGGTCTGCATGGCGAGGGTCAGTGGTCGTTTGAAGTGGCGGTGTTTCAAGACGAGCTGCATCGCCTGCCCACCCCGCGGCTCGCCACTTTTGCCTCGGGTCTCCAACACGTACCCTCGCGGTGTTCTCAGCAGGTGTATGTCCTCGACCTTCGACACCGTGTCGATCGTGTTGACGACAAACGACTGCGAGGTTTGCAGCGAGACGTTCTTGCCCTGGCTGATGTTCTTGACTTGGGCCGTGAGTTGGAATTCGAGTTTTGAGAGCCGTGGCGGGACCTGGAAATCGTGGACACTCTCGGCAGTGTCGGCCAGTTCAATTTCACCGACTTCGCGGGTCGAAGCCACTCCATCTCGGTTTGTCGAGGTGATTCTCAGGCGGACTTTATCGAGCATGCTGACCGACACGGGCGTGCCATTGACCGACAGTGATGGCCGGATCACGACTTGAGCCTTGCGGCGTCCGAGCAGCGATTCGCGATCGACGAGGATGCCGGCTGCGAACGTGTAGTTTTCGGATTCGTGAGAGAACCGGTCGAAGGATGCAAAACCGTTGTGAACGAGGATCAGTGGCTGGGCTGCGGGTGATGTGGTGAAGGGGATGTGGATCGAGCCGGTCTTGTCGGCGGAGTACAGTTGTCCGCCGAGCCAGATCGTGGCATCGGGGACGGTGTTGGCCGATTCGTCGAGGACCGTGAACACGTGTCCGGCCGTGCCGGTGCGGACCAGGTGTCTGAGTCGACCCTTGCGGACGAGCACGCGGCTGCTCTTGCCGTTGCCAATGAAGTCGATGACCCAGGCCCCGCGTCCCTTCAACTCGGGAAACTCAAACCGTCGCAGCAGCTTTCTCTGAGGCGGCTCGCGGTAGGTGAGTGTCCGTTCGAAGTTTGGGACCAGTCCGTCGAGGTTGACGTCGGTGTTCAGTTCACGAACCTGGTCGCGGTAGTAGTTCAGCGTATTGAGTTCGAAGATCTTGACGATCAGCGTGTCGACGTTCTTGATTTCGAGTTCGAGCGAAACGTTGTCGTTGGGGTCGAACGTGGTGGGATTGGTGGCGACGAAGTCGATATCGACTCGTTTCTGCAGCCGCCGGTATTGCTCGGGAGTGAGCAGCGTGGCGAGTTGTGCGGAGTCGCCTTGTCCGGCCAGGATTTTCGTTTCGGCGAAGACCTGTTTGAGGTAGTTGTCCGCGAGGTAGGTTCGGAACGGCTCGTAGCTGTTTTCTTTGCGGAAGAAGTGTTGCAGGCACTGGCGAATCAGGGGTTCGTCGTTGCCGACGATGGGCAGCCTGGTGGTGACGGTGTAGTTGGCCTGCAGGTTGGCGAGGTGTTTTCGGTTGGCGAGTTCCTTGAGAATCGTGGGGCGGACGTAGGGCATGTTCCGCGGCAGCTTGATGTAGGCGAGGAACGTCTGTCGATTGTGCACTCCCCGGTTGTGGTCGAGCCTGAGTTGTCGGGCGAGTACGTGTGCTTTGAGCGAGTTGTGGACGGGGTCGAGTCGTCGAGCGAAGTTCCAGAGCCGGTCGAGGTAGTCGGATTCGGCGGCGGGGTGGTTTCGCCAATCGGTGTCGTTGTCGGGTTGCAGTTTCGAGAGGTAGGTGGTGACGAAGTTGGATTGGTTGAGCAGTGCGGGTTGGAATTCAAGGCACTCGTCGAGTTGAGCGAGCAGCAGTTGGCGGTGGATGCCGAGCGACCCGAAACCACGGCTCCCTAACGCGGCCAGGTCGTCGACGATCTGTCGAGGCAGTCCGGCGAGGTCGGGTCGGGTGAGTCTTGAGAGCAGGCTGCGTCGTTGGGCGATGGTCAACTTGCGTCGTGCGAGCCATTGGAGAGCGGAGTTGTCGAAGGCGTCGAGTGAGCTCCTGGGGGTCAGCGACCTGGTGGTGAACGCATTGCGCGAGATCAGTCGTGGGTCGAGCGTGGTGGGCAGTTGGGCCTGGGCGGCAGGGTTCTTTTGCTGGTGATTGAGGTTGGGTCGCAAGCGATTGCGGAGAAATGCCAGGGTTGGGATCGGGTTTTGGCCGTACCGCAGCAGCACCTGGCGATTTTCGATTTCGCGGTACAGAGCGGTCGGCGACCTGGTCTTCAGCAGCCACTGTTTCAGGACCGCGTCGACTTCGGTGTACTTCTTTTGGTTCTGCAGGTGCAGGCAATTGAAGTAGAAGTGGCTTTCGGTGCCGGGGATGAGTGTTGCGAGTGGGACCGAGCGATCTGGTGCGAGCGCGAAGTTTTCGAGGAAGGAGATTTCGCCTGCGGAGGCTGGAGCGGCGACCAGCAGCAGGATGGTGATGGCGGCGTGGAAGCCGGGTAATTGGCGAGTCATGGCTCAGCTCCAGGCATGGTGAATCTTGTGACGGCGAGGCAGCCGATCACATGCACCGGGCGGTTCCCCTGTCCGCCTGGCTAACCAAATCGTAACGCGCCTCGAGGGCAGTCGCGACATTCGAGTCGGAGTCTCGGGGCTTGGGTGTTGGACGATTGGTCTGGGGCGTGAGTTCCGGGGAATATGGTGGCAGGCGGCTTTGCGACAGGCACGCAGACGCCTTTGGCGGTCGGGTGCCTGTCCCAAGTTCTCAGGCCAGGATCTCGTGGACCACCCGGCCGTGGACATCGGTCAGGCGGAAGTCTCGACCTGCGTACCGGTAGGTCAGGCGTGTGTGGTCGATGCCGAGCAGGTGCAGCATGGTGGCATGGAGGTCATGGACGTGCATGGTGTCGGTGACGGCTTTGAAGCCAAAGTCGTCGGTTTCGCCATAGGTCATCCCACCTCGAACGCCTCCACCGGCCATCCACATTGTGAACCCGTGGTGGTTGTGGTCGCGGCCGTCTCCATTTTCCGAGACCGGGGTGCGACCAAATTCGCCTCCCCACACCACAAGAGTGTCCTCGAGCAGCCCGCGTCGTTTCAGGTCGGCCAGCAGCGACGCGATCGGACGATCGACGTTGCGTGTCAGCGTGACCATCCGCTTGTTGTGGTTGTCGTGAGTGTCCCAGGGCTGTCCGCCGTCGTAGTACAACTGCACGTAGCGGACACCTCGCTCACACAACCTCCGGGCCAGCAGGCAGCCGTTGGCAAACTTGCCGGTGCCATAGGCCTGGCGAGTCTCCTTGGTTTCCTGCTCGAGATTGAAGGCGTCGGTGGCTTCGAACTGCATGCGGAACGCGGTTTCCATGGACTGGATCCGAGATTCCAGCCGACCGCCTCCGCCTCGTTTCAACAGGTGTTCGTGGTTGAGTCGTCCGAGCAGGTCGAGTTGTCGGCGTTGCACTTTGCGGTCGTAGCGGGCATTGCGGAGGAAGGGGATGATCTTGTCGGGCGAGAGGTCGGTGTGATCGATGTGAGTGCCCTGATGGTGATTGGGCAGGAAGGCGCTGGTCCAGGTCCGTGGCGCTTCGACGGGGTAGCCGGTGGCGAGCACGACGTAGGAGGGCAGGTTTCGGTTTTCGGTGCCCAGGCCATAGCTGAGCCAGCTACCGACACTTGGCACGGCGGACGTCAGTGCCCCGCAGTTCATCAGGTACATCGCGGGGTTGTGGTTGGGGTTGTCCGAGTGGCATGCCTTGAGCACACAGATGTCGTCGATGACTTTCGAGATTTCCGGCAGCAGGTCACTGACGATCACTCCGCTGTCGCCTTGCGGTGCGAACTTCCGAATCGACGGCAGCAGTCCTCCGGTAATCCGTTCGGTCCGCAGGGTGGCTCCTTCGGGTCGCTGCCCTTCGTAGGTCTTCAAAGCCGGCTTGGGGTCGAACAGGTCGCCCTGGTAGGGCCCACCGTTCATGAACAGCTGGATGACTCGCTTGGCCTTGCCGCCGTAGTGAGAGGGTGACCGGTCGGCGGCGAGTGCCGAGGCGACTCCGACGGCTCCGAAGCCGCCACCGAGGCGTCCGAGCATTTTGCGGCGCGAGAGTGGATCGAAGGGGACTGGATCGACGGGGGCCGGGGGTGTCATCGGGGCGGGTGCCTGGATTGAGGTTCAGTCGACAAACAGGAATTCGTTGCTGGCCAGCAGTGCGTGAAGGTACTGCGACCACAGGCCCTGGCTGGGTTGGGAGTGGTCGCCGGCCGACAGGAAGTCCTGTCCGACTGCCAGTTCCCTGGTGCTGGGTTCGCGTTGAAAGAGAACGCGATAGGCCCGGTGGATGGTGGGGGCGATGGGTTGTTGTGGTGTGGCGTGGATGCGAGTTGCCAGCCGGTCGGCCTGTTGGAACAGGAACGGGCTGTTCATGGCGAACAGTTGTTGAACCGGCGTGGTGGTTTGAGTGCGATTGGGGCTGTGGGTCCCCGGGTCGGGGAAGTCGTGCATTTTGAGGATGACGTTGAGTGTTTTGCGATCGATGGTTCCGTAGAGAGTCCGTCGCTGGTCGGCGGGGTTGGCGAGATCGCCGGCCGGTCCGCCGAGGCGTTGGTCGAGCGACTGGGTGACCTGCAGCATGGCGTCTCGCCACGGTTCGATCGCCAATCGTTGAGGCTGAAACCTCCACAGCAACCGGTTGTCGGGATCAGCGGCGTGTCCGTCGTCCCGATTCTGGCTCGATTGGCGATAGGCGGCCGACGAGACGATTTGTTTGTGCAGCCATTTCAGTGACCAGTCGTGTTCGACGAACCGTTGTGCGAGGTCATCGAGCAGTCCGGGGTGCGAGGGTTGTTGGCCTTGTGCGCCGAAGTTGCTGGGAGTCCGCGCCAGACCCTGTCCGAAGTGCTGTTCCCAGACCCGATTGACGATGACTCGTGCGACGAGCGGGTGTGCGTCGTCGAAGAGTGCGTTGGCGAGTTCGAGTCGACCGCTGCCGATTTGGAACGGTTCGAGTTTTCCGGAGTTGAGCACTTCGAGAAACCGTCGGGGTACCAGCGGCCCTTTTCTCATCGGGTTGCCCCGAATGTGGATATGCAGGTCACGGGGTTGACCGCGTCGGTATTCGAGCCGATTGCGAGCCGGTCCATCGGGCACGACGTGGATACTGGCTTCCTCGACTGCACGGACCATGATCATGTTCGATGCGAACCCGGTCGATTTTCGGATCGCGGCGATTTGGGCTTCGATGTCCTTGAACTTCTTCTTGTTGGCCGCGGTTTTCGGCAGTTGTTCCCTCATCTTGGCGAGGTGGACCGAAAGCGTTCTGACTTGTTCTCGGGATTTTCGGACAGGCAGCCAGACGTCGTCACCTGCGAGCGGCCGGTCGACGGGCCGGCTGCTGATCAGGACGCCACCGATGGCGTAGTAGTCGCTGTTGGAGATCGGATCGAACTTGTGGTCGTGGCACCTGGAGCACGCCAGTGTGAGACCGAGGAACGTGCGGCCGAACACATCGACTCGTTCTTCAAGTTCCTTGGCGACGGTTTCGCGGACGAGGCTGATGTCGAGTTTGAGTTCTTTCCAGTAGGTCGGGCTGAGTCCAAAGAAGCCCAGGGCGGCCAGGTCGTCGGGGCCGGTGCTGTCGATCAGGTCGGTGGCGAGTTGTCTGCGGACAAAGTCGTCGTAGCCGACGTTGTTGTTGAGAGCGTTGACAACCCAATCGCGGTACCGCCACGGGTTGGCCGTACTATTTTCGAAGCTGGGCAGTCGATCGGCGTAGCGGGCCTTATCGAGCCAGAAGCGGGCCCAGTGTTCGCCGTAGGCGGGCGAGGCGAGCAGCCGGTTAACAAGTCGATCGATGGAATCAGGTTCGGTATCGTCGACGAAACGGTCGACCTGTTCGGGCGAGGGGCCCAAGCCGGTGAGTCCGAAGCTGAGTCGTCGGTGGAGTGTGCGTCGATCGGCTGTGGGCGACGGGGCGAGTCGGGCGTGTTGGAGCCGATCGAGGACAAAGCGATCGATGCGTCCGAGTGACCAGTTGCCGTGCTCGGCATTGGGTTGTGGTCGAGGGACGTTGAAGTGGAATGGGCGAAAGGCCCACCAGGCTCGGGCTTCGGGGCTGTCGGGGGCGGCGGCAGAGACCGACGGTCCACCGCTTCGCGGGTCGGGGGCACCGAGGGCGATCCAGCGTTCGAAGATGCGGATTTCTCGAGCCGGCAATTTTCGGTTGGGCGGCATTTCGAGGCCATCGTGCTTGAGGGCGTCGACGAGCAGGCTTTGTTCGGGTTTGCCCGGCACGAGCACCGGACCTGATTCGCCGCCACGGCGTGTGCCATCGCGGGTATCGAGTCTGAGTCCGCCCTGGAGGGGTTTGGACTTGGCCGAATGGCATTCGAAGCAGTGCTTGACAAGCAGAGGTCGCAGCTCTCGCTCGAAGAATTCGACCTGCGAGGCAGGGATTTTGTCGGGACTTTCAGGCTTGTCGGCGGCTAGGACGCTGCCGTTGCCCAGCAGGGTCAGAGCGATCAGCAGGCGGCGGTTCATTGTCCGGCCGCCGTTTCGGTCCCGATGCAGAAGAGGTGTTTTTGGCCTCGGATATAGAATCGATCGTGGGCGATTGCGGGCGAGGCGTAGGTGAATTCGCCCAGCCGACTTTCGGCGACTACCTGCAGTTTCGGACCCGGCTTGACCGCCTTGGTGACTCCGTCGTCGGCGATGAAGAAGGCGAGCCCACGTGCGGTGACCAGGGATCCGCTGAAGTGACGACCGAGGCGACCTTGCCAGAGTCGATCGCCGGTCTTGGCATCGAAGCAGTTGCCGGTGCCACGGTCGTCGGCGACCATCAGGTAGTTGTTGACGAGCACCGGGCTGGGGACGTAGCACTTGGCTCCTCGTGAGTGCCAGGCGACGTGCGAGCTGGTCACATCGCCAGAGCCTCGCGGATTGATCCCCATCACGTGATAGGTGGGGTAGCCGCAGGCCATGAAGAACAGGTTGCCGTCGTAGACCATCGAGGCGACAAACTGTTCGGTTGGGCCTTCGATGATCCAGTACGGTTTGCCCGTACGGGGATTGAGGCTGGTGATGTGTTGGCTGCCGGAGACGACCATCTGGATGCGGCCGTCGATGTTTCGGATCAGCGGGGTGACGTAGCTGCGGATGCCGTACTTGCGATCGGTCTTCCAGACGGTCTTGCCCGTCTTACGGTCCAGGGCCAGCATGTAGCCCTTGCCGTCGTGGTCGCCGTTGACGATCAACAGGTCCTCGTAGATCACCGGGCTGCTGCAGAAGCCGTGGGCACTGATGAAGTCGCCGGGTCGGACGAGCCAGAGTTGTTTGCCCGAGTCGTTGTAGGCGGCGACGATCATTCGGCCGGGAGTAATCAGTCGTTGGTTACCAACATTCGGGGCGGTGATCTTCTTGTTTCCGACTTCCAGAAACGACACGTAAATCGTCTTGCCGTCGGTGACCGGTGTGGCTGAGGCGTAGCTGTTGAGGCTGTGCTTGGATTCCAGGGGTGCGGCCAGGACGATTTGTTCCCAGGCAACCTTTCCGGTGTGAGCGTCCAGAGCGACCAGTGTCCGTTGCCGGGTGGCCTTGATGCAGCCGACGATGTAGGCCCGGTTGCCATGGATGATCGGCGACGAGTGGCCTTCGGCCGTGAGGGGCGTCTTCCACAACAGGTT
>CAVOEV010000228.1:0-7853 GCA_963694825.1 Planctomycetota bacterium
CTGAGCCATTGTGGTTGAAAGGGGGATTCGTTGATGTTGGGGTGCATGCCCAGCGGCGTACAGTTGACGAGTACATCGGTGAACTGGGATCCACGGTTTTCCCAACCGATTTCCTGGCAGCCGAGTTCGACGGCCAGTTCGTTGGCGCGTGGTCGCGTCCGTCCACTGACGGTCACAACCGCGTCCTCTTGAACCAGTCCACCGGCAACGGCCCGAGCGGCACCACCGGCTCCGAGCACCAGGCATTTCCGGCCAGCCAGCGAGTTCGAGCCGGTGCTGGTTTCGAGAGCCAGTTTGAGTGTTTGGATGGCGGCGGGAAGGTCGGTGTTCGAGGCGGTCCAGTTTCGGTCTTCGTCACGGCAGAGGGTGTTAGCGGCCTTGAGTTGTTCGACGGTGGAGTCGTGTTTGGTGGCCAGTTCGAGGATGGTTTCCTTGTGCGGGATCGTGACGCTGTAGCCGTCGATGTTGAGCCATTGGAATGCTTTGAGTGTCTTGACCAACCCATCGGCGGGGACTCTCAGTGGCAGGTAGACGGCATCGATTCCGTCGGCATCGAAGGCTGCGTTGTGGACATTCGGGCTGAGGCTATGAGCGAGCGGGTCGCCGAGGACACCGAAGACTCGTGTGTCGCTGCCAATCCGGTCGAAGTGGTAGGTCTCGGTCATTTCTTCGAACGACAGTTGTCCTGGTGCGAGAGTGCGTTCGCTCGAGAACGTGGCGTAGGTGAATGGTGAGCCATATTTTCCGCAGAGCAGTCGGCTGGCGAGTCCGATTTCTCCCATGCAGAATCCGACGGTAGGGGTCTTGGCTTCGGCGACGAGTTTCAGCAGTCGGATCGAGTCTTCGGGTTGGTTGGCCATGGTGACCAGCTTGATGATGTCGTGATCCAGGTCACACATCCTCTTGTAAATCTCCTCGAGATCATCGGGAGTTTCGTCGAAGTTGTGGTGCGAGACGATGCGTTGAGTCTTGCCGTAGCGTGGGATGGCCCGGGCGATGTCGTCTTCGATGTCGACGTATTCGGCTCCGGCAACGATGGCGGCTCGGAGCACGGTCCGTCGTTGGTCTTCGGAGCCGTTCCAGCGTCCCTTGTCGCTGCGGCGGCGGCAGGTGACGACGGCTGGGGTGGGCCTGTCGGCCAGCAGTCGGCTGACATCCGGCGTGTGCGAGAGCCAATCGAGTCGCAGCTCGACCAGTTGGGCTCCACGTTGGGCCAGGGCCCGGTGTTCGGCCAGCACCATCTTGTGGCGAGTGCGACCGATACTGACACAAATCATCGTTTTCTTGACCTATCCGACCTGACTGAGCCATTCGACTCAATCGGTCTGTCCGCGTTTGTCCGCTTCACCCTAGCCGACCGAACTGTCGATCGAGTTCATTCTGGTTGAGCACGAGAGCTGTCGGGCGTCCGTGCGGGCAATGGTGAGCATCATTAATCAGGTGACTCTGATCCAGCAGGCTTGTCATTTCCTGATTTGAGAGTCTTTGTCCGGCCTTGATCGCCGCCTTGCAGGCCATCATTTGCAGTAGGGACTCGAGTATATCGCGCCGTCCGGGTGACGGGCCGGGTTGCTCGAGTGTTTCGACCAGTTCGCGGAGCAGGTTGGGGAAGTCGGGTCGTCTGAGCATGGCGGGATAGGCCTGCACAAGCACGGTGTTGTTGCCGAAGGCTTCGATGGCGAACCCGAGTGATTTGAGCAATTCGGTGGATTCGCCGACCACCGCTGCTTCAGCGGCGGACAGTTCGACCGTCTCGGGCACCAGCAGTTTCTGTTGCTCGACACATCCTTCGAGCACCCGTTGTTTGAACTGTTCGTAGAGCACTCGTTCGTGCAACGCGTGTTGATCGACGATGGCCACGCCTTCGGGAGTTTCGATTACCAGATAACAGTCGTGCACCTGGATGCCTCGGACTCCACTCTCGGTCGTCACCGGCTGATCCGGTTGGTGGTCGATGGCGACGGCCGTGGATGTCAAGTGTTGGGGTTGAGACGATTCGTAGGCGGGTGTTGTTGGCCGAGTGAACTGGGGTGAGGCGAGGGGTGAGGCGAGTGAGGAATTGGGAGCGACGGTTGGCCAGTTGACGGTTCCTGCCTGAGTGCCTTTTGGGGGCGAGATCGAGAGGTGTTGTTGGTGGGGCCGGTTGTCGGTCTGGTCCCGAGTTGTCTGGTCGGGTTCGATTTGGAGTGAGGTTTCCAGCGGCAGGCCCAGGAAGGTGGTGCGGATGGTGGAGAGCACGAGTCGATAGTGTTGCTGGCTATCCTGGAAGCGAACTTCGGCCTTGGTGGGGTGGACGTTGACGTCGGCGAGTTCCGGCGGCATTTCCAGGAACAGGAATGCGATCGGTTGCCGTCCGACCATTACGAGGCCGCGGTAGGCTTCGGTGAGTGCGTGGCTGAGCGAGCGATCGGCGATGTGTCGTCCGTTGAGGAACAGGTACTGTCCCTTGCGGCTGGACTTGGTCTGGCTGGGGTGTCCGACGTAGCCCCACAGTCGGCAGTCAGCGGCTTGGTCTTCGACCCAGATCAGTGTTTCGGCCAACTCGCGACCGTAGAACAATTCGAGTCGATCGAAGAGTCGATCGGTGGCGGGCAGGTCGAAGACATCTTTTCCGTTGTGAGTCAGTGTCATGTGGAGTCGCGGGTGAGCGAGTGCGACTCGCGTGAACTGTTCGGCGATGTGTCCGAATTCGGTAGCTGGTCGTTTGAGGAACTTGCGTCGGACGGGAGTGTTTTCGAACAGGCCGGTGATATCGAACGAGCTGCCGGGTGCTCCGGAGGCTGGTTGTGGTGTCCCGACATCGCCGTAGTCGACGATCAATTCGGTTGCGGCGATGGCATCGGCGGTGCGGCTGCGGACGGTGAACCGGCTGACTTCTGCGATCGACGCCAGTGCTTCGCCGCGGAACCCCATGGTGTGGACTCCGAACAGATCTTCGGCGGTGCGGATTTTTGAAGTGGCGTGAGCGGTGATGGCCAGCAGGATGTCGTCGGGGTGGATGCCTTCGCCGTCGTCGACGATCCGGATCCTGTTGCTGCCGCCTTCTTCGATGTCGACATCGACCCGCGTGGCCAGTGCATCGACGCTATTTTCGAGCAGTTCCTTGACCACACTGGCCGGCCGTTCGATCACTTCACCGGCGGCAATCTTGTTGACGATGCGAGCGTCGAGTTGCTGGATACGGGGCATCGTCTGCGGCGGTTCCTTCCTGCACACCGAGTAGTCTGGATCGGGTTGGGCCGAAGGCGACCGCCGGCGTCACTCCTGTGATACCTCTGCGAGAGGGGAATCGCAATGGTTCTTCAGGCAGTCCCCGGGGGGCGTGGTAGTTCGTGCCGGTTTGCCACGCTTTGGCCGGTCGACTACTCTGCTTGTCCGCTCAACCGTCACTCGACTCACCGGTCGTGTCGAGGCCACCGCGAGACAGGCAGTCCAGATGATTGGTCGCATCGCCGAGACTCAGTTCGATCTCCGTTTCCGTATCGGGCCGATTCCGGTTCGCGTGCATCCGATCTTCTGGATCACGGGATTGTTCATCGTCTGGAGTCGGTACCAGTCGGATCCTCCGATGCTGTTGATTGCCGTCTTGTCGGTCTTCGTGAGTGTGCTGGTCCACGAGTTGGGTCATGCGACGGTGACACGTCTGTTTGGTTGGCCATCGGAAATCGTCCTGGGTTTCTTTGGAGGCTACGCAACGACGGCTCGGACAACGACCGTTCGCAACCTGTTGGTATTGTTCGCGGGTCCGGGGGCGGGCTTCCTGTTGGCCGGTGTGTCGTTTGTGGGGCTGTTGCTACTGGTTGGTGTGGAGGGTCAGTCGGAGGGGCGTGCTGTTGAGACTTTGAGTTTTCTGTTGTTCATCAATATTGCGTGGTCGGTGTTGAACCTGGTCCCGGTTCTGCCATTGGATGGTGGTCAGATTGCTCGGGAGGTCCTGGTCTGGCTGAGTCCTGGTCGAGGCGAGGAGCGTGCGATGTTGTTGTCGGCGGTTGTCGGAGCGGTTGCTGCTACCGGAGGGTACCTGTGGCTGCACCAGACGTTTCTGGCGATTTTGTTTGGCATGTTTGCGTATCAGAACTTTGCCGCCTGGCAGACGTGTCGTCGCGGCGGCTGGTCGTAGCGAGTTGTGTCAGGCGTTGGGCACAATCCGGTTGCGGTTCAGACTGCGGCGGGCCGGGCCGGGCCGGTCCGGCGACGGGTGTCTAGAAGCCCAGTCCGACGCCGGCGAGTTCTGATGTGGCGACGGTACCGTCGGTGATGTCGAACATGCCGGGGAACTGCCTGGTCCACTGGCGGTTGGGTTCGGGGCAATACTGGCGTCCGTTCCCTTCGATCGCCTGGACTCCGGGGATTCTCGCGGCGAGGCTGGCGGAGTGCAGGAAGCTGGCTCCGACGCAGGTCAGGTCCTGCACGCAGAGGAACATGTCGAATTTCTGAGCGGCGGCGGCCAGCAGCAGGGAATCGGTCTGTCCCTTGCAGGCCTTGAGTGCAACTCCGCTGTAGCCTTGTTCTCGGCACAAGAGCAGCGAGTCGTAGTCAACGAGTGCTTCGTCGATGACGACCGGCTTGATGGCAGCGGCTTCGTGCATTTTCACATCGGGGTTGGCTTTCAGGTCTCGACTGGTCGGCTGTTCGATGTACTGGATCCGGTCCCAGGCGGCCTGAGAACCTTCGCGGACCTTGGCCAGGAATTCGAGCACATATTCGACGTCCTTGCACTTCTCGTTGAAGTCGGTCGAGTAGTACCAGGTCGAGCAGTTTCGGGCGGCCTGGGCCGTTGCGGTCACTGATTCGATGGCGAGGACGCGGTTGACGTCCCAGTCGAGGTCGTCGCCATTGAGTTTGATTTTCAGGTGAGTCAGCCCATCGGCGGCGATCCACTGAGGCAATGTTTCGGGCAACGAGTCGTCGATTGGCGTGCCGACATCGGCGTCGGTGAGCGGGTCGAGTGCACCGACGAGGTGATAGAGCGGCAGGGTGGGTTTGGGGTTTCGGAGGGTGTATTGGTCGAGGAATTCGCCGGCGAAGGAATCGTCGAGGTATTCCGAGAGGTCCCGTTCGATGAAGTCGGCCGAGAGGGCATCGAAGCAGTTGACCTGGTTGGTTCGGCCAAACGCGTCATGCACTGCGGCATCGGCGGGGCTGGCCGCGACCAGTTGAGCCAACTCGGGCATGTCTTCGTCCAGCCCCTGTTGGCGTGCGACGGCTTGTCCGAGGTGATGGTATTCGGCTGCGAGTCCGAACATGATGTCGATCGGGTGGCCGAAATTGGGGTAGCTTTCGACGAGTTCCACAACCCGTCGAGCAAACTGGCTCATCGCCGCCTCGGCAGCATCCGAAGACACCTTGTCCGAGGGCCACGCCCAGATGTTCCCGATCGGCATGCTGCCGTATCCGGTGGCGAAGTCGCCTCGCCGATTCTCGACACTCACTTCGACGTTGATCAGTGTCGAGTTCTCGATCACTCGGCCACCAAACTTTAAAGGGGTCCGGAAGGCCACGGCTTGGAAGTCGCAGGTGGCTTCGACTATCCGGATGTCGGTCGGCTTGGTCATCGGTCTCCGCGGTGGACCATCAATCGGCCCATGTTGCTTGACGAGGGGAAAGGGCAGGGGCGAGGGAGGGGAGCAGATTCGTGGCTTGTGATCCTACCGCCCCGGGCAGAGCCGTTCAACAACTCGAGTTGACTGGTTGGGTCGTTACCTGGGGCCAGCTGTGTCCTGGGCAACCGAATTGTCGGTAGAGTTCGTCTGCTGCCGACTTGGCTCGGTCGAGGCATTCGTCGATCGAATGGCCTCGGGTCAGCACGCTGCAGAGTGGTCGACCGGCATCGATGTGGGTGCCGACGTGGGGGATATCGGCCGGTCGCCAATCCGAGTCCCCCACAGGGAGTCTCTCGATCTCGATGTCGCGGGGCGCGAACAGCACCACCTTGGCGTGGGTGGTTTCTGTCGAGTCGGCTGGGGTGGCGAAGGCTTTTGGGGCGGGTTCCCCAAACGCTTCGAGGTGTCGGCCGATCATCGACTGTCCACAGGCCATTTCGATCACTTCCGCCGAGCCGGTGTATCGCGGGTTGATTTCGATTGGCCAGGCCGCGTGGTTGTCGAGGATCAGGTCGATGCCAAACAGGCCCAGCAGTCCCGATTCTCGTGCGAGCATGTCGGCCAGTCGGGCCAGTTGGTCTGCGAGATGTGCTGGAAGTTTCAGTGGCCCGATCGAACCGCACCAGGCCCATCGGCCGGCACCGAGCCAGGCTTCTCCGACCAGTTGACGAGTCACTCCGAGCACGCTGGCCGAAGACCCGTTACCCAGGCAGAGTGCCGCGGCCGGTTGGCCGGTGATGAGTTGCTGGAAGAAAGTGTCTTGAGCGGTGGGTTGGGTAGAGGTATTCCATTCTTCGATCCCCGATCCTCCGGCACTGTTGCGACGGCGGAGTATCCAGCGTTGTGGGCGATCGGAGGTAGGGCGGGCGGGCGGGCTGGTGCAGATTTGCGGACAGGGCAGGTTGTGTTGACCGCAGACTTGGGCGACCCAGGCCGGATCGCGGACGTGTTTGAGCACGTGGCGCGGATTGCCGTACAAGCTGTTGCCGGCGGTTGTTGTCGGTTGTCCGAGGGCGTCGAGGATGTCGAGGTGGTTTTCGAGTGCTCCGGTGTAGAGGGTGGGGCAGTGTGGAGTGCGTTGAATGGCCAGCAGGTCGGAGATGGCGTCGAGGAGTCCGTTGGGGTAGTCGGTGACTTGGATGGAGTCGGCGACATCGAGCAGGTCGCGGTCGGCAAAGAGGTCGGCACACAGCGGCCGCCAGCCGGCTCGGATGGCCGACCAAGCCGCCGCTCGCGTGCTGGCTCCGACGAGGATCAGCGGTGGTGCGAGCGGGTCGGGTCGAGCGGGAATTGCGAGCGAGTCGGGTGCGGACATCGGGTGTGAACTGTTTTTTGCCGGACGGTTGGCGGTGATCGAATCGAATGCTGGAAAACCGGGTGTCGACTTGGTATCAAGATGGCCTGAGGATAGCGTAGAGCGGGAGACGCGGAAGGCTTGGCGCCTTCGACCCGAACACGATTCACATGACACCGAATGAGGAGACAGCCCAGATGTCGATTTTTGTTGGCGAAGCCCTGGTTGGCGATGGAAATGAAGTTGCACACATTGACCTGTTGGTCGGTGACAAGAACGGTCCGGTGGGGACGGCCTTCACCAACGCCTTGTGTCGGCAATCGGCCGGTCACATCAATCTGCTGGCAGTGTTGGCTCCGAACCTGGCCGTCAAGCCGTCGACGGTGATGATCACGAAGGTCACGATCAAGGGGGCGACTCAGGCCGTGCAGATGTTCGGCCCGGCACAGAAGGGTGTCGCCAAGGCGGTCGCCGATTGTCTGGCCGAGGGGACGATTCCCGCGGAACAGGCCGACGAGTTGGTGATTGTTTGCGGAGTCTTCATTCACTGGCTGGCCGAAGACAACGCGAAGATCGAGCAGTACAACTACGAAGCCACAAAGCTGTCGATCGAGCGTGCCATGGCCAACCAGCCGTCGGCATCCGAGGTGATCGCCAAGAAGGACTCGGCCGTGCATCCGTACGAAGCGGCTCAGTTGGATGCTGCTAGCGGCGACTGCGGTGGCGACGACGGTGGAGACGCTGGCGGCGACTGCGGTGGAGACGCTGGTGGAGACGCTGGCGGCGACTGCGGTGGAGACGCTGGCGGCGACTGCGGCGGAGACGCTGGCGGAGACGCTGGCGGAGACGCTGGCGGTGACTGCGGTGGAGACGCTGGCGGAGGTGGCGAATGAGTTGCCGGGTCGCTTCGGAATTCTGAGCGTCAAGGACTCTGCCCGGTTCTCTTGTCACGAGAG
>CAVOEV010000229.1:0-7788 GCA_963694825.1 Planctomycetota bacterium
CGTCGTGCCGGCGGAGGCAGCGGCCACCAGTCGGCGGGCCAGCCCTGGAGTGAATGCGAGGCGGGGTGAGCTCGAGTGTGCCAATCGCGTTCGATGTCGGGCAGTGCGGGGTTGTCGAAGGCGGTCAGTCCCACGGCCATCGGCAGTCGGCCCAACGGGCTGACGATTCGGGCACCAGCGTTTTTGGACAGTTGTTTCAGCAGCGGGCTGGTCGCTGCTGGGTCGTAGGCGTCGTGGGTGAAATCCAGCGGTCTGACCAACAGCGAGGTGATTCCCAAGTCGATGGCGACCAGTGCGACGATCAGTCCGGGCCGTGCGATCAGTTGGTCGAAGAGCCACCTGGAGTTGGCCAGGAAGACGAGTGCGGTGAGCACCAGGAGCGGGATCGCCAGTCCGTGTGCGAGCAGCCGAACGAGTTCGGTGCCGGGTGTCAGGGACCGGGTCATCCAGTCGGTTTCGGAGTAGCCGTGTCTGAGCAGGCTACCGAAGTCGGCTTCGCCGGGTGATTCGAAGAAGGCTTCGGTTCCCGATGCGTCCCAGACCACGGCGAAGGTGGTGACGGCCAGAGCGAGGAGGGCGGCCAGGCAGAACGAGAGGCAGCGGGTATTGAGTCGGTGGGAGTGGAGTGATTCGAGGCCCCGGGCGGCCAACAGCGACCACCACAGCCCGGCCACCACGCTCCAGCGGCCCGGTGCCGGGAACCAGGCGAAGCCGGAGAGATGTTGTCCCAGGCTGAGTGCCTGGAATCCGGGCAGGTTGTCGCCGAGGCTGAGTCCCAGGGCGGCCAGCAGCAGAAGGCTCCAGAGTCGGACTCGGCGATCGGTTTTCCAGGCCAACAGTCCGAGGGCGGCGAGGCCGAGGGTGAGAAGTCCGACGTAGCCGAGCGTTTCGGATGGAGAGGAATGCCAGGGGGTCCAGGCGGAGGCTTGCCAGAGCGGGTTGGAGTGGAAGAGCGTGGGCGCGAGTTGTCCGGCGAGCAGGTGCCAGGGTGGATTGGAGTGTGATCCGAGGAATGCGGCGTCGCGTCCTCTCGAGTCGCCGTAGCCGGCGAGTTCGGCCGACGGGACCAGTTGGGCGGCGGCCAGGCTGGCAGCGACGAGGACGGCCAGGACGAGTCCCGCGGATCTGAGCAGTGCCTGGTCCCAGCGGGAATGGACGACGAGTCGTTGTCCGAGTGCGAGTCCGGCGAGGGTGATAACGGTCATCGAGGCGATCTGGAAGTGTCCGGCGGTGGCCTGCACGGCGAGGATCATTGCGAGTCCCAGCAGGGCTCGGGTCGAGCCGGACTGGAGCCATGTCCATGCGGCCCATGCGGCCAGCGGCAGCCAGCAGGCGGTGGCTGCCGCCCAACCCCGGTCGGCGTGCGTCATGAAGAATCCCTGTCCGGCAAAGACGATTCCTGCCAGCAGGCTGGCCCAGGGACTCAGGCCGAAGCCTCGGGCACACAACCGCCCAAAGACGGCAGCGGCCAAGGTGTGCAGGACCAGCAGCAGGGTCCAGGCTCGAGCGGGGTCGAACAGCCGGTAGGCGATTTGGTGGGGTGGGTAGTAGGGGGCGATTTCCGAGTGAGCCAGAGCGGGCGTGCCGGTGCCGTCCAGGGAATTCCATTCGGGGATTCGCCAGTCGGCCAGTTGGTCGGACAGCCAGGTGGCCAGGGGCAGTTCGTGGGTATCGACGGTCGGACTGGTGGCGCGGGCTCCCAGGGCGACCGGCCAGTACCAGGCCAGCACGACGAGCAGCAGCAACCAGGCGGGTGCTCGTTTCACCGCGGGACCCGCATCGGTTGGTGGCCTTCGACAAGCATCAACTCACAATCGATGGGCAGTTCTTCGAAAGTGTCGACTCGTCCCGACGGCCAATTCACGACCAGCGGTCCGACCGAAGTCACTGGCCCGGTGCCGAAGATCAGTTGCCTTTGGTTGCTGGCCATGTAACCGTCTCCGGCGGTTTGCTGCCGATAGAGGACGTGGTCGTCGACGGTGAGAGTCAAGCCGGTGCCGATGGCGTCTCGAGCTGTGCCGGTCGCACGCAGTCGGATGGCGACGTAATGGCCGTGGGGCGTGTTGTTGGGTCGCGTGGTCCGGGTGAGTAATACGGCGGGGACGTCGATGTGTGAGATCAGCACATCGTCAAGTCCGTCTCGATTCCAGTCGAGCCGGGCCATGCCGCGGCCGAGCACAGGTTTGCTGAAGAACTGGCCCACGCGGTCGGCATTCAGTTCCACAAACCGTCCTTGTCCGGTGTTGTGCAGGAATTGAGTGGGCATCTTGTAGGCGACCTGATTGTCTGACGGTTTTTCGACGTGTCCGCTGGTGACCAGCAGGTCGAGTCGCCCGTCGAGATCGGCATCGAGGAACTGGGTCCCCCAACTGAGCAGGTTCATGCTGTTGCTGTGCAGACCGCTGCGGTGAGTGAGGTCGGCGAAGAACTCGCGTCGCGGCAGTTTTCGGTAAAGCGTATTGGACTGATTGATGAAGTTGGTGACAAACAGGTCGAGTCGTCCGTCGCCATCAGCATCGCCGGTGGCGACGCCCATGCACGCTTCGGGGCGGCCGTCCTGGTTGACGGCCAGTCCACAGCGGAGTGCCCGTTCCTGGAAGCGAGGAAGGTTCGTGTCGTCGTTTCCCTGGTAATGGAAGTAGAAATTCGGGACCGAGTCATTGGCCAGGAACAGGCTGAGCCGTCCGGAGCCTGAGAAGTCGGCGGCGACAATTCCCAGCGAGTTTCCTGCAGGTCGCTGGATCCCGGCTTCACGAGTGATGTTGCGGAATCGTCCGGTACCGAGATTGAGAAACAACTGGTCCTGTGCAGCCTGGAAATTCAGCGGGCTGCAGATTCCTGCCAGCATTGTTGATGAAGTTCGCAGTGACAGGACCGTGTTCGAATTGGGCTGGTCGCCGGCGTCGGTTTGTCGGCATTCTCGTGTATAGAGGTCGTCGCCCGAGAGGTAGTTGGCCGCGTAGAAGTCGGGGAGTCCGTCGTTGTTGAGATCGACCAGCAGGCAGCTTGTGGTCCAGCGATTGCCGGGGATGCTTGCCGACAAGGTGACGTCGCTGAACGTACCGTCGCCATTGTTGACCAGCAAGCGGTTTTGGCCAATGTTTGCGATAACGATGTCGGGAAAGCCGTCGCTGTTGAAATCGCCGACGGTGGCACCCTGCCCGAAGCCTCGGCTGTCGAGGCCGGCCTGGACGGTGACATCCTGGAATTGTCCGTTGCCGATGTTTCGGAATAGGCGGTCAACGTGATCCGCTTGAGTGTCTCGTTCGAGAAAGACACCACCCTGAGTCAACAGCAGGTCGGGCCAGCCGTCCTGGTCGAGGTCAATGACAGCGGCACCTCCGCCGGTCATTTCATACATTCGGGAGTGGCCAGCGTGATCGGGATCGCTGCCGTTCTTGTATTGGAAGTGGAGCCCGGCGAGTGGGGCGAGGTCTTCGAAGCGGATGTCGACGCGGGTCAATTGCGAGGGGACCGGTAGGGGTTTGGGGGGTGGCGGCCATCGGGGGCCGGGCAGGTCGGCGAGGTTGACGGTTGATGTGGGGTTGGCCGAGGCGAGGGTGCGTGTAGGTTTGAGCGTTGTGATGCGGTGTGTGAGTCGACCGAGGGCATTGGTAGCCCATGTCTGTGGTTGGGAGTGTTTCCGGCCGGCGCGGTTTGCCCATTGGGCCCAGCCGTAGGCTTCGAAGACGAGTCCCAGTTCTTCGGCCAGTTGGGCGACCTGTTCCAGGTCGTCGAGTCGCTGCGAGTCGGATGTGGCTTGGACTCGGGTGGTGTAGACATTGATCCGTCTCGCCTGTTCGAGAAACACTTGGGCGTCGTCTTCGCGTCCGAGTCGGGCGAGGACGAGTCCGAGGCGATAGTTGGCTTGCTGATGCGTGGGTTCTCGGGCAATGGCTTCCCAGAAGCACCGGGCGGCGACTTGTGGTTCGTTTCGGGAGACGGCGAAGCGGCCCATGGCGGCCCAGACGCCGGGGTGTTTGCGGGCGGAATCGGGCAGCTGGTCGAACCAGGCCAGGAAGCGGTCGTCGTGTCCGGCTTCCAGCAGGACGCTGGCAAGGCGGGACTGTGCTTCGGCCATGTCGGGTTGGGCGGCCACGGCCTGTTGCAGCAGTTGCTCGGCGCGTTCGAGGTCCTGGTCGGCTCGAGCGATCACGGCCAAGGAGATCAGTGGTGCCGGATCGTTGGGGTGGCTTTGGTGAAAGCGTCGAATGATCTCGGGTTCCACTCGGCTCTCGTTTCCGACGGCCAGCATCTGCAGGTGCAGCAGGGTGAAGCCGTTTTGTCGACAGAGAGTGATTCGGGGGGAGATGGCTTCCCAGCGTCTGGAGGCGACAGAGAGCAAGTAGGCGAGTCGATCGTTGGCGAGGGGGTGTTGCGGGTCGAGCTGGACGGCACGTTGATACTGCTGGAGTGCGGCGGACATTTGATGTTGCCGGTTCATCAGCAGGTCGCCGGCCTGGATACGAGCATCGATCGCACTGGGACTGTCATCGTCGGGGTAGTGTTCGAGCAGCCTGAGAGCTCGGGTGGTGTCTCGCAGCCCGGCGGCGGCGCGGGCGGCCAACAGGAGGGCTGGCCGCAAGTCGGGATCGCGAGCGAGCACCGAGCGTGCCAGGCGGTCGGCTTGGTGGAATTCCATGTCGTCGAGTGCGAGTTGGCAGCGGTACAGTTCGATGTCCGTGCGTGCCACCCAGGCGGCGAGTCCGGCAGCGGCTGCGAGCAGCAGCGGCAGAGACCATCGGGGCAGTCGGGGCAGGCGAGTGCGACTGCGGGGCATGGTCGGGCGTGACTGTTCAGTCTCGACCATGAATGGGCTCGAAAATTGGGAATGCGTCGTGATGTGGCCGATTCGATTGGTCGTGTGACGCAGGGTTCATCTTATCTCGTGAGATTCCGGTGAGACAACCGGGGTTGTTGGTTGGGTGTAGGCCAAGGCATAGTCTAGAGCGAGTTTCCCATGTTCATGGTGGACAGTCCGTGCCACAGTTCTTCAGCCAGCGTCTCCGGCGTGCGTTGCGTCTGTTGCGATGGGGTGTGTGCGTGGTGCTGGTGCTGTCGATCGCCGTTTCGGTTGCGTTGAAGGTGCAGCGGTTTCGCGAGCTGTTTTATCCGTGGTTGACGATCTATGTGAAGGAACCCGGCCACGAACAGACCGGTCATTTTTATCTCTACGACGCGACTTTGGGTTGGAAGAACGTACCGAACTGGACGGCGACAACGCGTGGGTATCCATTGTCGATCAACAGTCGGGGCTTGCGGGATCGCGAGCATGCGTACCGGAAACCGCCGGGTGTGCGTCGAGTGCTCGTGTTGGGCGATTCGTTTGCGTGGGGCTACGGCGTTGGGGATCGAGACATTTTTCCCGAGGTGCTTGAGCGTCGATTCGAGTCATCGGGTCGCAATTGGCAGGTGATCAACACGGGTGTGTCGGGGTGGGGGACGGATCAGCAGTATCTGTTCCTGAAGTCCGAGGGATTTCGGTACGAGCCGGACGTGGTGGTGTTGGCGTTTTACCTGATGAACGACCCACGCGAAGTCGTTGTTTCGGACATCTACGGACTCTCGAAACCGGTTTTTCTCGACACCAGACTGACTTTGGGAAACGTCCCGGTTCCGTTGCCGTCGCGCCCCAAGTCGGGACTCGAGTCGAAGGTCGAGAATCTCGAGTTGGTGATCACCTTGATGGGGGCCATCGAGCGTGAGTGTCGGCAGCGCAATTGTCGACTCGTCGTGATGAAGTTCGGCACGTTTGCCGATCCAACAAACGGGGCTTTGAGTGAAGTAGGAGAGTTGTTCGAGTCGAAGTTGTCCGATTTGCGGGATCGGGTTGGGTATTTGGATCTGGACGCAGAGTTTCGGGCCCGCAAACTCCGCCCGAAATTTCTAGTGGCGGGCAACGAAGACAATCACTGGAACGATTTTGGCCACGCGCAGGTTGGGCAGATACTCGGCGAGTTTCTGGACGAGTTTTTGGATCGGCACGGGTGGTTGGGTCGGTCCGAACAGAAGGATACAGCTCGGCTTGCGGACGACGGCCGCTTCATGGAGACGGGATCGTGAGGGCGAACACGGAAGAGCGGACTGTCTCGAGGCGGGGCATGATCAGTTGGAAGATACTGGCTGCGCTGATGGCGGTCGCGGCGGTGGTGATGATCGCTCTTGTGTTCATGCGTTGGCGGGACGAGACACTGCGTGAGGGCCGTTTCAGTGATCCTCGGCGGAAGAAAATCGGTCGATTGACCATCTGGTTTGACGAGCAGCCGGACGAGGTCTTCGATTCGTGGCAGGCCACCGGCCCGCATTCGAATCTCAGGCGTCAGGATTACGCCGACCCCGAAACGTGTCGTCGTTGTCACAAGAAGAACTACGACGCGTGGTTCGAGCATCCTCATCGCCAGATGAACCTGCTGGCGTCTTCCGAAACGGTCGTGGGCGACTTTTCAGGAGTTTCGGGTCCGGCGTCGATCAGTTATCGCGGCGGAATGGCCAGCTTCGAGACGGAAGCGGATGGCTACTCGATGAGGCTTGAGCGGGACGGCGAGTCGCGAGTGTATTCGGTCGAGGAGACGATCGGTTCACGGTTTTTTCAGTACTACTCAGGTCATTTGCAGTCTGGTCCCGAGCCGGACGGTCATGTGATGTATCACACGAATTTCGTGTTGCCGTTTGGGTATTGGATCGATCAGAAGCAGTGGGTTCCGGTGGTGCATGTATCGGAGGAGGTGGCTGATCGGGATCGAGCGGATCCGTTTGCGGTGTCGAGTGACGCTGAAGACGGTGTGGATTATTTCAGTTACAACCGTCATTGCGCGAGTTGTCACAGCACGTTTGCTTTGGGCGACCTGATGTTGAGGGCGTTCCCGCGGCTGGGACGTAACTCGCCTCATTCGATGCATTTCTCGGCCCCCGGTTTCATTGCCGACGCTCATCCGGACTTGTGGCCTGCCGGCAAGAGGTCATTTGATCTTTCGCAGGACGAGTTGACAGCCATGATGATCGCGATCGGTGACTCGGTTGCGTCTGAAGCGGGGGTGGCGATGGGTATCACTTGCGGGGCGTGTCACCTTGGGGTCAAGGAGCACGCAGAGGGCCGGATGAAGAAGCCTCCGTTTTTTCCCAACAGTCCACATCTGCACATCGAGTATGCCGACGAGGAGAAGAAGGAGAACGTATCGTTTGGCCGTACGGACATGACGGTCAACTCGATCTGTGCCCGGTGCCATTCGGGTAAACGGCCTCAATTCGGCGGCGGAATGTCGACGTGGAATTCGATCGAGTTCACCGACGCGTTGGGGAGTGCGTGTTTCCAGAAAGCGACCTGTGTCGACTGCCATGATCCTCACAAGCCGATTGGCAAGACCTGGACGCGAACGGCGGCTCAGGACGACGCGTCGTGCCTGAAGTGTCACCCACGCTTCGCCGACGACGAGTTGCTGAAGGCTCATACGCATCACCAGGTCGGTTCTCAAGGCAGCCGGTGCATGAACTGCCACATGCCGCGAATCAACGAGGGCCTGCAGGACATGGTCCGCACGCACATGATTTATGAACCGACCAACAGGGACATGATCGAGGCGAACGAGCCCAACGCGTGCAACATGTGTCACACCGACAAGCCGATCGACTGGACGTTGCGGTATCTCGAGGACTGGTACGGGGAGACATACAACGAAAAAAGCATTGCCTTCAGTTACGAGCCTCGCGAGCAGCCGGTGGCGATCGGGTGGTTGAAGCACGATCGAAACGCCGTAAGGCTGGTTGGAGCCGATTGCCTGGTCCGCAGCG
>CAVOEV010000230.1:0-7775 GCA_963694825.1 Planctomycetota bacterium
TGACGCGCTAGCGGAAGAGATTCCTCAGGAACGGGAATCGCGATTCCGAGCTGTCCTGAGGTCGGGCTACGGGATCGGTTGCGGTGTTGGTTTCGGTGTTGGTTTCGGTGTTGGTTTCGGTGTTGGTTTCGGTGTTGGTTTCGGTGTTGGTTTCGGTGTTGGGACGGTCGGCGAGGCTGGTGGTGGGTGAGTTGTCGGAGTTGTCGGAGTTGTCGGTTGTGAGGTCTTGATCGTCGTCGTTTTCGGAGTTGTTGGCGGTTTCGGAATCGGCAGAGTCATCGTTGGTTGGTACGGTGAAGAGGTTGGGTGCAGCTTCGGCTGGGTTTGCGGCTTGCGAGTTCCCGTTTTTGATCAGGACGCGACCGGTACGCGGCACGGCGTCGATGGCAATTTGTCCAGGCACGTTCTGTTGTCTCTGTGCTTGGACGAGCATTTGTACGATGTCGGGGTAGGAGGCTCCGAGTTCGACGGAGGCTCGGATGACATCGGCGACCCGAGTCGAGACGATTCGTCGGCTGGGCGATCTCCGGACCTGGTACCGGCTGATGGTGACGGTATCGGCTCCGGATTGTGCGTTGATCCAGATGTGGTTTCCGGCTTGCACGGCGAGTGGTGTTCTGAGTCGTTGGTTCCGGCCGAACAGTACGATTTCGGGTCGTTGCAGTTGAGTCAGGTGGATCAGCGGCCGTCCTGGGGCATCGATTTCGTGGAGTGTGAACAGGTCGCCGACCGATTCGCCTCGGATGGCCGGGTCGAGTTTGTCTCGGGTCCAAAGTGCTCGGAAGGCTCCGTATTGCAGTTCGTTGCTTTGCCGGAGTGTGCCTCTACTGCCGCAGTGTGGGCATTGGCCTTCGATGGGTTGTTGGTGATGTCGGCAGTCGATGGAGTTGCAGGTGATGAGTGGTTTGAGCAGTTGGCGGAGCAGCAGTTGCGAGGGGGCATCTTCGAGAGTACTCAGTGCGGCGAGTGCATAGACTCGGAAGGCGCGTTGGTGGCGAGCGGCTTCGGCGAGTGTATCGGCACCGGAGTTGTCATTGAGGTAGGCGAGTGCGCTGGCGGCGTGGAAACGGACTTCGAGTTCCGGCTGATCCAGAGCGGTCTTGAGGAACGGGATCGACTTGGGCCCGATGGCTTCGAGTGCCAGGGCGGCCTGTCGAGCGGTCTTGGCCGATTTGAGGTCACCGGCGAGTTGTTGCATGCGGACCTGTCGAGTCACATCGTCTTCGCGAATCGCGATCTGGCGGATGACTCGCAGGAATCTCGGGAAGTTGTCCCTGTACCTGGGGTGAATCTTGAGCACGATGGAGCGGTCTGTTTTTGGGCTGGCCAAAGGTTCGCGGATCCCATGCCGGTTGTAGGCATAGAATCGTCTGCCGATCCGGTCAGAGATCCGTCGTGCCATTCTGACGCTGCGGTACCGATTCTTGAGGGCGATCACCAGGTCGCGAGTTTTTCTCGATCGACCGCCACCGGGGATTCGTCCGCGGCGGAGGACACCCGCAAGATCTCCGCTGTCACCCTCGCCATGAGAAATCAGCACGTGGCCTTTGGCACGAGCAAAAATGTGTCCGGCCAGGACTTTCTCGCCCGGCACGACGGCTCGTTCGGCGAGATCGGTTTCCATGAGCCAGCCTCCGTTGAGGCTGGTGGCTTCGCTTCCGGGTGGAAGTCGGATTTCAACGTCAAAGCTATCGCCCTTGCGAATCAACGGCGGCAGGTAGGCTCGGACGACGACCAGTGCGGTCGTGGGTGAGCGGAGCAGTGCCTTGGAGTTGGGGACATCGCGTCGTTGCATGTCCTTGAGCAGGTTCATGCGGAACGACGAGGGTCGAGGGTCGCCGCCGGTCCCGTCCAGCCCGGTGATCAGGCCGACTCCTTCCAGGGTGATCATCCCCAGTCCGTTGATGGAAATGTAATCACCGACTGTCGAGCGTGCTGTTTGGGAACCGGATTCGTCGGACGCCGGGCTCTGAGATCGACTCGAGGAACTGGGCCAATTCAGCGATTCGGGCCAGGTGATGCTTTGGCAGCCACTTTGGATCAGCACGCAGGCCAGGGCCACGACGAGCCAGCCGCCGGTCATCGCCGAGGCTTGAGCCGGCCGGGCGGGCCGGGCGGTTCGTCTGAAGCGGGTTGAAGGCGAGCACATCATCCGTGGGGCTCCGTTGGCGCAAGACGCCGAGATCCCGGCGTGGCCGACAATGGACCTCGAACTTGAGGCCGAACGTGCGACGACACGCTGGGGTGGTTGATTAGTGGAGAAGTGAGTGAGAAGTGAGAGAGAATCGAATGAGGCGGCGGGGAGAGTAGGATTCCGCCAATAAACGGTCAAGATGAGACCGACCGAGGGCTTGGGGGGGGCCAGCCCGTCCGTCGTCAGCCCGTCCGTCGTCAGCCAGTCCGTCGTCAGCCAGTCCGTCGTCAGCCAGTCCGTCGTCAGCCAGTCCGGCTGGATCGACTGGCGGAACCACGTTTACGGCGTTCGGCGAGTGCTTCGGCCGAGATGGCCTGGACGACGTTTTGGGCTAGGTAGTCCATTTCCATCACGAGTGCGTCGACACGTCCCGAGAGGAACATGTACATGATCAGTGTGGGGATGGCGATCATCAGGCCACAGGCGGTTGTGAGCAGGGCGAGCGAGATGCCGACGGCAAGTTGTTCGGTTTTCCCGGCCGAGGCGGCCGGTCCGGCAGTGGCGATGTCGTTGAAGGCCTGGATCATGCCGAGCACGGTACCGAGCAGTCCCATCAGCGGTGTAACGGTGGCGACGCCGTTGAGCACTCGAAGATGAGCTCGCAATTCACTGACCTGTCGTTCTCCGCCATCGATGATCGCCTGTTCGACCTCGACGCTGGATTTCCCCCATTTCCTGACTCCGTGAGTGAACACGGCGGCGATCGGGCTATCGCTTTGTTCGCACAGTTTCAGCGAGCTGTTGCGATCGAGTTTGCCTTGTCGGAGATGTTCGAGGAATCTATCGACGAACGGCTTGGGGATCACTCGGCTTCGCTTGAGCACGACGAGTCGTTCGACGGTGAACCATAGTGCGATCAGCGTGGCTCCGACGAACGGCACCAGGAAGACCCAGCCCCTCCATCCGAGTGTTTTCATGATGCTGAACGGGTCGGTTGGCATCCCGAGTGCATCCGCATCCGGGGCCGCAGTTGTGGGGGCATTTCCGGTGGTGGCGCCGTCCTGAGCGATCAGCATTCCGCCGATCCCGATCAACACGGCGACCGGAAGCAGCGGTCGGCCGATGCGGAAGACACACGCTAGTTCAGCCAGTCCGAAACGGTTTCCTGAATGGTTGGCGATCATCGGCCGGCTGGGTTCGGGCTGTTGTGGTTTGGAGGCAGGGTGAGTCATTTGTTGGCGAGTTGTCTGAGTCGAGGCAGTTTCATCTTGGCCATGTTGGCGAACCGGCTGCGTGGGTATTCCTTGAGCAGCAATTCGAGAGTGTTGACGGCTTGTCGGTATTCCTTGAGTTGTCCTTGGCAGCCGGCGGCCTGGAACAGTGCGGCGGCTTGGATTTCAGGGTAGTTGTACAGGATTTGGACAGCGAGAAACTGCTTGCGTGCCTCCGGGTAGTTCTTTTGCAGGAGAAAGGTTTCGGCCATGCGGAGGTGGCAGCTGGCGGCCGTCGGGGTCTTTCGTCCTTCTGCTGAAGCGATGACTCGAGCGAAGGCGGCCCGGGCTTGATCGAAGTCGGGTCGCGGTTGTTTCATCAGGCTGCGTCCGAGGATTTCGTCGGCCTTGTAGAGGACCTTGGATCGAGGTCTTTGTCGTTTGATGTCAGCGACGGTTCGAGTCACGTCGTCGTAGCCCTTGAGTTGAAAGTGAGCTTCGGCGAGCAGGACCCAGGTCTCATCGAACCACAGGGCACCTACGACCCTTGTGTCGGCTTTCTGCGCGAGCACGGCGGTCAGTTCGGTCTTGGCTTTCGAGTAGTCCTTGAGGTGCAGTGCGGCCTGTCCGAGTTGGAAGCGGGTTTCCCAGAGGTGTCGACTTTCCGGGAACCGGGTACTCAGTTTTTGGCCGTACTCGCGGACCTGTTGCCAAGCCTTGTTTTGCGAGGCGATTCCGACGAGTCGAAAGAGTGTGTCCTGTTGGATTTCGTCGCCGCCTTTCCCGGACCGGGAGATGTCCAGGAAGGCATTGTGTGCCTGTGTGAGTCGACCGGCGACGAGGTCGCTTTCGGCGAGGCTGAAGCGGGCGTTGGTGACCAGTGGGCTGCGTGGGTGTTGTGTGATGAGTTGTTTGTAGAGCGTATCGGCCTTTTGGAATTGGCCGTTATCGGCGTGCATGCCGGCCCATTCGTACATCAGTTCATCGCGGTCGTCGGCCTTGGGGAACTGTTTCAGGAGTGAGTCGTAGGCGTTGTGGGCTTCGGCGATCTTGTTGTCCATGGCGAGCAGTCGAGCGGCTCGTCGAGCGGCCAGGAACGCAAACGCACTCGTTCGGTAGTCTCGAGCCACCAGCCGATACGCTTCGGCCGCCTTCCCAGGGGCTTTGGCCTTTTCGTGGCTTTCGGCCGCCTTGTACGCCGCTTCGGCGGCCAGGTCGTTTTTTGGGTGCAGCGAGACGACTCGACCGAATATTTCGGCCGCCTCGGCGTATCGTTCGGATTCGAACAGGCTCCAGCCTCGACCGGAAAGCCCTGCGGCGTGGAAGGGCGAGTTTTGTCCGAGTGCGATCAGTTGGCCGAAGAGTCGATCGGATCTCTTGTAGTGTTTGGCTGCATAGGACGATTCGGCCATGCGTCTGAGAGTCTGAGCATAGATCGGTTTGTCGCGGAAGTTGTTGGCGAGGCGAGTCAGGGCGAGGTCGGCGACCGAGTTCTTGTCTTGCAGTTGCGACGCTTCGGCCAGGACGACCAGTGCGTCGGCAGCGAGAGATCCTTTGGGGTGTTTCTTGAGATATTTCTGTGCGGCCGAGGCGGCGGGTTCGAGTTGTTTGGCTACGAGAAAGCTCGAGGCGGCGAGCACGAGGGCGTCATCGAATTCGCCGGGTTGGTTCGAGTCGTCGATCGATTTGAGAAATGGGCCGAGAGACTGCAGGACGAGTCGATCGTCACCCAGTTGGCTGGCGACCCGAGCCAGTTGGTAGCGGGCTCGGTTGCGGGTGGTTTCGGTCTGTCCCTGAGCCATTGCGGAGCGAAAGAGTGTGACGGCGTCCTTGAGGTTCGCGTCGCCGCCCCGGGCGACCTTCAGCCGACCGGCCTGCAGTCGGTGGCGATTGGCCAGGCTGCTGGAGGGGAATTCGCGAGTGAACCGATCGATGAGGGTTTGGGCGTGGGCCAGGCGTTTCTGCCGAGCCGTTTCGTCGGCAATCGACTCGGCCGACAGCAACACCGCTTCGGCGGCGAACAGCAGGCTTTGGTCATTGGCCGCGTGTTTGGGCCATTTTGCGACGACGGATTCGAAGCGGGTGGCGGCTGCCGAGTAGTCCCGGCGTCGGAACTCGGTGTCGGCCCATTGGAACTGGATGTTTCGGGCCAGGTCCGAGTCGGGCCGCCCGGCTTCGGCCTGCTGAAACGCCTTGATGGCCAGGTCGGGCTTGTCGAGAGTCTTCAGGCTGATGCCTCGCCAGTAATCGGCCACCGCCGCCTGATCGGTGCGTTTGCGAGCCGCCTGGAAGCGGTCGATGGCTTCGGGGAACTGACCGAGTTGAAAGCGGGCGTAACCGGAGTTGAGTTGAGCGGCCAGCACTTCGGGGCTCTTGGGAAACTCGTTGGCCAAACGGTCCCAGGCCGTGGCTGCTTCGGCGAATCGTTTGGCATCGAATTCGAGCGACCCCAGCCTCGACAGCGACTTGTCACCGTGTCCGGACGTCTTGTCGGCTGCGAGTTGGTTGTAGAGACGGCGTGCTTCGTCGATCTTGTTGTCCTGCTCGCAACAGACGGCCAGACCAAAACGCACCTCGTTGACCAGGCTTCCCTTGGGGGATTCTGTCAACGATCGGCGGTAGACCGTCTGAGCCCGCGTGTACTGTTTTTGCTGGACCAGAGCGTCGCCCAGGTAGAACTGCCCCCAGTCTCTGAGCTTGTGTTTGGGCGAGGCTCGAAGATAACTCTGCAGGCTGGTCGACGCGGTGGACCATTTCCCGAGCAGGTAGTCGCATTCGCCGATGCGGAACAGGGCATCGGGGTAGCCGGGATCTTTGGGGAAGTCGGCGACGAACTGTGTGAACTGGGTGCGAGCTTCCGAGTATTTCTTGAGGTGCGTGAGCGAGACGCCCAGGAGCAGTCGTGCGGAGGCGGCCTGAGAGCCCCGGGGGCGAGTCTTGAGGAACGCTTGCAGGTGTTCGGTCGCAAGAGTCCACCTCTGTTGCTTGTAGTGGCCGACTCCCAATCGGTAGTCGTCGGTGGAGGCTGCTGTGTTGGCTGTGTTGGCTTGGGCGAAGAGGAGTTGAGGTGCAAGTGTGCAGTTGGCGAGCAGGAGCAGGGGGAGCAGGGGGAGGAGTTTGAGTGTGATGGTGGTAATCGGTGGACGGTTGGTGTGACGCATGGCCAGATTGCTCATCGAGTCGAGAACTCGGAACCGGCCGCCGAACTGTGCTGGGGTGGCTCAGGGGTTTTGGGTCACACCTGCGGCAGGTTTGTGCCCTTATGGTAGTCGTCTCGCGGCAGAGCCTTCAAGCACAAGCGAGCGAGGGCGCAAGCGCAGGCCCGGCGTGGTGATGGCCACGTCGGGCTTGTGCGAGAGAGTGTTGGAGGTGTTTTGTTGATCAACGCGGTGTTGGCGGTCCAGCACATCGGATCAGGTGATCGTGATCGACGTAGACGACGTCCTTGGTGGCGTCGGTGTTGGTGAAGGGGACTGGCCAGTGCGATCGGATCGTCTTGTCGTAGTAGACGGTTGCCTTGTAGTGGCAGTGATGCAGCTTGGCGGGTCCGACCATTGGAAAGAACCGGCAGGGGTCGACTCGGTCGACGATCAACTCGACAACGATCTTCACGTTATTCCGGGTGGTTTCGGCCAGGAAGGCGTATCCTCCCGAGGCCGAGTCTGGCAGAGATCTCATGACCTCGTCTTCGGACGGAGGATCGAGGCAGTAGAGTGGAGCGTTTTCGCCATCGACCGGGTCGAGGACCGGCACCTTGTCGTACCGTTCTTCTTCGTGATAGGCGTCTTCGATCATTTCACTGAAGTAGGGGCTAACCGGAATCAGTGGAGTGGTGACGAAGAACTTGGCTCCGTCGAGGGCCACGGCCACGAAGCCTGTGAGCATTATGCAACCGCTGCTGGCTGTGCTGGCGATTGCCAGTGTCAGCAGCAAGGCCATTCGTCTGTTACGTGTCATCTCGAAATTCCCTGGACGGGGTTCGCGTGTTGGTTGGCAGGTCGTGGGACCGGATCCCGGGTGTGCCTCGAGTGGTCGAGAGTCAGTGGTTGGTTGGACAACCGGTTTGCCTACCAGTTCTCCGGGTTCACGAACCACCACCACTTGTCGGTTCGGGGCCGGAAATTGAGACTCCAGTGTCCGTCGTCCCATTCCAGTTGAGCCTGTCTCCAGCCCATGGGAATCTGAGGATAGGGGTAGAAGGGGCCGATGTAGGGCCAGGCACTGGCGCTGTACTGTTGCGGGTAGGCGACCTGCGAGTAGTTCGGGTACGACGCGTAGCTGGGCCATGCGTGGTTGGGCATGTTGGGCGTGTTATAGGCCATGTGCGAGTTGCGACCACCGGGGTGCCCGTAACTCGGAGGTGCCGGCATCCCCGGGCCTGCGGCTCCGGGAGGTCCGGCTCCAGGAGGTCCGGGTCTTGGTCCGGGTCC
>CAVOEV010000231.1:0-7742 GCA_963694825.1 Planctomycetota bacterium
CGCCGTTTTCGCGGGAAAAATCAAAAATGCCAGAATCGTTTGTTTTTTCGGTTGGTTCGGTGGAGATTCCAAAGGGAGATCAGCCAGCGTGAGGGTTGGACATGACGTAGACTTGTGTGTGGGTTTGCGACGTGGTGTGTTCCTGCTGGAGTCGTGACAGTGTGGCAGCGTCCTTTGAGAAGTGTTTTGGCGATCGGCGTCATCGTGGCGTTGCTGGGCGGTGCATTCTGGAAGCCGATTTCGGTAGCGTGGAGTTTGCGAGGGGCACGGAATCTGTTGCGTGAGCGTGACAGTGAGGGAGCGGTATCGGTCCTTGTGGGTGCTCATCGGATCGATGCGAACAATCCCGAGGTGAACTACCTGCTGGCTCGGAGCTACCGTCGTCTGGGAAAGTTCGGGCGTGTGGCCGAGCATCTGGACGTGGCCGAGGGTTACGGTTGGCCGGCGGAATTGATTCGTCTGGAGCAGTTGATGGGAGCGGCCCAGGCGGGCCAGTTGAACGCGAGTGCACCGGAGTTGTACAAGTTTTTGAGTCGAGGCGGCGACTATGGGGACGAGGGGCCAGAGGTGTGCGAGGCCCTGGTCAACGGCTATTTTCTCAGTTACCAGTTCGGCCTGGCCCAGCCCCTTCTTGACGAATGGCAGTCGGCCTACCCCGATGACGCGCAGTGTTACATGTTTCGCGGCTTGTTCTACGAGAACCGGGCGAATCCGGGCAAGGCGGTTGCCGAGTACCGCAAGGCGGTCTTATTGTCGGGGACTCGCACCGACGTGCGACTGCGTTTGGCGGAGGTTTTGAAGAAGACGATCCAGTACGACGAGGCGATTGCTCAATTTGAGGCCTGCCGTCTGGAGGACACGAGTCATCCGGAGGTCCTGACGGGCCTGGGGCAGTGTTACCATGGCCAGGGCGAGATCGACCGAGCACGGGAGATGTTCGAGGAGGTGCTGGCTAGCGACCCGGGTCATTTCGAGGCTCAACTGGCGTTGGGTCAACTAGAAGAAACGGCGGGCCGTCCTCAACAGGCATTGCGTTGGTTGCGTCCGGCGTGCCGTCTGCGGCCCAGCGACACCGAGGCGAGGTACAGTCTGGCGTTGAGTCTCCAGGCGGTGGGTCGTCGCCGCAGCGATCGATCGGCGCGGCTGCAGGACGGCGGGTCGGCGATTTCGGTTGCCGGGGCTCTGTTGTTGGCCAGTCGTCGAGCCGAGGCCGAGTTGACCTTGTCCGAGGCCGCTTATCATTTCCAGTTCGTCGCAGACGCTCAGCAGGCGATGGGTCGCGTGCAGGTCTGGACCGACATCATCCGGTCCGAACCTCGAAACGCCGATCTGCGATTCAAGATCGGCAGCCATTTGATGAAGTACGACAATCCTCAACACGGCCTCGGCTGGCTGCTGTCGGTGCTCGACATCGATGCCGGCCACGTGGCGACTCACAGATTGCTGGCCGAATACTACTCGGGCAAGGGGAAAACCGAGCGGGCGGCGTTTCATGCGAAGCATGTAGAGCAGGGTGGGCAAGGTGGGCAAGGTGGGGCTGGCGGAGGTGGGGGCGAGACTGGAGTCGAACTCGACACGCAGCCGGCGTTGAATCCGGGAGAGGGATGATAATGAGCGACGAGAGTCAAGTGCCGTTGGATGACGAGTCCAGCGAAGGGATGGACAGTGATGTGGGCGAGGGCAGTGTCGGCAGCAGTTTTACTCCGGGGAAGCCCGCCAGTGCAGCCGTCAAGATCCTGTTCGTGTTGTTAGGGACGATACTGGTCCTGGGCGCAATCTACGTGGCGTCGCCCGGCGAGACGAGCAGTATGCTGGCGTTGGAACGACCAGGTTTTGATCAGGAGGCCAACCGATTGATGGTCACCGGATACATGACTCCATTCCTAATGCCGGGTGTGAACCGTCCGGAGATCCACGATCTGGCCGATGTCCGTTTTGCCAGCGGGTGTTTGGTGATCGGCGTCACGGTTGGCGATTCGCACCGTGCGTATCCTCTGACCACGTTGCTTGGGAGTCAGACGGTTGAGGGCGAGATGGGTGGAATCGTCAACGACCGGGTTGGAGGAAAACTGATCACAGTGACCAACGATGCCGATGCCGATTTAACTCGGGTGGTGTGCCTTCCGGAGGGGAGCACGAGAAAGACGATCGGCCTAGGGTTGATGGGCCGAGGCGAGGGGGGATCGATGATGTTGACGGTCGACAACGAAACGCACTTCCCGCAGGATGCCGAGGAGTTTCCGGGCCTGACGAACTATCCGTTCGAGAGGACGACTTTGAAGAAGTGGCAAGAGAAGCATTCGGGGACGGACGTGTATGTCGGCGAGTACGTTACATCAGACCTGCAGATGGAATCGACTTTGCAGTACATGACCGCCCCGGAACGTGTGGAAGCGGATCGCGTGTTGAAGGAGCGGAACCGCAAACGCAAGATCCTGTCTCCGGGTCGTAAGACTGGGCAGGCCAGCGAGCCGTCCGGTCAGCCAAAAGTCCAGCCAGAGAATCAACCGGAAGGTTACTAGTCGGTTGGCAGCCGGGGAGTCGTAAGAATTCGGACTGTGAAGGAGTTGGCGGTGCGCGTGGCCGTGTTGGCGAGTTGTCTGGGTTGCTTGGGACTGGTTGCAGCGGTGATGATCGCCGCCGGCTGCCGTCCTGCCGGATCGGTTCCGGGGAACAATCCGAAGGCCGTGCCCACTGCATCGGGCATAGGCGGGCAGGGCATTAAGATGAGTGGAACGTCGTCGTCGGTGGCGATGTTTGTCGACCGTGCTGTCGAGTCGGGAATCGACTTCCGTTATCGCAATGGTCAGGAAGCGGGAGTGTACTCGATTGTCGAGTCTTTGGGTGGCGGCATTGGTTTACTCGACTGGGACCGTGACGGGGATCTTGATCTGTTTCTCCCTGGCGGCGGCCGGTTCGGGACGAACAAGACAATCGCGGGTCATCGATCGGGCGTGTTTTTGAATCGTGGCGACTGGTCGTTTGATGACGCCGGTTCCGAGGCAGGGACGTCTGGCGTTTCGAGTTTGTATTCACACGGCGTCGCTGTCGGTGATTTTGATTCCGACGGTTTCCCCGACGTCCTGCTGACCGGTTATGGGGGCGTGGTGTTGTGGTGGAATCTGGGTGACGGCACGTTCGAGAACTCGACGATTGTCTCCGGTTTGGACGACCACGAGTGGAGTTCGACGGCAGCGTGGGGGGACGTGAACCAGGACGGTCATCCGGATCTCTACATTGCTCACTACGTGAACTGGAGTTTCGAGAATCACCCGTTTTGTCCGTCGAAGGAGACGGGCAAACAGGACATTTGTCCGCCTCGTCAATTCGAACCCATTGCCGACACGTTGTACGTGTCCAACGGCGACGGCAGTTTCAGCGACCGTTCGGTTTCATCGGGTCTGGTGCAGCGTGGCGCCACGGGCAAGGGGCTGGGCGTGATGATGTGCGACATCGATCTGGACGGAGACCTGGACATTTATGTCTGCAACGACACGGTCCCGAATTTCCTGTATCGCAACGACGGTCGGGGCGTGTTTGAGGAGGTGGCGATGCAGAGTGGTGCGGGTGTCAGCGAGACGGGTGTTCCGGAGGGGAGCATGGGTGTGGAGTTGGCCGACTACAACCTGGATGGGCGTCCGGACTTGTGGGTGACAAATTACGAGCGAGAGAGCATTGCTCTGTACCGAAACGACGGGCGAGGCATGTTCCGTCACGTCAGTCATTTGACCGGTTTGACCACAGTCGGCGGTCTGTATGTCGGCTGGGGCACCACATTTTTCGACTTCGATCTCGACGGTGACGAGGACGTGTTCGTCAGCAACGGGCATGTGATCCGTCATCCAAGCGAAGCGCCTCTGCGTCAATTGCCCCTGTTGTTCGAGAACGACAGTGGCCGTCGTTTCACGAACGTGGCCTCTTCGGCCGGCAGCTATCTCGAGTCGCCTCACATGGGTCGCGGAGTCGCCCGCGGTGATCTGGACAACGACGGGGACGTCGACCTGGTGGTGAGTCACGTCAACGAGCCGGTCGCGGTTTTGGAGAACCGCAGCGACCGTCGCGGGCATCACTGGTTGAGTGTCCGTCTGGTGGGCACTCGAACGACCACGTCGCGTGACGCGGTCGGCTCGATCGTGACGATCCACATCAAGGGACTGCCCGACCAGACGCGGCAGGTCAAGAGTGGCACGAGTTACGCGTCGTCCAACGGCCCGCGTCTGGCATTCGGGCTGGGCAAGTCGGCTCGGGTCGAGCGAGTCCGTGTTCGCTGGCCGGGCGGCAGAACTCAGACCCTGGGCCCGATCCAAGCCGACCGCGAGTTGGTGATTCTCGAAGACACACCGTCCGCCACCAGCACGACCGACTGAAGCGTTCGGGCCAGCGGATCAGGTGTTACTGTCCGCCACCGCCGCCGGCTCGCCGCATCGAACCTTCTGTCGCCGGGTGCATGATCATGGCAGTTTTGGCGAGGGCATTCTTGATTTTCATCGCTCCGGCGTTTGTGATTCCGGTGCCCGTGAGCATGACGCTTGTGAGTTTTTTGAGGCCGGCGATGGCATCGACGCTAGCGTCGGTCACTTTCGAGCAATTCATGAGTGTCAGTTGTGTGAGGTTGGGTGTGTGTTTCAGGTTTTCGGCGATGGCATCATCGCAACCGCCATTCTGGAATCCGACGTCGATGACCGAGCCTTCGGAGACAAAGACGCTGGCGCCGGCAGCCTTGAGTGCTTTGGCGGCTTTCATTTCGTTGGGATCAGTGATTTTGGACAGGTCGGAGTAGTTGTCGAAGGTCTCCTGGTCCTTATCCTTTTCCTGTGCCACGTTGGTGCCGGGGTCGCTGCAGCCGGTGAGGGCGAGTGTCGCAGTGAGGATCAGTGGGAGGCTGGCGGCGAGCAGTCTGTGGCCGACGCGAAACCGGCTGTTGCTGGTATGCATGAGGAGTCCTTCGGAAATGGGATGCAGGCTGATTATGACGGTCGGGAAACGGTGATGCAACGACAAGAGCCGTCGTAACGGGCGTATATTCCCGTCATTTGGAGTCAGTCGTGGCGGGTTGGCCTCGGCCTTGAACGAGTGTCACCGGTCGATCGACGGTCCCGCCAGGGAAGTGCTCGGTCTGCAGCGCTCCGTCGGGCCACCGGACTTCAATCCGATCGTAGTGATCTTCGGCGAGTCCGACGTGGGCTCGCGGGTCGTGGCTGGCGAGGAAGCTGCTGGCGGGGTTGAGAATCCGATGGTAGCGGTGTGTGCCGGCGACGATGGTCAGTTCGGCTCCATAGGCGTCGCGGAGTGACGTTTGGAGTTGGAGTGTGACTCGGAGCCAATGTCCGGACTTGGGGACGTCGTTGCGATAGAGTCTGGCTCGGCCCCCGGTCGTGGTGACCAGCAGGTCGAGGTCCCCATCGTTGTCGATATCGCCATAGATAAGTCCTCGGCCGGAGTTCGGCTTGCGGCAGAAGTCGCCTCCCTGGCTGGTCCGTTCGACAAAGCTGTGTTTTCCGGTATTGAAGTAGATTTGATTGCGATCGACGTATTCGGCCCAGAACGCGGCCGGGTCGTCGACGGTGGCCTGTCCGGCCTCGGTCAGCGTGTTGAGGTCAACGACATCTCCCTGTCGGTCGGCATCACTGTTTCGCCATTGGCAGGGCAGGGCGAGTCCGTTGACGAGTGGGATATCGAGGAATCCATCGTGATCGAGATCGATGAGGGCGACACCCCATCCGGTGTGTCGTCGACTGGGCAGTCCGAGTTGCCATTGTTCGGTGGCGTCACGGAACTGTCCGCGGTCGTTGATGTAGAGCGTATTGGTTTCGTCGGTGAAGTGAGTTGAGAGCAGGTCGGGGTCTCCGTCGGAATCGACATCACCAATGGCCAGTCCCATGCTGGCTTCTCCCCGGCCCAGGAAATTGTAGGCCGACCCGGTTTGCAGTCCGAGGTCTTCGAACGTGCCATCTTTCTTGTTGATCCAGAGTCGGTTGGGGTACATGTCGTTGGCGACGTAGAAGTCGGTCCAGCCATCGCGATTGAGGTCGGCTGGGACGACGCAAAACCCGGTGCCTTCGGCCCGTTCGGCATCGATGCCGGCTGCGGAGGTCACATCTCGGAAGCGGACGATTCCGTCGGGCCCGGGGCCCTGGTTGTGAAACAGCACGTCATGCGAGGGTTGGAACTCCAGTGGCGAACAGTACCCGACGTGTCCTCCGCCGTAGTCACACGCCCGCTTGTGTGCATCGAAGGCTTCGGAGCCATACTGAGTGATGAACAGGTCGAGTCGTCCGTCTCGGTCGTAATCACAAAACGCGGCCGAGTTGGCCCAGCCGGAGCTGGTGATCCCGGCTTTCTCTGAAACGTCCTGGAAGCGGCCTTGGCCATTATTGAGGTAGAGTCGATCGGGACCGTAGTTGGTCACGATTACATCGAGGTCGCCGTCGTTATCGACGTCACCGATGGCACAGCTGATTCCGTAGCCGGTGTCACCGAGCCCGGATCCGGCTGTGGCGTCGACGAAGCGTCCATCGGCTTCCTGTCGGTACATGCGGTTTTCGATTCGCACAGTATCAGGGAAGTCGCCAACGGCTTTGGGCGAGCGGCCGCTGTTGACGAGGTAGATATCGAGATCTCCGTCGCCGTCGTAGTCGAACATGGCTCCGCCCGAGCCGTTGATTTCGGGGAGGAAGTAGGTACCCAGTGGTCCGACGACCCGTTGGAAGTCGATTCCCACGTCGTCGGTGATGTCGACGAACAGGCTGATGGGCTTGTCGGATTCGGTCCACGGGCCGGGGCCACAGTGGCGAGTGACGTCGGTCGATGTGACATCCGGGAGATTGGCTCCGCCACCGGTCTTGCCCCCGGAATCCGGGCAGCCGGCGACCAGCAGTGCCAGGCAGGCGGCGGCCAGTGGCAGCCGGTGGGCGAGGTGAGGGTGCGAGGTGTTTGCCTGAGGTGTCATCGGGATGCTGCTGGGGTCGGTGCAAACGGGGCGGTGTGTCGCAACGGCGTGCCAAGCGATTCTACATCAGGCCGGGGTGTGCGTCTGTAGGGAACCCGGCTTGTTGCCTCGTCGGTGCCAAAGGGGCACGGCCATCAGTGCCAGCCAGATCACGAGTGTCACGACTGAGATGAGTCGGCCGAGTTTGTGCGAAGCGGACTCGAACCGGAAGCGGATGGTCCAGTGTCCCGGGGAGGGGACAGTGACCAGCCGCCACTCGCCCCAGGCCATCTCGATTGGCGTCTCCTGTGGCTGAGTCCGGTTGAGTGAGCGAGTGGCTTTCCAGCCCGGGTAGAACCGATCGGCGAGGATCAGCATGCCGGGGCGGTCGCATTCGAAGACGACGTCGAGTGTTTGGCCGTTGTCGGTGAGCCCAAGGATCGGTTTGACGGCAGCGAGTGTTCCTCGTCGAATCGGCGGCGGTTGCCGTTCCAGTCGCGGGTCGGGTTTTGGGGCGGTGTCCGGGGCCAGTGGCAGGAACCAGGCTCGCGAGGCGGTTCGGTCGGTTTCGAGCGACCAGTGGGTGTAGAGTGCCCAGCCCTCGAGTCGAGCGGCTCGGGGTCCGTGCTGCAGTCGGGCCAATCCGGGATCGGGTTTCGGTCCATCGGACTGCAGCGAGCGGTTTTGTGGTGCCGGGGTTCTTGAGTCGGATACCAGGTGTCGGGTCCCGGTCCATTGCATGCGGGCGAGGTCGTTCTGGGCGAGTCGTGCGGGTGCATGAGCGAGCATCAGTCCGAGTGAGTCTCGTCGTGCC
>CAVOEV010000232.1:0-7714 GCA_963694825.1 Planctomycetota bacterium
TACGTCGGGTAATCGGTGAAGTACTTCGGCTCGGCCGCCAGAATCTCCTGCCACTCCTCCTCATCAATCCCCTGCTTCTTCAAACCATAACCGACAATCTCGTCGCTCTCGATCGCCGGAATCTCGGCCAATTCCTCCAACGCCGCCTCCCGAGTCATCTCGCCGGTCCGGACCCACGCAGCGAACTCGGGAATCCGCCAGTCGATCCCGAACTTTACCCGCGAGTAATGACACGCCAGCCCGAAAATCTCGTTGTCGAAGTGCCACCCGCCAGTCCCCTGCCAACCGTAGTTCTCGCTCAGAAACTCGTCGACCCTCTCACCCAGGTCATCGTAGTAATTGGTGATCGTGAAGGTCTTGATCCGCTTGACGAATATCCACCAGAAAAAATGCCTCAATTCGACGTTCTCGAAGAACTTCAACTTCCTCCGGCAAAACCGCTTGATGATCTGCCGCACCAGCCGTCCGTCCATGTAGTTCCACCGCAGCGGATTGATCCCCTCGGATCGAAACGAATGACTGTGGATGATCCAGCCGATCCCCTCGAGTGCCGCTGTGCGATACAACGCACTGACGATTCCAACATCGTCGGTCATGTCGATGTAGGGCAGAGAGGCCCGGATCGTGCAGTTGGTCAGTTCCCGAGACTCCTCCCAGTCGGCCACCACGGTGTGCAGGTCGACATCAAGCCCTTCGAGCACCCGACGCAGGTTGGTCTTGGCAATCTCGGAATCCCACCCATTGTCGAAATGCACCGCCAGAGGCCGCAGCCCCAGTTCCTTGCACTTGTACAAACAATAACACGTGTCCCGACCGCCGCTGATCCCCACGATGCAGTCGTAGGTCTTGCCCCGCCCCTGACGCTTGATCTTCGCGACGATCTTCAACAACTCGGCATGGCCGACGTCGGTCAGTGGGTAGAGTCGATCGAGTTTGTCGTGTAGATGACAGTGGTTGCAAACCCCCCGGGTATCCAACACGACGCCATCGATGCCGTCGTGCATCACGCAGCGACTGCACCAGCACACGTCACCCTCCACCGGCAACACACTCATACCCGCTCCCGCACACTGTCGGCCCCCAGGGCCTCGGTGAGTTCTGCCTGAGTCGGAAAGGTGATCAGGATGCCACGTCGTCGGCCGTGATACACAAACAAGCTGCCAGCCGACACGGCCGAAGCGCCCGCCTCGCGAACCGCTCGGCCCAGGTCACTCACACTACCAGCTCCACCCAGAGCGATCACCGGCACACCGACCGCCGCGGCGACCTGCGAAACCAGCTCCAGATCGTAACCCTCCCAACTGCCGTCTCGATCGATCGAGTTAATCAGGATCTCGCCGGCTCCCTGCTGCTGCATCGCCACAGCCACTTCGCAGACACTCTGCCCGCTTCCCAATGTCCCCCGTCGAGTGAACACCTCGTAGCTCTTTTCGCTCTGACGCACGTCCAGCGACACCACCACGCACTGGCTGCCAAACTTCTCGGCACACTCGCGAACCAGGCCCGGTACTTCAATCGCCGAACTGTTCAACACCACCTTGTCGGCTCCGCACGCCAATATCTCGCGAACCGCTTCCACATCCCGCAACCCGCCGCCAACCGCCACCGGCATCAAACTCTCGTCACAAATCTCCCCGACCCGCTCGACGTCCGGAATCCGACCCTCGACCGTCGCCTCAATGTCCAGCAGGATCAACTCGTCCACGTCGTTGGCGTTGAAGACTCGCACGGCATTGACCGCACAACCGATGTAGGTCGGATCGTCAAAACCGACCGTCTTGACAATGCCCCGTTCGGTCAACAACAACGTCGGAATAACTCGGACATGCGCCATCAGTCAGGCACCCGCTGATTGGACTTCTCGAGGACAAACGGCCCGAGCACGATCGCATCAAGCCCCGTCACAAAGTACGTCCTCAAGGCCTGATGTGGTTGGCAGGCCATCGGATCGTTGTAGGCATTCAGGCTGGTATTGAGCACCATCGGCAAGCCCGTACGACGCCCGACTTCGGCAATCAACTCATCGTAGCCCGGATTGCTCGCCCGATGCACGCTCTGCAATCGGCTGGTCCCGTCCGCATGCACGACCGCCGGAGCCTCGCAAGCCGTCTCCCGGGTCGCCTCGAAACACTGGGTCATGTAGGGAGAATCGGAGTAGTCGGCGAAGAACCGAGACCCCTCGTGATGACGAACACTCGGAGCCAACGGCCGAAACTCCTCGCGGAACTTGATCCTCGCGTTGATCTCGTCCTTCATCTCGGCCCGACGTGGACTCGCCAGGATGCTCCGGCAACCCAAGGCCCGAGGACCGTACTCCATCCGTCCCTGGAACCAACCCACGATCGCGCCTCGCTCGATCAACTCGGCCGCCGCCACGCCCGGATCCTCGACCTCGCGGTAGTCCGCACGCGCCCGATCCAGCACCTTGCGGATCTCCGAGGCCGAAAACTCGGGACCCCAGAACGCATGACGATACGTCTCGGGCACATCACCCCGTCGCCTCGATTCCAGAAACGCGCCGCCCAAGGCCAACCCGGCATCGCTGCAAACCGGCGGCACGAACAGGTCCGACACTGCATCGTGATCGCGAATCGAACGGTTCATCAGGCAATTCAATCCCACGCCGCCGGCAATCGCCACACGGCTCAGTCCGGTCGACTCCAGATGATGACCCAGCAGACTCAATACCGCTCGCTCGAGTTGCTGCTGAGCCGAAGCGGCCAGGTCAAAGTGATCCTGAGTGATCGGAGTGCCCGGTGAACGTGGCGACACCGGGACCGGCAAGTCGCCGTACAGACGCTCCTGCTTCGAAGGTGACGGCAAATCGGACGAGATGCCGCGTACGAACCCCTCCGCCAACTCGTAGCCGTCGGATGTGATCCCAAGCAACGCGTCGAGATCAAACCGAGGCTCACCGTAGGCGGCCATCCCCATCACCTTGTACTCGTCACTGTCACGCTGGAAACCGAGGTACTGAGTGATGGCTGAATAAAAAATGCCCAGCGAATTCGGCTTGTGGATCACTTCGATCTCGACCAACCCGTCCGCACCACCTCGACTGACCGTCGTCGCCTTGCGGTCGCCCGAAAAGTCCATCGTCAGCACCAGGCCCTCGTCCCAGTCGGTGCCGTACCAGGCACTGGCAGCATGGGCCGAATGATGGTCGACCAGGACGACCGGCGGCGCGTGCCCGAACTGAAACACAAAGTAGTCGGCCAGGATCTCCTCGAACCGCTCGTAAGTCGCTCCGGCAAAGACGACCACATCAAGATCCTCGACCGACAAACCGGCCTCGGCCAGACAATAGACGATGGCGTTTCTTGGCAGTTGGCCGTTGGCAAACTTGATGCCCAGAAATCGCTCCTCCTCAGCCGCCGCAACCAGACGACCGTCGACCACCAAGGCCGCCGCACCGTCCTGGTTGCCGATCTTGATTCCACCCGAAAGGCCCAGAATGTTCATCGCGAACGAACCTCCAAAACACCATCGGTCACGATCGGTTCGAGATGACGATGTATCAATGTGGCCAGGATCTCGTGACCCGCACGATTCGGATGCAACCCGTCGTGAGACAGATCGGACGCCTCGAGCTCCTGCTCACCAAACCCCTCGAGTAAATCCACCACGGCCAGGCCCCGCCAGCGGGCAGCCTGCTCGCGCGCCCGATGATGGAGATCCGCATGAGCGTACTCATCAAAAGGACGGTCGAAGGCCGGCACGAGGAACAGATGACACCGAAATCCACCCTCAGCAGCCAATGACTCCAGTTGCTCGAGACCCAATCGCAACGGAGTCCCCACGTGCCCCGATCGACTCTCGCGTCGCCACTCCAAATCCAGAAATCCGTCCAGTCTGTTGAACCGGTGGTAGACAAAGAAACCCAGACGCGACTGCGACACCACGAAGTCGACCAATCCACTGCTTCGCCAACCTCGCAACAACACACTCTGCTGCTCTGGCGGTAGCTGGTTGCGCAACTCCTCGAGTACCTGTCCGTCAGAGTCCCAAGCCAGATCATTGACGCAAAAGGCAACAACGACGTGGTCAGGTCGATACTCCAGCCCCGACACCCGTAGCGTCTCGGTCTCCTGCAATGTGTGGTAGCCACCAACGCCCAGGTTGATCACCTCGCAGGACCTGACACCTTGGCTGGCGTTGAGCAGTCTCTCGAGTCGACGAGTGAACACGGCCTCCGGGTCAGAGACTCCAACACCCGCGGTGATCGAATCGCCAAGTACCACGATCCGATGACGGCCATCGGAATTGATGACCTCGTGCTCGACGTCACGGAAGCCAGCCGAATTGATTCGGAAACCGAGATGATCGCCCGGCTCGGCAATATCCTCGGGCAACGTCCCTGCACGGTAGCGGAATTTCAACAGGCGATTGGGCGAAAGTTCGTAATAGCCAGCTGCCAGGCGAGGCAAGGGCCGTGGCGGCAGGTCCAACACACGCACAGCCGACTCACCAATCACAAATGCCACGACCAGACCGCACAGCAGACCCAGTCCCTTGTGCAGTCGTCGACGTCGCCCGGTCGTCAGTTGTTCGCTCTCCAACGCTGTACCCCAACCGTCAACCTGACGTGCCGTCCCGTGTCGTGATGGACCGGACCGCCCGAACTATCGCATCCTGATGCCGATTGTGCCGACTCACGACATATCAGCGTACATGACGGGTTGGTCCAGAGGTTAGGATAACGGTTCGAAATCCTGCCTGGCACCAGCCGATTTCACGGTCCTCCATCCGGTTGTACACATTGCGCATGAGATCACCCCAAAGACACCGCTGATGACCGCCTCCCAAACACCCCCTGACTCAACTCAATCAACCGGCTCGAAACGACGATGGCGATGGCTGGCCGTCGGGCTGGGGCTGATGATCGGGTTGATGCTGGCCGAGGGTGTTGCGCGAATGCTGTTTCGCAGAGGGCCAGCCCGATCACTCGAGCCGATTCGAGCCGCCCTCGCCGGGGAACTGCTGCCCGAAGCCGCATTCCAACGCTCGATCCCGCAACCCTACCTGCTCTACTCACCAGCACCCGGTCATCGCTCCAGGACCGGTGAACTCGACCACAACCTACAGGGCTACCGCGGTCGCCCCGTGACACTCGCCAGAACGCCCGGCATCATCCGTGTCCTCTGCCTGGGCGGCTCGACCACCTACGGCTGGGGAGTCGATTCGGCCCAGCACGCCTACCCCGCTCAACTCGAACGAATCCTCAACAGCAACACACCCACAGACACACGGCGGTACGAAGTGATCAACGCCGGCCTGCCCTTTGGTACGTCCGCCGAATTGATCACTCACTACCACTTCAAGTTCCACTACTACCAACCCGACATCGTGATCATCCACACCGGAGGCAATGACGCATTGGCCATCGGTCGAGGCCACTACCACCCCGACTACAGCCACTGGCGCAAGCCGATGAACATGCCTGAGATGTGGGGACCTGCAGGACGCCAGTTGCTGCAAAGCCGACTGGCCGCGTTGGTCCTGATCCCGCTCGTCAAAGGACAACCCCCGAGCTCTCAGACTCTCGAACGACCCCACAACACGCCACCCGACAGCCGCTGGTTCCCGGAAACACGGACCGACCGCCCCGCGTTTCAACACAACATCCAGTCACTCGTCCAACTGGTTCAGGCCGACAACGCCCTGCCAGTTCTGGTCCCCTTCCGACTCGAATCACAACACGCCCTGACCTCCGAGGACGTCGATCAGATCCAACAACACGCCCTGGTGCTCCAGGCCATCGCCAATCAACTCGACGTCACGCTCGCACCGTTCCCTGCGTCGACCGTCTCGGCCGGCAATTGGGTCGACGACTGCCACCTCTCGCCAGACGGCTGCCGCCAAAAGGCCGCCTACCTCGAACCGTTTGTCCGCAAACTGTCCGTCCGCAAACTCGCTGGCGACTGATCCCAACTCGCGAGCCAACGCTCGTACTCCGCCTCGCAGTCCGACCCGCTGACGAACGTCTTCCAGACCAACCGGCCACGGAATCCATACTCGCGGTCCGTCTGCACCTGACGAATCACGTACTGAAAGTCCCATGCCGGACGACGTGACCGAGCCTTGACCTGGAACCGGTACATCGCAAAACGGATCTCATCACGATCGGTCACCATCCGGTCGAACATCATGATCAACACCATCCCGTGATCGGCTCGGGTGTAGTAGAACGGCCGAATGAAACGGGGGTACTCGTAACTGGCCACGTTCCACGGCGACTTGTGGTCATCGGCATACGCCAGTCGCTTCGAGTCCCGACTGCGGTAGACTCCGCCATGACGGTGTAGGAAATCGGTCCGAGATGCCTCGACCGACACCCACTCTGGCTCCGATTCTGGACCCGTCACGCCCCGGAAATGCATCGCGATCTCGGTCAACGGATTCATGTAGTTGGCCCAGAACAACACCGCGTAACCGTGCTCGCCAAACAGACTCGCGTCGCGAGGCGTGCAGCGGAACTGGAAATCAATCGCCGACGACCCACTCAGAGTCGCCCGCATCGTGCTCTCCAACTTCCACGGACTGTCCCCGGACCGACGAACCCACTCGACAGTCGTCTCGTCGATCTGCTTCAGTCGATACGGTCCATGCCGAGGACTGAAATCGTTCTCGGGCCGGTGGTGACCGCTGATCACATGCTCGAAATTCAATGCCACCGAAAACGCGTCATAGTCCGGAGCATCACGGAGGTTGTACAGAGATCTCAGACCGCTGAGCTGAGCTGGTGAATACGAATTGTCCCAGGCGGCGACTCGCAGATCACCAGCCGCCATCTCGAGCATCTCGAAGTCGCCGCTGCCATCGTCTCGAGGCACCTTCAACATCGGTCGAGGTGGCCCCGAACTGCGACGACCGGCAACCGCCACGGTCGAACCGGACGTCGACCGACCCGCCACACCACGATCATCATCCCCAGAACCACAACCGCCGACAGTGGCTGCCAGACAGACAGCCCCAAGGGTCAACACTCGTACAAAACTACCCGAAGACGGCACGATCATCCCTCGGTCGCCCCCGATCGCAGGAACCGTCGCCCGAATGGACCGGCCGCAAATAACATCAGGCACACCAGCAAGGACACCAACGACACGATCGACCCTCGTTCGAAACTGTCCGACTGGTAATAAACACTGATCGTGTGCTCACCCGCCGGACACGGCACCGCACGCATGAACAGGTTGGCCGGCACAACCTTCCCGGGACGTCCATCGACGGTCGCCTTCCAGTCGGGTGTCCAACTGTCACTGAAGACGACCAGTCCGGCTCGAGCCTGCTTGACTCGAACGGTGACTCGGTGTGCGGTTCGTTCGAGCAACGTCACGCTGTCGGCGACATCCGTACCTCCCGCATTCACCACCAACTGCTCGGGAGCAGGCAATGCGACCTCGACAAACGTCCCACCCTCGAACCCCTCTTCGATCAATGGCCGAAACAATTCCTCCAACACAACCAGCAACTCCTGCTCAGACTCTACCGTCGCCTCAAGACTCGCCAGCGATGGCTCCTGACGCCAATCATGCACAATCACCACTCGAGGCCTCGCCGTCGAATTCTCGAACAGGTCGTAATCCACGCCCCGGTAACGAAACACGTCCAACTTCACCGGCCGATCGCCCGCCAGATCGGACGCGTCGCCCTGATGAGCTCCACGCCGACAGACATAGTATCGGACGCCCAACAGGTCCAGGAAACTTCG